>JBOIGD010000093.1:0-17300 GCA_050742615.1 Casimicrobiaceae bacterium | reverse complement strand
GATGAACATCTTCTCGATCCGGCGGTCGCGCACCAGCATCGAGTAGCGCCACGAGCGCTTGCCGAAGTTGAGGTCGCTCTTGTCGACCAGAAGGCCCATTTTTTCGGTGAACTCGCCGTTGCCGTCGGGCAGCAGCGTGACGTTCGCCGCCTCCTGGTCGCCGGCCCAGGCTTCCATGACGAACGGGTCGTTGACGGCGATGCAGACGATCGAATCGATGCCCGCGGCCTTGAATGCCGGCGCGAGCTCGTTGTAGCGGGGCAGGTGCGTCGACGAGCAGGTCGGCGTGAAGGCGCCCGGCAGCGAAAAGACGACGACGTTCTTGTGCGCGAAAAGTTCGTCGCTGGTCAGCGTGGCCCACTCGCCGTCGCGGCGGACGCGCAATGAAACCTCGGGTACGTTCCTGCCCTCGTGGTTGGGGAAAGGCTTGCGATCGGTCGGCATCTCGTAGCACTCCGGTTGATGTTTGACGGAGGTATGATCGCCGATCGACAGCAATAGTTCAATTCTATTTAATATATATGTATCATAGTATCTTGTTATGATAAGGGCCGCGCCAGGAGACGCCGGCGACGCGGGCCTGCGCGCCTCTCGGCCCGGCGGCGGCTACTCGGCGGACCTGCGCAGGCGGACGATGTTTTCGGGTGAAGCGCCGTGCCGGCTCGAATGCAGCGAAGCCAGCAGTTCGCTGACGACGGCGGGCTCGATCGGCTTGACCAGGTGGTGGTCGCAGCCGGCCTCGCTCGAGCGCAGCCGATGCTCTTCCTGCCCGTAGCCCGAGACCGCGACGATGACGATGCCGCGGTTGTCGGCTTCGGCGCGCAGCTGCCGGGCAACCTGGAAGCCGTCCATGCCGGGCAGGCCGATGTCCAGCAGGACCACGTCGGGGCGGGCCGCCTGGACGGCGGCCAGCGCCTGCGGTCCGTCGTAGGCCACCTTGACGTCGTAGCCTTCCATCGTCAGCAGCATCGCCATGCTGTCGGTCGCGTCGCGGTTGTCGTCGACGATCAGCACATGGAATTCCTTGGGGCTGGAGGCCGGGTAGCGGTCCGCCGCGAGGCGCCCGGGCGCGACGCGCTGATCGACCGGCGCGGCCGGCAGGCGCACGGTGAACTCGCTGCCGAGGTTCTTGCCGGCGCTGAAGGCACTCACGCTGCCACCCTGCATCTCGACCAGGCGCTTGACCAGGGTGAGGCCGATGCCGAGGCCGCCCTGCGAGCGGTCGAGCGTCTGCTCGACCTGGGTGAACAGGTCGAAGATCGTCGTTACCGCCGCGGGCGGAATACCGATGCCCGAATCGCGGACGCGAAAGACGACCTCTCCCCCTTGCTGCTCGGCGCTGAGCGAGATCCGCCCGTGGCGGTCGGTGTACTTGGCCGCGTTGTTCAGAAGATTCGCGAGCACCTGCGCCAGCCGCGCGAAATCGCCGCGGATCCGCATCGGCTGCTCCGGCAGCAGAACGCTGAGCGCGTGCTCCTGCGCCTCGATGAACGGCCGCACGGTCTCGACCGCGACGGCGACGACGTCGGCCACGTCGACCGATTCGATCTTGAGCTCGATCTTGCCCTGCGTAATCCGCGAGACGTCGAGTAGGTCGTCGACCAGGCGGGCGAGCTGCCTGACCTGGCGGCCGATGACCTCGCGGGCCCAGTCGTGCTTCCTGCTATCGGCCTGGTTCGATTGCAGGACCTGCACCGCGTTGGTGATTGGCGCGAGCGGGTTGCGCAGCTCGTGCGAGAGCATCGCCAGAAACTCGTTCTTGCGCCGGTCCTGCTCGTGGATCTTCTGATACAGCAGCGCGTTGTCGAGCGCGATCGCGGCGCGGCTGGCGACGTCTGCGGCGACGGCGACCAGGTCGGCGTCGATCGCGCGCGTCGCGGACGTGATGCCCAGCGACACGACACCGAGGGTCCGGCCGCGGGCGAGCAGCGGAAGGACCAGCAGTGAATGGAGCGGCCAGCCGCGCGGAATCTCAGGATGCGCGGACGGCGCGGCGGCGGAGCCGTTGCCGGCGCCCGCCGTGACGAGGTTGGGAAACGATTCGCTGACGCCGGTCGCCAGCACGCGGCCGATCGCGTCGCGCCACCAGGCGCATTCGACCGCCGCGATCGATTCGCTGCACAGTGCGTGCCCCGACTGCGGGCCGGCCCAGGCCAGCTCGGTGCGCACCTCGACGCCGTCCTCGCCGGGAAGGGTGAGCGCAACGGCGTCGGCCAGGAAAGGCACGGCGAGCCGGGCCAGCTCGCGCGCCGTTGCGTCGAATTCAAGCGAGCGCGAAAGCGCCGCGCTCGCCTGCGCGAGAAAGGCGAAACGGGCATTCGCGCGCTCGGCGGCCGAGCGCGCGGCGCGCTCGTCGGCGAGCGCCAGATGCTCCTCGGCGCGCCGCTTCGCCTGCTCGGCGAGCAGATACAGGTCGACGAACACCTTGACCTTCGAGCGCAGGATTTCCGGCACGACCGGCGAGCTCAGGTAGTCGACGGCTCCGAGCGAATATCCTCTGGCGATGCGCATTTCGTCGGCATAGTCGGCCGTGATGAAGATGATCGGGATGTGCGCCGATTTCGTCCGGCTGCGGATCAGCGCGGCCGTCTCGAGGCCGTCGAGGCCCGGCATGTTGACGTCTAGGAGAATGACGGCGAAGTCTCGCTGCAGCACATGCCGCAGCGCATCCTCGCCCGACGTCGCAGCGTAAAGGTTCTGGCCGAGCTCGTCGAGGATCGCCCGGAAGACGACGTGCTTGTCCTTCCGGTCGTCGACGACCAAAATGTTCGCCCTGGCGGATTCGTTCATGCGGCGAAGTCCATGCTCAGGCGTCGCCGGCGAGTTGCCCGCAATCGTCGCAGCCCCGTCCTGCGACATTGTCGGCGCACCGCCGGTTGCAAGCCGCGTCGGTCACCGCGAAAGCCACGCGCGCAGTACGCCGACCATCAGCTCGGTGTCGACCGGCTTCGACAGGTAATCCCAGGCTCCTGCTTCCATGCATTTTTCGCGGTCGCCCTTCATCGCCTTGGCGGTGACCGCGATGATCGGCAGGTCGCGGCAGGCCTGAATCTTGCGGATCTCGCGTATGGTGTCGACGCCGTCGATCTCCGGCATCATGATGTCCATCAGCACGACGTCGATGTCGGGATGCGCATTCAGATGCCGGATCGCGTCGCGGCCGTTGTCGTGCGACACGACGACCATCCCCTGGTCCTCGAGCAGCGACGACAGGGCGAAGATGTTGCGCATGTCGTCGTCGACGATCATCACGCGCTTGTCGTTCAGCACTTGATTCGACTCGCGCAGTCGCCGCAGCACGGTGCGTTGCGCCTCGGGTATCCGCGCGGGATCGCGGTGCAGCAACAGGCTCACCTGGTCGAGCAGACCTTCCAGCGACTGCACGTCGCGCACGACCACGCTCCGCGCGAGGCTGCGCCAGCCATCGACCCCGTTCGCCCCTCTGGCGCCGCCGCCGTACAGGATGACCGGCAGGCTGTCGACCGGGGATTCGGCTTCGTCGGCGTGCCAGGCGCCATTGCCGGCAGGAAGCCTGACGTCCAGCACCAGGCAGTCGACGGCTTCGCGCGCGACCACCTGCGCCGCCGCACTGCGATCGGCGACGGACACGATCCGCACATCGTCGGCGCGCAGATACTCGGTCAATTGATCGACCATGTGCGCGTCCGCCGACGCCAGCAGCAGTCTCTTTTCGGTGCGCTGCGCGAACCGGTTCAGGTTCGCCAGCAGGGCATCGAGGATCTCCTTGTTCTGGATTGGCTTCGCGACGAACGAATACGCGCCGGCATTGAGCGCCTGTTCGCGCGATTCGTCGGTCGAGATGATCGCGACCGGGATGTGTCGCGTGGCGCCGTCGTTCTTGATCCGGTGCAGCACGCGCCACCCGTTGATGTCGGGCAGGAAAAGGTCGAGGCTGATCGCCGACGGATGGAACTGCACGGCCAGCGCCAGCGCCGCCACTCCCTGCGACGTGACGATGCCCTTGAAGCCCTGTTCGCGCGCCGCATCGAGCAGGAAGCGCGCGAAGGCAAGATCGTTTTCCACGATCAGCAGCGTCTTGTCGCCGAGGCTGATCGCGTCGCGGTCGTCGCCGACTTCGTTGACCAGGTGCCCGGGAAAGCGCGTCGCGCCCACTTCGTCGCGACGCGTCGGGGCGGCATCGCCGCCGCGGTAGCCGGTGGCGTATCCGTCGTCCGGCTTGCCTCCCGGATCAAGCGCCGCGAGCGCGGTCTTGCCGTACGGCGAGCCATCGCCGCCGGACCGCGTCGCGGCGCTCTTGCGCGGGCGCGGCGGCGTATAGATCTGCGGCAGATACAGCGTGAACGTGCTGCCAACTCGCGGGGCGCTGACCAGCCGGATATCCCCGCCGAGCAACCGCGAAAGCTCCCGGCTGATGGCCAGGCCCAGGCCGGTCCCGCCGTATTTCCGGTTGGTGCTGCCGTCGGCCTGCTGAAATGCCTCGAAGATGATCTGCTGCTTTTCGGAGGAAATGCCGATGCCGGTGTCGGTCACCGAAAACGCGATGACGTCCGGCGCCCGGTTCAGGTTCTCGTTGTCGGGGTGCCAGCCGCTCTTGGCGGGCTCGATGCTCAGCGTGACGTGGCCTTCGTGCGTGAACTTGAATGCGTTCGACAAAAGGTTCTTCAGCACCTGCTGCAGCCGCTTGCTGTCGGCGAACATCGACTTCGGCAGCGTCGGATCGAGGCGGATGATGAAATCGACGCTTTTCGCCTCGGCGACGTGGCGGAACGTGCGCTCGACGTAGCGTTTCAGCTCGTCGAGCAGCAGGTCGATCGGATCGACCAGCACGGTGCCGGACTCGATCTTCGACAGATCGAGAATGTCGTTGATCAGCGTCAGAAGATCGTTGCCCGAGGCATGGATCGTCTTGGAGAATTCGACCTGCTTCGGCGACAGGTTGTTCTCGATATTGCGCGAAAGCTGGTCGGACAGTATCAGCAGGCTGTTGAGCGGCGTGCGCAGCTCGTGCGACATGTTCGCCAGGAATTCCGACTTGTACTTCGAGGTCAGCGCCAGCTGTTCCGCCTTTTCCTCCAGCGCCTTGCGGGCCTGCTCGACTTCCTGGTTCTTGCGTTCGACCTCCTGGTTCTGGTGCGCCAGCAGCCCGGCCTTCTCCTCCAGCTCCTGGTTGGTCTGCTGCAGTTCCTGCTGCCGGCTCTGCAGCTCCTGTGCCAGCGATTGCGACTGGGTCAGCAGGTCCTCGGTGCGCGTGTTGGCTTCGATCGTGTTGATCACGATGCCTATGCTTTCCGCGAGCTGATCGAGGAACGCCTCGTGCGTCGGGCTGAAGCGCTCGAACGAGGCGAGCTCCAGCACGCCCTTGACCTGGCCCTCGAAGATCACCGGCATCACCAGGACGTTCTGCGGCGACGCGGCGCCCAGACCCGAAAAGATCGTGATGTAGTCTGGAGGAACGTTGGACAGCAGGATCTTCTGCTTTTCGACCGCACACTGGCCCACCAGCCCTTCGCCCAGGTCGAGCTGGTTGCCGATCGCGCTCTGGCTCTTGGCGCCGTAGCTCGCGAGCAACGTCATCTTGGGCTGGTCGCGGCTGGTATCAAGGACGTAGAAGACCGCGTGCTGCGCGGCGACGACAGGGGCGAGCTCGGACAGGATCAGCCGGCCGACGGTGTTCAGGTTCTTCTGTCCCTGCAGCATCCGGCTGAATTTGGCAAGGTTGGTCTTGAGCCAATCCTGTTCGGTGTTCTTCCGCGTGGTGTCGCGGAGGTTCCGGATCATTTCGTTGGTCGTGTCCTTCAGCGCTGCCACCTCGCCGCGCGCCTCGACCGTGATCGAGCGCGTCAGGTCGCCTTGCGTGACGGCCGTCGCCACCTCGGCGATCGCGCGCACCTGCGTGGTCAGGTTCGCGGCAAGACGGTTGACGTTCTCGGTCAGGCCCTTCCAGGTTCCCGACGCGCCGGGGACCTTGGCCTGCCCGCCCAGCTTGCCTTCGACGCCGACCTCGCGCGCCACCGTCGTGACCTGGTCGGCGAACGTCGCCAGCGTATCGATCATGCCGTTGATCGTGTCGCTGAGCTCGGCGATTTCACCCTTGGCCGCCACGGTGAGCTTCTGCTGCAGGTCGCCGTTGGCGACCGCGGTAACCACCTTTGCGATGCCGCGCACCTGGCCGGTCAGGTTGCTCGCCATCGAGTTGACGCTCTCGGTCAGGTCCTTCCAGGTGCCGGCCACGCCCTGCACGTCGGCCTGCCCGCCGAGTCGGCCTTCAGTCCCGACCTCGCGCGCCACCCGCGTCACTTCGGAGGCGACCTAGGAGAGCTGGTCGACCATGGTGTTGATCGTGTTCTTGAGCTCAAGGATCTCGCCCTTGGGATCGACGGTGATCTTTTTCGACAGGTCGCCGCTGGCCACTGCCTTGGTCACATCGGCGATGTTGCGCACCTGCCCGGTCAGGTTGCTCGCCATGAAGTTGACGCTATCCGTCAAATCCTTCCACGTGCCTGCGACGCCCTGCACGTCCGCCTGGCCGCCGAGCCGGCCGTCGGTGCCCACCTCGCGCGCCACGCGTGTCACTTCCGACGCAAACGACCGGAGCTGGTCGACCATCGTGTTGATCGTGTTCTTGAGCTCTAGGATCTCGCCCTTGACGTCGACGGTGATCTTCTTCGACAGGTAGCCGGTCGCCACCGCCTTGGTGACGTCGGCGATGTTGCGCACCTGCGCGGTCAGGTTGCTCGCCATCGAGTTGACGCTCTCGGTCAGGTCCTTCCACGTCCCTGCGACGCCCGTGACCTTGGCCTGGCCGCCGAGCTTGCCCTCGGTGCCCACCTCGCGCGCCACCCGGGTCACCTCGGCGGCAAACGAGCCGAGCTGATCGACCATCTTGTTCACCGTCTTCGCGGTGCGCAGAAACTCACCCTGCAGCGGTTCGCCGTCGACCTCGAGCGCCATCGTCTGCGCCAGGTCGCCTTGTGCGACGGCGCCGATAACGCGCGCTGTCTCGCTGGTCGGGTGCACCAGGTCGTCGATCAGCACGTTGACCGCGCCGATCGAGTCCCGCCAGAACCCCGTGACCTCGCCGAGCGATCCGCGCTTGCCCAGCTTGCCTTCCTTGCCCACGACGCGCGAAAGGCGCTCCAGCTCGCTCGCCATCCGCTCGTTGCGTTCGACGACGTCGTTGAACACGTCGGCGACGCGGCCCGACACACCGGTCCACGTGGCCGGCAGCCTGACCCCGGCATCGCCCCGCCGCAGGGCGGTCAGCGCGCCGAGAATGACGGTCAATTCGTCCTTGGGGACGATCGAGCGTTCAAGTGCTTTCATCGCAAGTCTCCAAATGCCAGGGATGCCGATCGCGACCGAACAGCGACGAGGGAGAAGCGGCGAGACGCATGAGCCGATGCACGGTGGCGGACGCGCACCGAGCCACCGCGACGCAATCGGCCATCGGTATGCGGCATCGTTACCCTCCCGCAACGCCGGGCGCTGTCAAAGGCGCACGCCGAATCTTCGCCTTGTCGCGCAGCGCGACATCGATGCACAAATTATGCACAAGATTGTGGGGACGATCGATACCGAGCCGTTTAAAAATCGGCGGCGCTCGGCGCAGCGCACCCTTCCTCTTCGGTTCGATGCGGGGTCGCCGGGAAATAAAATCAGCAACTTAGTTAGCGAACGTTACCGCGTTTGCAAAACTTACAAAATTCACTAGGGCGCGTACCCGTGGAAAGCGGAAAGCAATATCCGGGGCACCGGCTGCAGATAACGGCGTTTCGTCCGAACGCGGCGCGGCGGCTGGCGGGGGTGCAGCGGTCGAAACCGAAATCGCAGGCGGCGCGAACGAGCCGTCGCGGACGGTTGTAAGCGTCGGCGCGGGTTGCAGCGCCGGACCCGCCACATGACGGCATGCGTGTCCGAGCGCTTTCCGCTCCACTGCGAAGCTGGACCGCATCGTCCGTTGTACATTTTCCCGGCGCGCACCGGGAGCTTGTAATTTTTCCTGCGCCGACCGTCAGCCCGACCGAGTGCCTTCGCAACGTCTCGCTGGCAATACATCATGTTGTGATGTTATTAACCGCTGGCACGACTGATGCTTTTGTTTGGATCGCAATACCCGATCCCCTTCTTGCAAGTCAAAAGCGGCCGCATCGTGCGCAGAGTCACCCGTAGGGACGTGCTTCGAACCACCGCCGTGGGATCGGCGGCCATCGTGTCCTGGCTCGCGCCGTCGGTCGCCCTCGGCGGGACGGGCTCGCTTCTGCCGCCACCGGTCACGCCGGACGTATTTTCCTATCTTACGGAAACGGAAATATCGTTCCTCGACGCGGCGGTGAGCCGGCTGATTCCGGCGGACGATCTCGGCCCGGGCGCCAAAGAGGCGCGCGTCACGTTCTTCATCGACCAGCAGATGGCGGGTCCCTTCGGGCGCGGGGAGTCCTGGTACATGCAAGGACCGTGGAAGAAGGGGACCGAGCAGCAGGGCTATCAGCTCAAGCTCACGCCGGCCCAACTTTACCGCGCCGCCATCAAGGACGCCGACGAATACTGCCGGCGCACGTTCAACAAGCATTTTGCGGACGCCGGTACCGCCGATCAGGACAAGGTCCTGCATGGCCTGGAGAAAGGCGACATCGAGCTGGCCAACGCGCCGGCGAAGGAGTTTTTCAAGATGCTGCTGCAAAACACCGGCGAAGGCTTTTTTGCGGACCCGATCTACGGCGGTAATCGCGATTTCGCGGGTTGGAAGCTGATCGGGTTTCCTGGACCGCGCTACAACTACGTCAACGAGATCGAGCAGTACGGCAAACCCTACACGATGCCGACCGTGGGGCTCGCCGGCCGCAACGGATCGCCGCCGACAAGGAAAGGCTGAGGCATGGCGACTCGGCTCAAGCCTGTCGACGTCGTCCTGGTCGGTTTCGGATGGACGGCCGCGATCCTGGCGCAGGAGCTCACCGAGGCGGGACTGGAAGTGCTGGCGATCGAGCGCGGCAAGTTTCGCGACACCGATCCCGACTTCGCGACGACGCACATCCAGGATGAGCTCAGGTATGCGGTTCGCAAGGAGATATTCGAGCAGCCCGCGCGCGAGACGCTGACGTTTCGCAATTCCATAGACCAGACTGCGTTGCCGATGCGGCATCTCGGCTCCTTCAACCCGGGGGCCGGCGTCGGCGGAGCCGGGATCCATTGGAACGGACAGAACTGGCGCTTCCTGCCGACAGACTTCAAGCAGCGCAGCCACATAGAGCAGCGCTATGGCAGGAAATTCATCCCGGAGGACATGACGATCCAGGACTGGGGCGTCAGTTACGGGGATCTCGAGCCGTACTACGACAAGTGGGAATACCTGTGCGGGGTATCGGGGAAGGCCGGTAACATACAAGGCGCTGTCCAAGCCGGCGGAAATCCTTTCGAAGGGTCGCGCCAACGAGACTATCCGCTGCCGCCGCTCAAGCGCAGCGCCGCGACCGTCAAGTTCGACCAGGCGGCGAAAGACGCGGGCTTCAGGCCCTTTCCCTGCGCCGCAGCCAACACCTCGCAGCCGTACAAAAATCCCTACGGCGTGCAGATGGGCGAGTGCACGTACTGCGGATTCTGCGAATGGTTCGCCTGCGGCAACTATTCCAAGTCATCGCCGCAGACCACGATCCTGCCGGTGCTGCTCAAGAAGAGCAACTTTTCCTACCGGACGCTTTGCGACGTGACGCGGGTCAATCTCGACGCTGCCGGCAAGCGGGCCACCGGCGTAACCTACGTGGACATCCAGGGGCGGGAATTCGAGCAACCGGCGGAACTCGTCGTCCTCTGTGCCTTCGCGCAGCACAACGTTCATCTGCTGCTGCTCTCGAAGATCGGCCGGCCATACGATCCGAAGAGAAACGAGGGGGTCGTGGGAAGAAACTACGCCTACCAGATCACTTCGTCGGTCAACGTCTTTACCGGGGATGTGATGAACCCCTACATGGGGGCGGGAGCGCTCGGACAGGCGGTCGACGAGTTCAACGGCGACAATTTCGATCACGGACCCGAAGGCTTCATCGGCGGCGGGTATATCGCGCTGTGGACCACCGGCGGTCGGCCGATTCTGCAGCAGCAGGCACTGCCGGAAGGGACGCCGAAGTGGGGCGCGGCATGGAAAAAGGCGATCCACGAAAACTATCTGCGCAGCGCGTCGATCGCAACGCACGGCAGCGTGATGAGCTATCGCGGTTCGTATCTCGACCTCGATCCGACCTATCGCGACGTTTACGGCGATCCGTTGCTCCGGCTGACCTTCGACTTCCACGACAACGAGCACAGGATGTCGAAATTCGTCACCGACAAGGCGGTGCTGATCGCCAAAGCGATGAAGCCGAGGTCGATCAAGGTCAATTACCGCGAAGGCCACTATTCGATCGTCCCCTACGAGACCACGCACAACACCGGGGGTGCCGTCATGGGAGCCGATCCGAAGACCAGCGTCGTAAATCGATACTTGCAGTCGTGGGACGTGCCTAACTTGTTCGTGATGGGTGCCTCGGTTTTCCCGCAGAACGCCGGCTACAACCCGACCGGCACCGTCGGGGCGCTGACCTACTGGGCGGCCGACGCCATCAGGAACATGTACCTGAAGCGGCCGGGACCGCTGATCCAGGCGTGACGCCGATGCGCGCCAAACCGACCTTGGCCGGCCGTGTCTGCGCCGCGGCCGCCGTCGCCTGCGCGTTGCTGCTGGGTGCGGCGCCGTCGGCCCTGGCGCAGGGCGCGACGTTCACGACGATCCAGAAAGGGCGCTATCTGGTCGATGCCGGCGATTGTGCCGCCTGCCACACCGCGGACAGCGGCAAGCCGTTCGCGGGCGGACGGGCCGTTCCGACGCCGTTCGGCACGATCTATTCGACCAACATCACACCCGACAAGGAAACGGGCATCGGCGCCTGGACGAACGAGGATTTCTACAAGGCGATGCACGAAGGGATCGGGCCTGGCGGCAAGCGCTACTACCCGGCGTTTCCGTATCCGTGGTTCACCAAGCTCGGTGCCGACGACGTGCGGGCGATCAAGGCCTATCTCGACGTACTCCCGGCCGTGCGGCAGAAAAATCAGGCGGCCGACCTGCCGTGGCCGTTGAGTGTGCGCACGGTCATGGCAGGGTGGAATGCCCTCTACTTCCACAAAGGAACATACCGCAGCGACGCCGACAAGTCGGCGGCATGGAACCGGGGCGCGTACCTGGTCGAGAGCGCCGGGCACTGCGGTGCATGCCACACGCCGAAAAACGTGCTCGGCGCGCCGAAAAAGGACGAGCATCTGGCCGGCGGTTACGGCGAGCATTGGTACGCGATGAGCCTCGACGCGGACGCGCGCGACGGCCTTGGCGCGTGGTCGGTGCCGGACATCGTCGAATATTTGAAGACGGGGTCGAACGCCAAGGCCGCCGCCGCGGGGCCGATGGCCGAGGTGGTGCAGAACTCGACCCAGCATCTGGGCGAGGCCGACCTCGAGGCGATCGCAACCTACCTCAAGGACGCGCCCGGCGATAAGAAAGCGGTCGGGGCCCGCTCGAGCAGCGTCGACCAGGCGGTTATGAGTCGCGGCGAGGCGCTCTACCGGGACAATTGCACCGGCTGCCATCTCGACAACGGTGCCGGCATCGCCGAGGTCTTCCCGCCGCTCAAGGCCAGTGCGGCCGTGCAGGCGAAGGACCCGGCGACGGTGCTGCAGGCGATAGTCGACGGCGCCACCGTCGTGGCCACCGAGCAGAAGCCGACGGGGCTCGCGATGCCGGCGTTCGGCTGGAAGCTGAGCGACGCCGAAATTGCCGACCTGGCCACCTACATTCGCAACGCTTGGGACAACCAGGCCAGCGCGGTCTCCGCGAGCCAGGTCGTCAAGGTGCGCAAAGAGGCGCAGCAGGCCGCGGCGAAGTGAGGTCGCAGCTCGTCGAGAATGCTGCCAGCGGCCAACGAGGCAGCTTCCGTGCCATCCTTTATTCACTGGGCGCCAACATCGCCATTGCCATTGCCAAGCTCGGGGCGCGGCGCTCACCGGATCCGGTTCGCCGCTTGCCGAAGCGTTCCATTCGGTGGCCGACTCCAGCAACGAGGGATTACTGCTCCTGGGCCGCAGGCAGGCGAAGGCACCGCCGTCGGCCATGCATCCGCTCGGCCACGGCCGCCCCACCTATTTCTGGTCGTTCATCGTCGCCCTGCTACTGTTCAGCATCGGCGGCGTTGCCTCAATCTATGAAGGCTTGCGCAACGTGGCGGTGAAAGCGCAAATGCGGGACACGGCCAACTCGCGCGAGCTGATGCAGGTGATTCGCGACTCCGAAGCTGGCCTCAAGGCGGAATTTCCGCAGGTGCGCTGGGTTTTTTTTGAACCGGTCGCGGCGTCGGACTCCGCGGACAGCTAACGCGCGTGGCGCAGGTCTTCCAACCGCGGCTGGTGCTGTTGCTCAAGCTGGGCGCGCTGGCCGGGCTGGCCCTGGTTGCCGTGGCCATCCTGGCGTGGCGCATCAGCATCGCGCCGCACCCGTCGATCGGCTCGCCGGTGGAGCAGGCCGTGCCGTTCAGCCACAAGCATCACGTCGGCGACGTCGGGCTCGACTGCCGCTATTGCCACGCCTCGGTCGAGCGATCGGCATTCGCGGGCCTGCCTTCGACGCACACCTGCATGACCTGCCATTCGCAGCTCTTCACCGATTCGCCGATGCTGGCACCGGTGGTCGGCAGCTTCGAGAGCGGCAAACCCTTGCAGTGGACACGGGTGCACGATCTGCCGGACTTCGTCTATTTCAACCACAGTATCCACATCGCCAAAGGCATCGGCTGCGCAAGCTGCCATGGGGCGGTCGATCGCATGCCGCTGACCTGGCGAACCGCATCGCTGGAAATGCAATGGTGCTTGGGTTGCCATCGCGCGCCCGAGCCATACGTCCGGCCGCGCGAACGGGTGTTCGATCTGAACTGGCACCCCGCCGGCAGCCAGCTCGAGTTGGGAAAAGCGCTGGTGCGCCGCTACCACATCCACACCGCCAGCCTGACCGACTGCTCGATCTGTCATCGTTAAGGGGAGTTCATGAACGAGCCATCGCAAACGCATGTCGACGTCGAAGCAGTAGACGCGCGGTTTGCCGGAAAGCAAGCAGCGCAGCTTTGGCGCAGCCTCGACGAGATCGGAGAAGCCGACGCGTTCGGCGAATACCTGAGGCGGAAATTTCCCCGCTTCGCAGGCCAATTCGCATTCGATCGTCGGGAATTCCTCAAGCTGATGAGCGCTTCGCTGGCGTTAGCCGGCGTGGGCGCGTGCACCCGCGAGCCGCCGGAGAAGATCCTCCCTTACGTCAACGCCCGGGCGGGTGCCGCCGCCGGAGAGCCGCGCTTTTTCGCCACCGCCGTGACCGTCGGGGGCTTCGCCATGGGCGTGCTGGTCGAATCCAACATGGGCCGTCCGACCAAGATCGAGGGCAACCCATCGCATCCGGCGAGCCTCGGTGGCACCGACATCCTTGCGCAAGCCTCGGTGCTCGACCTGTGGGATCCGGACCGTTCGCAATCCGTGACGCAGAACGGCCAGGTCAGCACCTGGGAGAGCTTCAACACGGCGCTGCGAGGGCGCCTGCGCGCACTGGCGGCCAAACAAGGTGAAGGCTTGCGCATCCTGACCGAGACGGTGACGTCGCCCACGCTGGCGGCGCAGATCGAGTCGTTGCGGCAACGCTATCCGGGGGCGCAGTGGCACCAGTACGAACCGGTCAATCGCGACAACGTCTACGAGGGCACGCGGCTCGCGTTCGGCGAGGCTCTGGATGTGCGCCACCGCTTCGACAAGGCGCGCACGATCGTGAGCCTCGACGCCGATTTTCTCGGCACCGGGAACGCCCGCGTGCGCACGGCGCGCGACTTCGCGCAGGGACGCGGCGCCGGAGGACGCGCGGCGGCGCCGAATCGCCTTTACGCGCTCTCGGCGAGCCCCGGCCTTACCAGCGCCATTGCCGATCACGCGGTCGCGTTGCGCGCCGGCCACGTCGAGGGCGCGGCGCGGCGCCTGGCGAAATTACTCGGTTTGCCGATTGCCGCACCGGACGCGGTGTCCGGCCTGCCGGAGCGTTGGCTCGCGGCCTGCGTACGCGACCTCCTGGCCGATCGCGGCGCCTCGCTGGTGCTTGCGGGCGAAGCGCAGCCGCCTTCGGTGCAGGCGCTCGCGCATCGGATGAATCACGCGCTGGGCAATGCCGGCGTCACGGTCGAATACACCGCCCCGGTCGTCGCCAACCCGGTCAACCAGAGCGAATCGCTGCGCGCGCTTGCGCGCGACATCGAGGCGCACGCGGTCGACACGCTGATCGTCGTCGGCGGCAATCCCGCATATTGCGCGCCGGCGGACATCCGATTCGGCGAGCGCTTGAGCGGCGTGCCGCTGACGGTCCGCCTTGGCCTCCACGAGGACGAGACTTCGGCACGCTGCCAATGGCACCTGCCGGTCGCGCACTATCTCGAAGCGTGGTCCGACGCGCGTGCCTACGACGGCACGGTCACGCTGCTGCAGCCGCTGATCGCGCCGCTGTATGGTGGAAAGTCGTCCCACGAGCTGCTGGCCCTTCTGGCCGACGGAGCTCTGCGCAGCGGGTACGACCTCGTGCGCGAGCAATGGCGGGAGAAGCTGGGCGCGGATTTCGAGCGCGGCTGGAGCACGGCGCTCAAGGAGGGCATCGTCGCGGGAAGCGCGTTTTCGCCCAAGTCGGTCACGCCGAAGGCAGGCAGCCTTGGGCAGGAGTCCGCCGCGTCCGCCCATGCCGACGAGTCGTCGCTGGAGGTGGTCTTCGTGCCGGATCCGTCGGTATGGGACGGAAGCTTCGCCAACAACGCATGGCTGCAGGAATTGCCACGGCCGCTGACCAAGCTGACCTGGGACAACGCGGTGCTGGTCGCTCCGGCGCTGGCCAAGCGGCTGCAACTGGAGAACGAGGACGTGGTCGAGCTTTCCTGTGACGGCAGAACGGTCACGGCGCCGGTCTGGATCACGCCTGGACACGCCGACGGCGCGGCAACGTTGAGTCTCGGCTACGGCCGCACGCGCGCCGGCCGTGTCGGCAACGGGCATGGCTGCAACGCCTACGCGCTGCGCGGAAGCGACGCACCCTGGTTTTCGCGCGGGCTCGAGATCCGCAAGACCGGACGAAAATATCCGCTGGCCACGACGCAGCATCATCACGCAATGGAAGGGCGCGACCTGGTGCGCGTGGCCACGGTCGCGCAGTTCGACGCCAACCCGCAGGCGGCAGCCGCGGGCGCGCGCACGACCATCCCGATCGGCACGCTCTATTCCCCGTTCAAGTACGACGGCTACGCGTGGGGGATGGCGATCAACCTCGGCGCCTGCATCGGCTGCAGCGCCTGCACGATCGCCTGCCAGGCCGAGAACAACATTCCCGTGGTCGGCAAGGCCGAGGTCGCGCGCGGGCGCGAAATGCACTGGATCCGCGTCGACCGTTACTACGAAGGCAAGCCGGAAGCCCCGCGCACGCACTTCCAGCCGGTGCCGTGCATGCAGTGCGAGCGCGCGCCCTGCGAAGTCGTCTGCCCGGTCGAGGCCTCGGTGCACGATTCGGAGGGTCTCAACGTGCAGGTCTACAACCGCTGCGTCGGCACGCGGTTCTGCTCAAACAACTGCCCGTACAAGGTCCGCCGCTTCAATTTTTTCCAGTACGCCGACGAGAAGGCCGAGAGCCTCAAGGCGCAACGCAATCCGGAGGTGACGGTGCGGATGCGCGGCGTTATGGAAAAGTGCAGCTATTGCATCCAGCGCATTGCCAACGGTCGCATCGAGGCCGACAAGACGGACCGGCGCATCCGAGACGGCGAAGTCGTCACGGCGTGTCAGGCCGTCTGCCCGACGCAGGCGATCAGCTTCGGCGACCTGAATGACCCGTCGAGCCGGGTCAGGACGCTGAAAGCCTCGCCGCTCAATTACGCGCTGCTGGGCGAGCTCAATACGCAACCGCGGACCACCTATCTCGCCAAGCTGACCAACCCCAGCCCGGACCTCGAAGAGGATTGAGCATGCCTCCGGCCGCAGCGGCTTCGCCCGGTTCGATCGATGAATCGCATCTGAAGGTCCTCGGGGGCGCGTACTCGTACGCATCGATCTCCGACAAGATCAGCGACATCGTCCTCACGCGGCCCACGCATTGGGGCTGGATCGCCGGCTTCGCGCTTTGCAGTGCGTTGACGCTGCTGTTCGTGGTGGCGATGGCCTGGCTGTTCTACAAGGGCGTCGGTATCTGGGGCATCGACATCCCGGTTGCATGGGCGTTCGCGATCACCAACTTCGTGTGGTGGGTGGGCATCGGCCACGCGGGGACGTTCATCTCGGCGTTCCTGCTCCTGCTACGGCAGAAGTGGCGCACGTCGATCAACCGCTTCGCCGAGGCGATGACGATCTTCGCCGTGGCGATGGCGGGCCTGATGCCGATCCTGCACCTCGGCAGGCCGTGGTTCTTCTATTGGCTCACCCCCTATCCCGACATCATGAACGTCTGGCCGCAGTGGCGAAGCCCCCTGGTGTGGGACATCTTCGCGATCGGGACCTACATCATCGTGTCGATCCTGTTCTGGTACATGGGCCTGATCCCCGATCTGGCGACGCTGCGCGACCGCGCCGAAAGTCGCGTCAAGCAGGTCGTCTACGGGCTGGGCGCGCTGGGATGGCGCGGCGAAGCGCGACAGTGGCGGCGCTTCGATACCGCGTACCTGCTGATGGCAGGTCTCGCGACGCCGCTGGTCATCTCGGTCCACAGCGTGGTGTCGCTCGATTTTTCCATCGGCAACACGCCGGGATGGCATTCGACGATCTTCCCGCCCTATTTCGTCGCTGGAGCCTTGTTCTCGGGTTTTGCGATGGCGCTGACGATCTCGATTCCGCTGCGCGCGATCTTCGGCTTGAAGGATTTCATCACGGCGCGGCATCTCGACAACATCGCCAAGATCATGCTGGCATGCGGATTGATCGTCGCCTACAGCTACATAGTCGAAATCTTCATGGCGTTCTACAGCGGCGATGCATTCGAGAAGTACATGGTACTCAACCGCATGCGTGGCTCCTACGCGCCCATTTACTGGGTCGTCGTTCTGTTCAACGTGGTAATCCCGCAATCGTTGTGGTTCAAGCGCGTCCGGCTCTCCGTGATGACGCTGTTTGTCATATCGATCGTGGTCAACATCGGCATGTGGCTCGAGCGTTTCATGATCATCGTCACCAGTCTGCACCGGGACTTCCTGCCGTCGAGCTGGGGCATGTTCTATCAGACCTTCTGGGACTGGGCAACCTTGATC
>JBOIGD010000092.1:0-8987 GCA_050742615.1 Casimicrobiaceae bacterium | reverse complement strand
CGGGAGCGGCTTTGCCGCTGGCGTACGCGACCTGCACCTCGAGGCGATCCGCCAGACCCGCCGCGACCGCGTTCTATGCGACCCCTCGCATGGCGTAGGCACCGGAACGGTCGACCTTCGACGGGTCTTTACCGCTGAATGCTCCACCACCGTGACGCGCGGCGCCGCCGTAGGTGTCGACGATGATCTTGCGCCCGGTCAGGCCCGCGTCGCCGTGCGGGCCGCCGATTTCGAAGCGCCCGGTCGGATTGACCAGGTAGCGCGTGTTGACCAGCATTTCCATCGGCAGTACCGGCTTGATGATCTCCTCGACAACCGCTTCGGCGAGCTGCTCCTGCTTGTGATTCATCTCCGGATGATGCTGCGTCGACAGCACGACGGTGTCGATGCTGGTCGGCTTGCCGCCCGCATAACGCACCGTAACCTGCGATTTCGCGTCGGGACGCAACCACGGCAGCCGGCCGTCGCGGCGCACTTCGCTCTGCCGCTGCACCAGCCGGTGCGCGTAATAGATCGGCAACGGCATCAGCGCCGGCGTCTCGTCGCAGGCGTAGCCGAACATCAGGCCCTGGTCGCCGGCGCCCTGGTTCATGTATTCCTCGGACGTGCGATCGACGCCGCGCGCGATGTCGGGCGACTGCCGGCCATAGCAGACCATCACCGCGCAGCCTTCGGCGTCGAAGCGCAATTCGGGGTCGGTGTAGCCGATGCGGTGGATGGTGTCGCGCGCGATGCGCGAATAGTCGTGCTTGTGCGCCGTCGTGATCTCGCCGGTCATCACCACCAGCCCGGTGGACACGAGCGTCTCCGCCGCTACCCGCCCGTGCGGGTCCAGCGTTAGAATCGCATCGAGGACCGCGTCGGAAATCTGGTCGGCGACCTTGTCCGGGTGGCCCTCGGAAACGGACTCCGACGTAAACAGAAACTCGTTCATTACCGCTCCCTGCTGGATGGATACGCGGAGGCGCCGCGGCGGAACGCGCGCGGCGCAAAGTGTCGAATTCTAGCAAATTTCGCTGGCTTGACCGAAGCATCCCTCGCGCCTGGAAGGTCTTTCGTGATCATCCCCGCCACCGTCGAAAACATCGCGCGCGCCGCGCGCGCGCTCGCGGCGGGCGAGCTGGTGGCGTTTCCGACCGAAACGGTGTACGGACTGGGGGCCAACGCGCGCGACACCGCGGCAGTGGCCAAGCTGTTCGCGGCGAAGGGCCGCCCCGCCGAGCATCCGGTGATCGTGCACCTCGCCGACACGCATGTGCTGCCGCACTGGGCGGGGAGCGTTCCGTCCGGCGCGAGCGCGCTCGCCGCCGCGTTCTGGCCCGGGCCGCTGACCCTGATCCTGCCGCGCGCCAACGGCGTATCGGACGCCGTCACCGGCGGTCAGGCGAGCGTCGGCCTGCGCGTGCCGGCGCATCCGGTTGCGCATGCGTTGCTCGTGAATCTCGCGGAGCTCGGCTGCAATGGCGTGGCCGCGCCGTCGGCGAATCGCTTCGGACGGATCAGCGCAACGACGGCGCAGCACGTCGCCGACGAATTCGGCGACGCGATCGCGCTGATCGTCGATGGCGGCCCATCGAACCAGGGCATCGAATCGACGATCGTCGATTTCAGCACCGCAGAAGCCATTCTGCTGCGACCTGGGTCGATCACGATCGAGCAGCTCGCTCGCGTCCTCGGCGCCGCGCCACGTTCCGCGCACGCCGGTGCGCCGCGCGCGTCCGGAACGCTGGCCGTGCACTACGCGCCGCAGACGCCCGCCAAACTCCTGGCACGCGCCGAGTTGCTGGCGGCGCTGGCCGGCTTGGGCGGGCCGGGCGCGCACATCTCGGTGCTCGCGCATTCTGTCGCGCAGCCGCCAGACTTCGAGGGCACGTGGTTCGACGCGCCCGGCGAAAGCGCGCCCTATGCGCAGCAGCTCTACGCGAATCTGCGCGCGCTCGACGCGCGCGAGGCCGACGAGATCTGGATCGAAGCGCCGCCGGACGGTCCCGAATGGGTCGCCGTCGGCGACCGGTTGCGCCGGGCGACGCATCGGGACTAGGCGTTGCACGCCGCGTCAGCCGCGCACCACCAGTCGGCGCAGTCTCCGCATCTCCCACCGGACGCGCTCTCTTCTGCGCTGCCACCTCTGCGCATCGACGGCGGCCTGTGCCACAGCGACGAGCTCGCTGCCGATCGGCATGCTGGCAACCTTCGATACGCCATGGTGCTTGGCAATGTACGCGCCGAGCGCCGGGCCGGACTCCCAGGACGTGATCAGGCAATGGCGCGGCGCGCTGCCGGCGTGCCACACCGCGTGCCACAGCCGCTGCGTGTCGATGATCACCTGCGTGCCGGCCGGCAGCGCAATGCGCGTCTCGGTCGAGGCGGCGGTCCGGTCGGCGCGGAGCACCATCGCGGAGCCGGGGTCGTCGCTCAGGTTGAAAAAGCCGCGCACGATCCAGCCGGCGCCTTTGGGGTTCAGGTGGTTGTTGTCGTCCAGGTGCAGGTTGCGCACGGCGTCGACGTAGCTCGTGGGCTGCAGCTCGATCACGCGGCAGCGTCCGATGTTGGCGCCCGGCTCTTTGGCGCGCGCGACCAGGCGCGGCGCCTTCGCCGCGTTGGCCTCGACCCACACGCCGTCCTTGTCGGCCTTGGGCGGCGCGTGGTTGAAAAAAGCGTCGCACTCCACCGCGCCGTAGGCGCTCGCCAGCGGCGCGAACCGCGTCTCGCCCGACGACATCCAGTCGACGTACTCGAGGTCCAGCCACTCCATCGGGTCGCGCGACGGGTCGTAGCGGTCGAGCACGACGTATCCGGTCGCGTCGAACGCGGGCAGCGTGACATGGCTCATGGCGAAGCCCGAGGGCAGGCAATGCTATCACCCGGCGGCGCCCTCGCTGCGCTCCGCGGCTGGGCGCTTGACCCGCGTCTGGCGGCAACTAGGCCGGCAGCCGGATCCGCACCGCGTAGTCGCGGCCTTCCCAGCGCGACGATGCGATCCATTGCATCGTGAAGTCGAGGCTTGTTTTGGCCGCGAGTCGCGCGGCCGGGATCTCCGCGACGTGCGTGCCCAGGCCGTGATCGCGCGTCGCGGTGTCGGTGATCTCCTGCCAGCCGTCGACGCCCCAGTGCACGCGCGCCGGCTCCGGCAGGCAAAGGCGCAGCGCTTGTCCCGCCGCGATCTCATCGATCGGGAGGCGCGGCATCCACAGCGCATAGTCGGGCGCCGGACGGCGTCCATGGTAGCGCTGCCAGACGGCATCCGGACGATCGAATGGCCGGCGCAGTTGCCGGCTCACCGCCAGCTTGATGAATTCGGCATGCGCCCAGACCAGCGGCATCGCCGCGCCGCTGGGCTTGCCCGGCCAGAGATTGCGCTCGGGAATGGCCGCGGCATCCCACACCTGCTCGGGCATCATGCCGGCGGGACCGGTCATCGCCGCCATCGCCTCGAGATAAGGCAGCGCGTCCCGTCCCGCAGCGACCTCGAGATGGCCGCGCTCGCCGGTGAGCAAGGGCCAGGCGCGACCGCGTCCGACGCCGTCGAAAGGACCGCCGTCGTCGTGCTCGCCGTAGCCGTCGCCGGTGTAGCGATGCCAGACCGCGCCGAATGGCGTTTCCACCTTGAGACGGCGATCGATGACCGTGAGGCTGTCGACGACCAGCGGGTCGTTCGCGTCGCGCAGACCGAGCCGCACCAGTTGCACAAAATCGGTGCCGACCTGCTCGGCCGCAGACAGGCAGGGATCGACGCGGCAATTCTTGATCGGCAGTACGTGCTTCAAGCCGTCGGCACTGAAAGCGGCGGCCGCCGCCGGCGCGCAGCGAATGTAGTAGGCGGGCACGCCGCATTCGCGCGCCAGCGGGGTATCGCGGACGCTGGTCCAGGCCTCGATGCGGCTGTTCCAGTAGTCGGCCAGCATCAAGGCCATACTCCGCGCGGGCTCGGTCAGGTGGCGAGCCCCGCAGACCAGCGCCGCGATGCACACGGCGAGCGTGAAGGCGTTGATACCGGCATCCTCCTCCCAGCGATCCTGGTCGGTCGCCGGTCCGTTGCCGGCGATCCAGGCCAGGGCGCGCCGTACCATGTCGCGAATGTCGATGCCCTCGAGCGCACCGAGATCGGCGAGCGCGGTGGCGAGCAGGACCGGGAACGCGGTTTCGTCCAGTTGCTCGCCCTGCCAGTAGGCCTTGCCGCCCAGCCACTGGTTTTGCGACCAGCGCCCGTCGGCGTGCTGCGTAGCGATCAGGTAGCGCAGGATGTTCGCCGCCCCGGCCGTCTCCCCCAGCGCCAGCAGGCCGCCGGCGCTTTCCACCAGGTCGCGCGGCCAGACCAGGTGATAGCCGCCGGTGTCGTCGCGGCTGTTCCCCCAGGGGATGCTTAGGCTCGCGATCATCGCGCCGGGGTAGGTCTTGTCCTGGTGGACGCGCAGCACCATCGCCGAGGTGGCGATCTGCGCCTGCAAGAAAGGCGCGAGATCGGCACCGGAGGCGTCCGCGGCGCGCGCCGGCAAGTGCGTCGCGCGATGCCAGTCGCGCCAGGCGCCGATGTGCGCCTCGCGGATCGCCGCGATCGGCCGCGTCAGCGCGCTGAACGCCAGCGTCGCCGCTGATTCACGGCTCGTTCCGAACCCGAGCGCCACGGTGGCGCGATTGGGCAGTTCGCCGGTCAGCGCGACATTGCCCGGGCCCGCAGTATCGTAGCACCACGTCATGGCGCCGTTCCGCGCGAAGTCCTGCCAGCCGTCCGACGCACCGACGTACCCGGCGCTGGTCATGCCCCAGGCATCGGGCCGGTCGTCGGCGGATGCCGCGAGCGCCGCGCCGAACGGACCCTGCTCGGCCCACAGGACCTTGCGACCACGGTGCACGCCGGCTTCGGCCAGGTTGTCGCAGCCCGAGCCGCCGAGATGCGGCGCGAGCAGCGCGTAGGGACGCAATCCGCTGTCGCCGTCGAGGTTGATGCCGACAAGGAGCACCTCGCGCTCGGGATCGGGAACGATGCGCAGGCGCAGCTCGAAACGCGCGTGCGTGTGGATGATGTCGATCGCGGGAATGCCCGGCTCGGGCAGCACGATGCGATAGTTCTGGAGGCGCTTGACCTCGACCCAGAAGCCGTTGCCGTCGGCGACGATGAAACCCAGGTCGCGAATCTGCGGCGAGTCCACGCGCGGGTAGTAGACCTCGTTGACGATGCCGTAGCCGGTCGTGAACCACAGCCGCGCCGGGCCGAGCGCGCAGCCCACGATGTCCTTGGCGCTGCTGGTCCAGGTGGGTGGAATGCCGGGATGGCCGAGAGCTTGCACGACGATGCCTGCCTTTCCCGATCAGTAGACCCGCGGAGGGTTAAGCGAGACTTAAATCGCCAGTCGCGGGTACGCGCACTGTCGGAATGGGCCGCGGCGGCGGCGGGAATTTCGCGCAACTCATCCAGGTGAGCGCGAGGCAGGCCGCGAGCGCCGCAGCGGATTCACGTCGATCCATCGCTGCAATCCCGGCACCGCCGGCCTGCTACCATGCCATCGTAGCCGGATCGGATGCAATCATACCGCGACGCATGCCGCAACGATCGCCGACCGTAGTCATCGCCCCCGATTCGTTCAAGGGATCGGTGCCGGCCGCGGTCGCCGCAGCGGCGATCGCCGAGGGCCTGCGCCGCGTCTGGCCCGACGCGCAGTTGCGGCAATGCCCGATGGCCGACGGCGGCGAAGGCACGCTCGACGCGATACTCTCGCACGGCGGATGCCGGCTCACCGAGCGCGTCAGCGGCGCCTCGGGCCGGCCGCTGGACGCGGCTTACGGAACGATCGACGAGGGCGCCGTCGCGGTGCTGGAAGCGGCGCAGGTCGTCGGTCTCACCGACCCGGGAATCGCCGCGATCGACGTCGGGCAGCGAAGCACTCGCGGACTGGGCGAGATTATCCGCCGCTGCCTCGACGCGGGCGTGCGCCGCTTGATGATCGGCCTCGGCGGCAGCAGCACCAACGACGGTGGCGCGGGCCTCCTCGCCGCGCTCGGCATGAAGCTCGCCGACGCCGCCGGCAACGCGATCAAGGCCACGCCCGAGGGTCTCGCCTCGCTCGCGGCCGTGGATGCGAGCGGTCTCGATCCGCGCCTTGGCGAAACGCGCATCACCATCATGTCCGACGTCGACAATCCGCTGACCGGCGAGCGCGGCGCGACGGCGATCTTCGGCCCGCAAAAGGGCGTGCCCCCCGATCGCATCGCCGACTACGACCGCCGCATCGCGCATTTTGCTGCGCTCGCCGAGCATGCGCTCGGCAGGAACGTGCGAGACAAGCCGGGAGCGGGCGCCGCGGGCGGGCTGGGCTTCGCGCTGCTGTTGCTCGGCGGCGAGATGCGCTCGGGCGCCGCGGTGGTCGCCGACCTGGTCGGCCTCGACAAGGCGCTGGTCGGCGCAGACTGGGCGATCACCGGCGAAGGCAGCAGCGACGCGCAGACCGCGCTGGGCAAGACGCCGCTGTTCGTCGCCCGGCGCGCGGCTGCGCTCGGCGTTCCGGCAACGCTGATTTCCGGCAGCGTCGATCGCGCGGCGCTGCCCGATCTCGGTCGCCATTTCGCCGGCTGCTTTTCGCTGCCGTTCGGACCGGCGAGCCTCGCGCAATGCCTTGCCGATGCGCCGGGACTGCTCGCCGACCGGGCCGAGCAGGTCGCGCTGCTGTTCGACCTCTCACGCCGCTAGCGCACTGCGCACCTCAGTGCACGGTGCCCATCAGGTGGTCGGGCAGCCAGGTGGCAATTTCCGGAAACATGCACAGCAGCACGATCGCCAGCATCATGCACAGCACGTAGGGAATCGTCCCCCACATGATGCGGGTGACCGGCACGTCCGGCGCGATCGCGCTTACGATGTAGATGTTGAGGCCGACCGGCGGATGGATCAGGCCGATTTCCATGTTGATGGTCAGGATGACGCCGAACCAGACCGGATCGAACCCGGCCGCCTTGATGATCGGATACAGGATCGGCGCCGTCATCAGGATGATCGCCGCGGGCGGGATGAAAAACCCGCAGACCAGCAGGAACACGTTGACCATGCCCATCAGCACCCAGCGGTTGACGTGCATGTCGGCGATGCCCTGCGCCAGCGTCTGCGTCAGGTAGAGCGAAGTGAGCATGTAGCCGAACAGCACGGCCGCGGCGATGATCATCAGGATCATCACCGACTCGCGCGTCGTGTCGCGCAGGATCTTCCACCACTGCCGCGGCCGCCACATCCGGTAGATGATCACCGCCATGACGACGCAGAGCGCGGCGCCGACGCCGGCGGCCTCGGACGGGGTCGCGACGCCGCCATAAAGGACGTACATCACGCCGATGACGATGGCCAGGAACGGCGCCACCTTCGGAATCGATCCGAACTTCTGCCTCCAGCTGTAGCGGAAATCCGGGGCGTGGGCGTGGAAGCCGCGCTTCCAGATGATGAACAGCGTCCACATCATGAACAGCCCGGTCAGCATCGCCCCGGGCAGGACGCCGGCCAGAAACAGCCGTCCGATCGAGGTCTCGGTCGCTATGCCGTACAGGATCAACGTGATCGACGGCGGGATCAGGATGCCGAGCGTCCCGCCGGCGCAGATCGACCCGGTGGCCACGTCGTCGGGATAGCCGCGGCTGCGCATCTCCGGAATGCCCATCTTGCCGATCGCCGCGCAGCACGCCGGCGATGAGCCCGTCAGCGCCGCGAACAGCGCGCAGGCGCCGAGGTTGGAGATGACCAGCCCCCCGGGCAGGCGGTACAGCCAGCGATCCAGCGCCTCGTACAGGTCCTTGCCGGCCGGCGACGAGCCGATCGCCGCGCCCATCATCACGAACATCGGGATCGACACCAGCGTGAAGTCGTTGAGACCCGCGTAAAAGGTTTCCGCGACCACGTGCAGCGCGTCGAAGCCCTGGAACAGCATGATGAACGCGATCGAGATCGCCCCCAGCCCGAAAGCCACCGGGGCACCCGACAGCAGCACGACCAGCGTGACGACCAGGACGATGCCGCCCTGCGTGGCAGGGCTCACGCGCCGCGCTCCTTGCTGATGCCGAACGGCGGCTCACGACCGGTGACGAGCGCCAGCAGGTCGGCCACGCATTGCAGGGTCAGCAGACCGAGGCCGATCGGCATCGAAGCGTACGGGATCCACAGCCGCGCGCGCCAGATGGTGTCGGAGACCCACTTGTTGTCCCACGCTTCCTTCCAGAACAAAGTCGTGAGCACTGCGATCACCAGGCAGAACGCGAGCGTCAGCCCGGAAGCGAAAAGCGCCAACCACCGCCGCTTCTGCGGGCCAGCGTAGTGCGGAAGCACGTCGACGTTGACATGGCCGCGCGTCATCAGCACGAACGGGCTGCCGATGAACGTCGCGGCGACCAGGCAATAGGTGACGAAATCGGTCTGCCAGATCGTGTTCATATTGAGCGCATAGCGCACGAACACCATCTCGCAGACGATGACGACGCCGCCGGCGATCAGCGCCGCGGCGACGAAGCCGCAAAGGGTCGACAGATGACGGACGCGCCGGATGAACGCGTCGATCGCACGCCGGTGCGCCATCAGGGACGAGTGCGGAAGACCGGCGGGACGCATGCTGATCCCGCCGGCGTCTGTCAGCGTTCTATTTGACGCTCAGTGCTTCGTCGATCAGCTGCTTGCCGTCCGGGACTTCCTTGGCGAAGTCGGCGTACGAGCTCTGCCTGGCGACGTTGATCCAGACATCGTACTCGGCCGGGGTCATCGTAACCACCTCGACGTTGTGCGCCTTGAACGCCTTGACCATCGCGTCATCGAGGCCCTTGCCTTCCCTGGTGAAATAGTCCTCGGCCTTCTTGCCGGCCTTGATGAGCACGTCCTGCTGCTTCTTGTCGAGGCGATCGAAGCTCTTCTTCGACATCAGCACGGGCTCGTACATGAACCACAGGGCGTTGTCGCCCGGCGCCGTGATGCACTTGACCTGCTCGTAAATGCGAAACGAGACGAAGCTGCTGGCGCTGGT
>JBOIGD010000091.1:0-19680 GCA_050742615.1 Casimicrobiaceae bacterium | reverse complement strand
GGAGGCTGTGCCGACCGAGGCCGACCAGGCCGAGGCGGAGGTCACCGGGGAAGAGGCCGAGGCCAGCGCCGCGGCGGCGCCGGCGGCGAGCGGGCCGCGCAGCTGGTCGTCGCCGAGCCACACGTCGAAAAGGTCGCCCAGCACGTACAGGGCGGAGGCGTCGCGCACCGGGCCGCGCAGCAGCGCATGAAATGCCTCGACCATCCCGGGCCGGTCCCGCGACAGATGCAGATCCGAGATGAGCAGCGTCGGCCGCATGGCCTGCGATCCGCCGTGGGCGCCGGGCCGGCGGCGGACGCCGATCAACCTTCCACGACTTCGGCGCGCTCGATCACGGCGTCCTCGGTGGGCACGTTCTCATGGCCGCCGCGCCTGCCGGTCGGGACGCCCCGGATGTGATCGACGACTTCCTTGCCCGAAACGACGCGGCCGAAAACGCAGTAGCCCCATCCGTTGGCGTCGCGCGAGCGATGATTGAGGAAGTCGTTGTCGGCGACATTGATGAAGAATTGCGCGGTCGCCGAATGCGGATCGGACGTGCGCGCCATCGCCACCGTATAGCGCTCGTTTTTCAGGCCGTTGCCCGCCTCGTTCTCGATCGGCGGGGATGTCGGCTTTTGCCGGAAATCGGCGCTGAAACCGCCGCCCTGGATCATGAAGCCGTCGATGACGCGATGGAACAGCGTGTTGTCGAAGTGACCCGCCCTCGCGTAGGCGAGAAAATTGGCGGCGCTCTTCGGCGCGCGTGCCGCATCCAGCTCGATCGTGATCGGCCCGTGGTTGGTGTGCAGGATGACCATGGCTTCAGTTCGCGACCACGGTCGCGCTCCTGATGATCACGCGCTCGACCGGGACGTCCTTCGGGAACGGCCCGCCGCTTCCGGTCGGCGTCGCGGCGATCTTTTTGACCACGTCCATGCCTTCCACCACCTTGCCGAACGTCGTGTAGCCGTAGCCCTGCGGCGTCGCCTCGCGAAAATTCAGAAACTTGTTGTCGTTCACGTTGATGAAGAATTGCGCGGTCGCCGAATTGGGGTCGCCGGTGCGCGCCATCGCGATCGTGCCCGGGACGTTCAGGAGGCCCGCCTTGCTGCTCTGCTCGGCCTCGTTCGGGATCGCCGGCCGGGTCGGCTTCTGCTTGAATTCCGCGGTGAATCCTCCGCCCTGGATCATGAAGCCCGGAATCACGCGATGGAACTGCGTGCCGTCGTAAAACTTGGCTTTGACGTAGGCGAGGAAGTTCTCGACGGTTTTCGGCGCCGCCGCCGGGTCGAGCTCGAGGCGGATCTTGCCCGCGGCGGTATCCAGGTCGACCTGCGGATTGGCGGCATGCGCCTGCAGGGAAGCGGCGAGGCCGACCGCGGCGATGGCGATCATGGTGATGCGTCGAAACATCGATGACTCCTTTGCAATGATGCGATTGCCGGCGCGCGTTCACCTGCGCGACGGAGGCGGGACTACTTCTTCGGCCTGGGCTTCGCGGCGGGCTTGGGCGAGGGCGGCTTCGGCGCCGCCGCCGCCGGCGCGACGACGTACAGTTCGCGCACCAGCTTGAGCTTGACCGGCGCGCTCTTGTTGCCCTTGTCCAGCGACACCGCCCGTTCGTACTCGGCGCCGGCAAGCCGTGAATAGACGTCGCCGAGGTTCTCGTGCGCGATCGCGTAGTCCGGATTGATCGCCAGCGCCGCCAGGAGTTCAACCCGCGCCTTGTCGTAGCCACCCTGCTGGGCCCAGATCACCGCCAGGTTGTTGTGCGGCTCCGGCAGCTCCGGATAATCCTCGGTCAGTTGCCGGAAGGTCGCGATCGCCTCGTCGGCATCCCCCTCGTCGCTCTCGATGACGCCGCGGATAAACCGCGCCTGCGGGTTCTTGGCATCGCCCGCGAGCACGGCGTCGACCTTGCTGCGCGCCTCTCCATACTTGCCCTCGCGAGCCAGCCTGGCGGCATCGGCAAGTTCCACCGTCAAGCCGGGCGGCGGCGCCGGCTTGGTCAGGGACGAGCTCGGCGGCGGCGGCGGCGCCTGCTGGGCGAGCACCGCGCCTCCGATGGCCAGTCCGGCGACGATCAACCACGGGCGTGCCGACATGGAGGGATCTGCGGGGAGCGACTGCGACGCGCAATTCTAGCAGAGGGCCGCGCCGGGGACTTCAGGGCACCGGCGCTGAAGCCCGGTCGCGGGCCCGACGCAATCGAGCGACGGTGGCATCGATCAGCTTACGGGAAATGCTGATCGGCGACGGCAGCTGCGGCAGCGCGTCGATGGAGAACCACTGCGCATCGGCGATCTCGGCGTCGCAGGGCCGCATGTCCCCGCCGCTGTACTCCGCGTTGTAGGCGATCATCAGCGAGTGCGGAAACGGCCATGCCTGGCTGGTGAAATAGCGCAGCTCGCGCACGTCGATGCCGACTTCCTCGCGCACTTCGCGATGGATGCAGTCCTCGATCGATTCGCCGGCCTCGACGAATCCGGCCAGCGCGCTGTACATCGCGGCGGGAAAGCGGTTGGCGCGGGCCAGCAGCAAGTCAGAACCGCGCGTGACCAGGACCATCATCGCGGGCGATATGCGCGGGTAGACGACGTAGCCGCAGGCGGGGCACTCCTTCGCGCGCTCGCCGCCCTTGTCGCGCGTCGCCGCGCCGCAGCGGCCGCAATAGCGGTGGCTGCGTTCCCACTCCGAGATCTGCGAGGACCGTCCGGCCAGCGCGAGATGCCCTTCGGACAACTGGAAGAACAGCGAGCGCAGGCCCCGCCACTGCCAACCCTGGGTATCGGGCGCATCGGCGGCGACGTGGAAGGCGAGGCAATCGGTGCCGCGGTAGCGGCCGATGTAGTGCCGGACGCCGTCGATCCCCAGCCGGCTCACGTCGGCCAGCGTCGGCAGCGTCGCCGGCTCGGCATCGCTCGCCAGTATGCGGCCGTCGTGCCAGACGAAGCAGATCGTGTCGTCCGCGAGGCTCGCCGGCATCACGACGCCCGGATCGAAGCCGGGCGGCGTGTTCATCGCCGTCTCAGCGGAGGAAACGCTCGTCCTTCCCGATGACGGTGAGTTCGACGAATTTCGATCCGTTGTGGTTGGACGGCGTGAACGTGACCCAGTAACCGCCGAGATCGTAGTCGCGCATCGTCTCCATCGCGGCGACGAATTTTTCACGGGTCAGGTCGTTGCCGGCGCGGCGCAGGCCCTCGACCAGCGTCTTCGCCGCGATGAACCCTTCGAGGCTGGTGAACGAATAGTCCTGCCGCTTGGCCGAGGCCTCGAACAACTGCTGGTAATCCTTGACGATCGGCGCGGCGAAATTCCAGGGGAACGGCACGACTTGCGAGACCGCCACGCCGCGCCCCGCGACGCCGGTTTCGTGCGCCAGCGCCTTGCTGCCGACGAACGACACGTTCATGAATTGCGGATTCGACCCCGCCGCCCGCATCGCCTTGATGAACGCGGCGCAGGATTTGTACGCCGAGATCATGATGACCGCCTGGGGCTCGACCTTGGCGATCGCCTTCACGGCCGCGGCGACGTCGACGGTGTTGCGCTCGACGGTTCCCATAGCGATGATCTTCAGGTTTCGCTTGTCCATCGCGCGCTGCACCCCGGCCAGGCCGGCCTTGCCGTAGTCGTCGTTCTGATAGAAGACGGCGATGCGATCGAGCGTCTGCCCCGTCATTTGCGCAACGATCTTGTCGGTCTCGTCGAAATAGCTGGCGCGGATGTTGAAAATGTAGCGGTTCAGCGGATTGCGCAGCGATTCAGCGCCGGTGAACGGACCGACGAACGGCACCTTTGCCGCCGTGAAAATCGGCTTGGAAGCATTGGACGTCGGCGTCCCGACATAGCCGAACAGCAGGAAAACGCCGTCGTCGATCAGCTTCCTCGTGTTGGCCGCGGCGCGGTCGGGCTCGTAGCCGTCGTCGAGCGAGCGCAATTCGATCGTGCGCCCGTTGACGCCCCCGGCGGCGTTGACCGACTGGAAGTAGGCAAGCGCGCCGGCGCGCATTTCTGTTCCCAGCTCCATCGCCGGCCCGGAGAACGCCGCCGACTGCCCGATCAGGATCGATTTGGCGGTGACGCCCGGATCGGCGACGGCCTGGCTCATTCCGGCGCCGAGCGCCAGCACGGTTATCGCCTTGATTAGCCTGTTCATCTCCCTCCCTCGCTTGGACTGGTACCCGCGGCGCGGGCCGGCAGGTCGCGCCCGGCCCAACGGAGCTTGCCGAAGGCAGACCCGGTCAAGCAACTTTCACACCAGCGACAAGGGTAGCGAGCGCACTCGCTTGCCGGTCGCGGCGGCAAGCGCATTGGCGACGGCCGGCGCGATCACCGGCGTGGCCGGTTCGCCGACGCCGGTCGGCTTTTCGGTCGATGCGACGATGTGCACTTCCACCGCGGGCATCTCGTTGATGCGCAGCGGCAGATACTGATGGAAATTGGTCTGCTCGACCGCGCCGTCCTTGAGCGTGATGGCGCTGTGCAGCGCCGCCGCCAGGCCGAATCCAATGCCGCCCTCCATTTGAGCGCGGATCACGTCAGGATTGACCGCGACCCCGCAGTCGACGGCACAGACGACGCGGTCGACGCGGAAGCTGCCGTCTCCGTTGACGGTGACCTCGGCGACCTGGGCGACGTAGGTATGGAACGATTCGTGGAGCGCGACGCCGCGGCCGCGCTTTTCGCCGGCCGGGCCGGGTGGCAGCGGCTTGCGCCAGCCCGCGCGGTCGGCGGCGAGGGCGAGCACGCCGCGATGGCGCGGATGGTCGGCCAGGAGCGCCTGCCGGAATTCGACCGGATCGCGCCCGGCGGCGGCAGCCAGCTCGTCGATGAAGGTCTCGGTCGAAAACGCCGTGTGCGTCGAGCCCACCGAGCGCCACCACAGGACCGGAACGCCGACCTTGGGCGAATGCAGGTCGACACGCAGGTTCGGTATCGCATACGGCAGGGTGGACGCCCCCTCGACCGAGGTCGGATCGATGCCGTCCTTCACCATCATCGGCTCGAACAGTGTGCCCGCCAGGATCGACTGCCCGACGATGCGGTGCTGCCAGGCGACGATGTTGCCGCCGGCGTCGAGGCCGGCAGTCAGCGCGTGGTGATACATCGGCCGGTAGTAGCCGGCCTGCATGTCGTCCTCGCGGGTCCATACCAGCTTGACCGGTACGGCGCCCTTGATCGCCTTGGCGATATAGGCGGCTTCGCGGAGGTAATCCGACGTCGAGCTCGCACGCCGGCCGAAGCTGCCGCCGGCAAAGAGCTGGTGGATCTCCACCTGCTCCGGCTTCAGGCCGACGGTCTCCGCCACTGCCATCTGGTCGCCGGTCTGGAACTGTTCGCCGTTCCACACTTCGCAGTGGTCGGCGCCGAGCTTGACCACGCAATTCATCGGCTCCATCGCGGCGTGCGCGAGGTACGGGAAATCGAACGCTGCGTCGAGCTTCCTCGCCGCGCCCACCAGCGCCTTGGCGACGTCGCCGTCGTTACGGGCCACGGCTCCGGGCCCGGCGACCAGCGCCCGGTAGCTTGCGGCGATCTGTTCCGACGATTGCTTGAGCGCCGCGGACTCGTCCCACTGCACCTTCAGCAGATCGCGCGCTTTCTTCGCCTGCCAGAACGTGGACGCCAGCACCGCCACGCCGTTCGGCACCTCGACGACGTAGCGGACGCCCGGCACCTTGGCCGCCTCGGATGCATCGAACTTGGCGACGGCGGCGCCGAAGCGCGGCGGATGCAGAACGACGGCCGTGAGCATCTCGGGCAGCTGCACGTCCTGCGTGAACTTGGCGCTGCCGTTCGACTTGGCGCGCGAGTCGGTGCGCGGCGCGCTCTTGCCGATGAAGACGAAGTCCTTCGCGTCCTTGAGCTTGACGCTGGCCGGGACCGGCTGCGCGGCCGCGTCTGCGGCAAGCTGGCCGAATGTCGCCCGGCGCGATCCGTGCGTGAGCACGCCCTGCCTGACGCTGATCGAGTCGGGTGGCACGTTCCACTTCTTCGCGGCGGCGTTCACCAGCATGGCTCGAGCGGTGGCGCCCGCATTGCGCAACTGCTCGAACGAGTTGGCCATCGCGGTCGATCCGCCCGTCCCCTGCATCGCTCCCCACAGCAGGTTGTTGTAGCGCGACGCATCGGCCGGCGCGGCCTCGGCGCGGATCTGCGACCAGGCGGCGTCCATTTCCTCGGCGACCAGCGTCGGCAGGCCGGTGAACGTGCCCTGGCCCATTTCCAGGTGCTTGACGATGACGGTCACCGTATTGTCGCTGCCGACGCGCACGAAAGCATTGGGCTCCAGCGTGGCGGCGCCTGCCGCGGCCCGGCCGGCCTGACCCGGGCCCGCCATCTGCGCCAGCGCCGTGCCGGGAAGATGAAAGGCGAGCGTGAACCCCGCCGCGGCGGAAGCCTTCAGGAAGTGGCGGCGCTCGGGATTCGCAGAGGGCTGATCGGACATGATCGCGTGTTCTCCGGCCGGAAGGCGTCAGGCCAGCGCTTTCGCCGCCTGGTGGATCGCGGCGCGAATGCGGACGTAGGTCGCGCAGCGGCAGACGTTGCCGGCCATCGCGGCGTCGATGTCGGCGTCGGTCGGCCTGCGGTTTTTCGCCAGCAGCGCCGACGCCGACATGATCTGTCCCGACTGGCAATAGCCGCATTGCGGAACGTCCAGCTTTTCCCACGCCGCCTGCACCGCCCGGCCTTCCCGGGTCTTCAGCCCCTCGATGGTGGTGATCTCGACGCCGGGCTTGACCGCCGACAACGGTAGCGTGCACGAGCGCGTGGCCACGCCGTCGATCTGGACCGTGCACGCGCCGCACAGCGACATGCCGCAACCGTATTTGGTGCCGGTGAGCTGAAGATGGTCGCGCAGCACCCACAGCAGAGGCGTGTCGTCGGGCAGGTCGACGCGCACGCGCTGGTTGTTGACGAACAGCAGGGCCATGGTCGCTCCGAAGGCAAGGTCGCTCGGCGGGCGCCGGCGAGCGGGGCCGGCGGTCCGGAAGATGCTCCTATCATAGGGGATTCCGGGGACCTGGGAAACCTCGGGACGCCGGCGCGGAGCGGAGCGGGGGTGCCGCGGGGTATAATCGCAACACTCGATCATGCATGCGGAAAGTGCGCCGATGGAAGCCGAACGCCTGAATCAGATTGCCAACCAGCTCGCCGATCTGCAGCACCGCGCCGCCGATTTGCGGAGGTATCTTTGACTTCGATGTGAAGGCGTCGCGCTTCGAGGAAGTCGAAAGGGAGCTCGAAGACCCGCGTATCTGGGAAAATCAGGCTCGCGCGCAGGAGCTCGGCAAGGAAAAGAAGCAGCTGCAGATGGTCGTCGGCAGCCTGCAGGACATCGACCGGACGCTCAAGGATACGAGCGAGCTTTTCGAGCTGGCGCGAAGCGAGGGCGACGACGCGACGCTCGCCGCGCTGGAACGCGACGCCGCTACCGTCGCGGGCGCGGTCGACGATCTGGAGTTCCGCCGGATGTTCCACCATCCGATGGACCCGAATGCCTGCTTCATCGACATCCAGGCTGGCAGCGGCGGCACCGAAGCGCAGGACTGGGCCGCGATGCTCCTGCGCATGTACCTGCGCTACTGCGAGCGGCGCGGCTACCGGACCGAAATCCTCGAAGAGTCCGCTGGCGAGGTCGCGGGCATCAAGAGCGCCAGCGTCAAGGTGACCGGCGACTATGCGTTCGGCTACCTGCGCACCGAGACCGGCGTCCACCGCCTGGTGCGCAAGAGCCCGTTCGACTCCAACGCGCGCCGCCATACGTCGTTCGCCAGCGTCTTCGTCTACCCGGAGGTCGACGAGACGATCGAGGTCGAGATCAATCCCGCCGACCTGCGCATCGACACGTTTCGCGCCTCCGGCGCCGGCGGCCAGCACATCAACAAGACCGACTCGGCGGTGCGGATCACGCACCTGCCGACCAACATCGTCGTGCAGTGCCAGAATGATCGCTCGCAGCATCGCAACCGGGCGGAGGCGATGGCGATGCTCAAGTCGCGGCTGTACGAGCTGGAGTTGCGCAACCGCCAGGCCGAGCAGCAGAAGCTGGAGGACGCCAAGACCGACATCGGCTGGGGCCACCAGATCAGGAGCTATGTGCTCGACCAGTCGCGCATCAAGGATCTGCGCACCAACGTCGAAGTCGGCAACACGCAGGCGGTGCTCGACGGAAACCTCGACCCGTTCATCGCCGCGAGCCTGAAGCAGGGGGTGTAGCGGGTGCCTCAAGGTGTTTCACTAATTGCCCCCCGCCCCTCCGGCAGACGCACTTCTTGTGTTGCTTCGCGCGTCTATACACAATATAATACACCTCGGAGGTGTATGATGCGTACCAATATCGTCCTCGACGACAGTCTCGTGAAGGAAGCCATGCGCCACGCGCCGGTCAAGACCAAGCGCGAGCTGGTCGATCTAGCGCTGCGCGAGTTCGTCGCCAGCCGGAAGCGAAAAGACCTGCGCAAGCTCTTCGGTCGCGGCGGCATTCGGGCTGACTACGACTACAAGGCGTTGCGCGCCGGCAAGTGATTCTCGTCGATACCTCGGTCTGGGTCGACTTCATCCGCGGGCGCCTGACCGACGCCGTCGCGCGCCTGCGGGTCGCGCTCGATCGCGGCATAGCAGCGGGCATCACGTCGCTCATCTACCAGGAAATCCTTCAAGGCGCGGAGACCGAGAAGGCTTTCCGCGACTATTGCGCATTCTTTTCCAGTCAGCGCTTCCTTCATCCACGCGACCCGGTCGCAAGCCATGAAAGGGCCGCCAGACTCTATTTCGATTGTCGACGGCGGGGCTTGACGGTTCGTTCGAGTAGCGACTGCCTGATCGCGCAAGTCGCCATCGAGCACGGTGTTGCGCTGCTGCACGACGATCGCGATTTCATGAGTATTGCCAAAGTTGCACCAGGCTTGAAGTTTTCGTAAGCGATGACGCAAGACAACCTCCCGCCGCAGGACGAGAACCAGATCATCGCCGAGCGGCGGGGGAAGCTCGGCGCGCTGCGTGCAGGCGGCAACGCCTACCCCAACGATTTTCGCCGCGATGCGCTGGCGGCCGAGCTGCATGCCGCGCATGACGCCGCGACGCACGAGGAGCTCGATCGGCAAGGCATCCGGGTCGCCGTCGCGGGGCGCATGATGCTCAAGCGCGTGATGGGCAAGGCGAGCTTTGCGACGCTGCAGGACATGAGCGGCCGCATCCAGCTCTACATCACCACCGACGCGCTGGGCGCCGAGGGCCACGACGCCTTCAAGCACTGGGACCTGGGCGACATCGTCGGTGCGGGCGGAACGCTGTTCAAGACCAAGACCGGCGAGCTGACCGTCAAGGTGACCGACTTGCGCCTGCTGGCCAAGGCGCTGCGGCCGCTGCCGGAAAAATTCCATGGCCTGACCGACCAGGAGCAGAAATACCGGCAACGCTATGTCGACCTGATCACCAGCCCCGAGTCGCGTCGCGTTTTCGTCGCTCGCTCGGCGATCGTGCAGGCGATGCGTGAATTCTTCGTCGCGCGGGGATTCCTCGAGGTCGAGACACCGATGATGCATCCGATCCCGGGCGGCGCGGCGGCGCGGCCCTTCATCACCCATCACAACGCACTGGACACCGACCTCTACCTGCGCGTCGCGCCCGAGCTGTACCTAAAGAAGCTCGTCGTCGGCGGGCTGGAAAGGGTCTTCGAGATCAATCGCAATTTTCGCAACGAGGGGATCTCCACCCGGCACAATCCCGAGTTCACGATGCTTGAGTTCTACGAGGCGTTCCGCGACTATCGCTACCTGATGGACCTGACCGAGGCGCTGCTGCGCGAGGTCGCGCAGAAGGTCTGCGGCAAGACGACGATCGAGTACCAGGACACGCCGATCGACCTCGGCAAGCCGTTCGACCGGTTGACGATGGCCGAGGCGATCGCTAAGTACGACGCTCGGCACGGCGCGCACGAACTTGCCCGGCTGGAGTATCTGCGGGCCGCGCTGCAAGAGCTGGGCGTCGAAGTGCTGGCCGGCGACGGGCTCGGCGTGCTGCAGCTCAAGCTCTTCGAGGCGACGATCGAGGACAAGCTGGTGCAGCCGACGTTCATTGTCGCGCATCCGACCGATGTCTCCCCGCTGGCCCGCGCCAACGACGCGAATCCCGAGATCACCGATCGCTTCGAGCTGTTCATCACCGGCCGTGAGCTCGCCAACGGCTTTTCCGAATTGAACGATCCCGAGGATCAGGCGGCACGCTTCGCGGCGCAGGCCCAGGCCAAGGACGCCGGCGACGCCGAAGCGATGCACTACGATGCCGACTACATCCGCGCGCTCGAATACGGTTTGCCGCCGACGGCGGGCGAGGGCATCGGCGTCGACCGGCTGGTCATGCTGCTGACCGACAGCCCGTCGATACGCGACGTGATTCTATTCCCGCAGCTGAAGCGCGAAACCTGACGTCCGGCTACGGCAGGTGGCCGATGATCCACGCGCTGATCGGGCTCACGACCTTGCCCTCGGCGTTGGAGAATCCGTGATAGCCGTCGCCCTGGCACTCCTCGGCGGAAGTCACGTTCGACGGCGGGCTCCCCGGGTCGTTGGTGACCAACTTGCCGCGGAAGTCGGACGAGGCCAAGAGCTTGCGGGCGATCCTGTTGACGCCGAGCGGCGGAGATTGAGGACAGGCATCGTCCTCGTTCGCTACCATCATGGCGATGAGCTCGATGTCCTTGAGCGGCATGTCGAGCACGTTGTCCGCGTCGCCGTCCAGCGTGATCGTCGACGTCAGGACAAAACCATCCGGGGCGTCCAGCGTCGGCTGCTGGGCCGCGATCAGCGCACCCTTGACCGCCGAGCTCGAGCCGCGGCTCGTCCCGACCAGCCAGACCGGAAGCCCGAACGTTGTCCGCGCATAGGCGATGATGTCGGCGATGTCGGTCTGGTGATTCGCCGACCTACGGAAACTGTTGCCGTTGCTGTTGTTGAGAGGGTAACCGCTCGCATGGTCCGAGGGCACGTCCATCATGATGATGTTGAACCCTTGCGCGGCAAAGTTGTTGCGCTGGCGCACCAGGAAGTTCTGGGTCGGGCCGAGCCGGACCTGCGACAGGTCCGACGCGCCCTGCCACCCGCCGTCCGAGTCCAAAAGGTGCAATTGCCCGTTGCCTCCGGTGAACATGATCAGCGTGGCAACAGGGGTCGGCGAGGCGGCGCTGTCGTCGATTTGCAGCAGCGGCACCGTCACGCCCAGTCGCGTATCTTGGACGACGATGGAAGTTACTTGAGCCAGTGCCGCCCCGCAGACGAACGCCCCAAGCGAGACCAGCGCCGTCGCCATCGTCGAGCCACGATAAGCCCTCCAACGGATCATGATTTCCCCTCGTGTAGTCTGACCGCGCGGCCGCGCTAACGCGCACTCTGCGTCGACGTTGCGGTTGCCGCCGGGCGGCAGGACAATCCAACGGATGCTACTACCGCTTGCGGGCGCTTGGAAGAGTGAATATCGGACGAGATTGCGCCGGAACATCGATCGCGTGCAGTCGAACTCGGTTGTGCAGAACAATTCGAGCGTGATATGAGCAACTGTTTCAAATCATTTCAGGATTTCTATCCGCACTATCTATCGGAGCACCGGAATCCAACGTGCCGGCGCCTGCACTGCGTCGGGTCCACGCTCGTGCTCGTCTTCGCCGCCGCCGCGCTGCTCACGTGGAGTGCTTGGTGGCTGGCCGCAGCGGTGTTCGCGGGCTACGGCCTTGCCTGGATCGGGCACTTCTTCTTCGAGCACAATCGGCCGGCGACTTTCAGGCACCCGATCTACAGCCTGATCGGCGATTGGGTGATGTTCAAGGACGTGCTGACCGGCAGGATCCGGTTCTGACGTCCGCGTCGAGCACGCGGAGCGCGCCCGGCGCGTTTGACATATACCCACCAGGGGTATAGGATGGCGAGATGGCTGCCCTGGCCCGCACTGCCGCCGTCGCGCCGCGCGATGCGCATCGCAGGATCGAGCTCGGCCTCGAGGGGATGACCTGCGCCGCTTGTGCGGCACGCATCGAAAAGGCGCTGCGCCGCATCCCCGGCGTCGAGGCGAACGTCAATTTCGCGACCGAGACCGCGTCGGCGACACTCGGCGCCGCGGTTGAGCCCGGCCGCTTGCTGGCGGCAGTCGAGCGGGCCGGGTATCACGCCTTCGTTCGGCGCGATGCCGCCGCCGAGCGCGCGGCCGATCGCGCGCGCAAGACAGCCGCGTACGCCGAGCTCCGCCGCGAGACCTGGATTGCCGCGGTCCTGACCTTGCCGTTGCTCGCGCAGATGGCACCGATGCTCGCGGCGGGCGACTGGCTCGGTAGCGGGGGCGTGCACGCGGAATGGCTACCGCGCTGGCTGCAGCTCGTCCTGGCGACACCCGTGCAGTTCTGGATTGGGCGGCGGTTCTACATCGGCGCCTGGCATGCGCTGCGCGGCGGCGGCGCCAACATGGACGTGCTGATCGCGCTCGGTACGACGATGGCCTGGGCGCTCAGCGCCGCGGTGACCTTGCTCGGGCTCACCGAGCGGCACGTTTATTTCGAGGCCGGCGCCGCGGTGATCACGCTGGTTCTGTTCGGCAAGCTGCTGGAAGCGCGGGCCAGATCGGGCATGTCGGCGGCGCTGGAAGGACTGTCGCGACTGCAGCCTGCGACGGCGCATGTCCTGCGCGACGGCGCCGGGGTCGACCTGCCGCTGGCCGCCGTGGTCGTCGGCGATCGCCTGCTCGTGCGCGCGGGCGAGCGCATGCCGGTCGACGGGATCGTGCGCGAGGGAACGTCCAGCGTCGACGAGAGCATGGTGACCGGCGAAAGCCTCGCGGTGATCAAGGCGCCGGGCTCGGCCGTCTTTGCCGGCACGCTCAATCAGGAGGGCCTGCTGGAATGCGAGGCGACCGGCGTCGGCAGCGCGACGCTCCTAGCCGGCATCGTGCGCCTGGTCGCGGAAGCCCAGGGATCGAAGGCGCCGATTCAGCGGCTGGCCGACCGCGTGGCGGGCGTGTTCGTCCCGATCGTCGTCGTCATCGCCGCGGCGACGTGGGGAGTCGGCTACTGGGCGGCTGGCGACGCGACGGCGGCGCTGATCAACGCGGTGGCGGTGCTGGTCATCGCGTGTCCGTGCGCGCTGGGGCTCGCGACGCCGACGGCGATCGTGGTCGGCACCGGCCGCGGCGCGCAATTGGGCGTTCTGATCCGCAACGCGGCCGCGCTCGAGCAGGCGGGCCGGCTCACGGCGCTCGTGGTCGACAAGACCGGGACGCTGACCGAGGGCAAGCCGGTCGTCGCAGGCGTCATCGCGCTCGACGGCACGACGCGCGCGCAGGTGCTCGAATTCGCCGCCAGCGTCGAGCAGGGATCGACGCATCCGCTGGCGCGCGCCATCCGTGAGGCCGCGGCCCGCGACGCGATCTCGCCGCGGCCGGTGCGTGCGTTCGAGTCGGTACCGGGCAAGGGCGCCCGGGGATTGGTCGACGTCGATGGAACCGAGGTCGCGGTCATGGCGGGCACGCTCGCCTTCCTCGCCGAGCAGGGCATTGCCGCGCCCGATGCGGGGTCGCTGCAAAGCATCGGCAACACGCTGGTGGGCATCGCGGTGGCGGGGCGCGTCGTCGGCATGATCGCGCTGGGTGACCGCGTGCGCCCGAGCTCGGCGCAGGCGATCGCGCGCGCCCGCGCCGCGGGCATCAACGTGCTGATGCTGACCGGCGACAACGCGCAGGTCGCGAAAACGGTCGCCGATGAGCTCGGCATCGACGACTTTCGTGCTGGGGTCCTGCCGGCGGACAAGGCGGCCGCCGTGCGCGCGCTCGCGGCCGAAGGTCAGGTGGCCGGCATGGTCGGCGACGGCGTCAACGACACGCCGGCGCTCGCCGCTGCCGATGTCAGTTTCGCGATCGGCACCGGGTCGGACGTCGCGGTCGAGACGGCGGACATCACCGTGGTGCGCAACGACCTGAACGCGGTCGTCGACGCGATCCTGCTTTCGCGCGCGACGCTCTCGAAGATCAGGCAGAACCTGTTTTTCGCCTTTGCCTACAACGTGCTGGGCATCCCGCTGGCCGCGCTCGGCATGCTCAATCCGGTGATCGCCGGTGCGGCGATGGCGGCGAGCTCGGTTTCGGTGGTGGCCAACGCGCTGCTGTTGCGGCGGTGGCGGCCGCGCCAGTGATTCCAACCAGGAGATCGACATGACGACGATCACTCTCAAAGTCGAAGGCATGAGCTGCGGCGGTTGCGTGGCAAGCGTCACCCGCGTACTGAGCGCGCTGCCCGGGGTATCCGATGCGACGGTCAGCCTGCAGGCGGGCACCGCGCAGGTGACGTTCGACGACGCGCGCACGGATGCGGCAAGCCTGCGCGCCGCCATCGAAGGCGCCGGGTATGAAGTCGCGTAAGGCGCCGGCCCGAAGCGCCACGCATCCACCGGTCACGCGAGAGGACAAGTCGGCGCTGGCCAAGCGCGTCAACCGGATCGACGGCCAGGTCCGCGGCATCGGCAGGATGATCGACGAGGACCGTTACTGCATCGACATCCTCACGCAATTGAGCGCCGTGCAATCGGCGCTGGATTCACTCGGGCTGCGCTTGCTCGAGCATCATCTGCACGGCTGCGTGCAACATGCGGTGAAGTCGGGGCAGGGGGACCACGCGATCGCCGAGGCGATCGGCGTGATCCGGCGCTTCGCCAAATAGCGTAGCGCAGACCGCGACGCGGAGCGAATTGACCCGGGATGCCCGCAGCGGCGATAATCCGTACCCTTCGGGGTGTAGCGCAGTCCGGTAGCGCGCTTGCTTTGGGAGCAAGATGTCGGGAGTTCAAATCTCTCCACCCCGACCACCGACCGGATCGGCTTTACGCGTAGCGGCTTTGTTCGTGCAGGGCGCCCGTAGCTCATTCGGATAGAGCACCGGCCTTCTAAGCCGGGGGTAACAGGTTCGAGTCCTGTCGGGCGCGCCAATCATCGACGCGCCCCGGCAGGCGGCGGCAACCATGGTGGCTGTAGCTCAGCTGGTAGAGTCCCGGATTGTGATTCCGGTTGTCGTGGGTTCGAGTCCCATCAGCCACCCCAATCCTTCTTGCCGCCGGCCGTATTAACCCTGACGCCGGTCGACGTCGGTATTCCTGTCCGCGCCGGGCGAGGACCGGGCCCGGTGATTTCGAGCACCCGGGCTAGCTTGCCGTTACACCGATGCCCTCATCTACCGGCACGGTGACTGCCGTGGCGTCGTCACCCGACTCGGTCCCTCGCGCTCGCCCAGAGCCTGCCTGCCGCGTTGGCAAGCTGCGTAACGATGAATAACAGCATGACGAGCCATGCACTGACACCCTTTGCGTTGCCAAACGGGTAGCGAAGCATGTTGATGTAAAAAGCCGCCGGCGCCACTCTGGCTGGACGCAGCCCGCGTCCGGCACGTGCCCGATGAAAGCAGAACGCGCCCTGGCCATACTGAAAATGCTGACCAAGAAATGTCACAAGGGTCAGATCATGCGCGTGATAGACCACAGCTCCCGCCGCATAGATCATCCGATACCCGAAGTGCAACCAGCGGTCGCACAGTTCGCGGTCCTCGGCCGCCGCCCGGATGTAGGTCGTATCGAACCCTCCGATGGCCCGAAACTCTCTGGCGGGGAACGCCACGTTATTCGACGGGAAAAATCGTGCGGCGCGGGGAACAGCATTGTAGTAAGAGTGCAGGTACGAGATCAGATATTGACTGGTCGCGGAGTAGAGATTGTGCGTAAGCGCGTTGAGCGTTCGGCCGCCCACTGCATGATCGGGTGACGTGGCAAATTGCGCTGCCAGGGCTTCGAGCCACTTTGGCGCCGGCGAGCAGTCATCATCGGTAAACGCGAGGTATTCTCCTCTCGCAGCAGACGCTCCGGTGTTGCGCGCCGCCGCAGGGCCGGCATTGTCCTGCCGCAGGAGCCTGAGCGTTAGCACCTCGTGGAACCGAGCGACGACCTCGTCCAGTGGGACGCTCCCTCCGTCGTCCACGACAATCAGTTCAAAGCAATCCGGGGGATAGTCGAGTCGAGCGCATGCCTGCAAGCAGACAGCAAGCTGCGCCGGCCGATTGTAGGTCGGGACTATGATCGAAAAGATCGGTGCGTCAGCCATCGTCATGCGTTCAACGGTCGCGTGGCTTCGAGACGCGGTTTGCTTGGTATGCAGGTTCGGCAGGCATCAGAGACTGACTCTTCGAACCGGTGACTTTTCCTTTCCAAACCCTAACGACGCACCGATTTTTTTTCCGCCGCTGCAAGGAATTCGCAGCGATTCAGTTCGCACGGCACGCGCTGCCAGGCGGCGTCTCCCGCGCCGAATGCGTATCCGGAGATCTCTCCGAGACAGTGTGCCGCCAGGGCCGTAAGCATGCTCGGCAGGATCCGGGGAAACAGCTTGCCAAACCGACCGGTCCGATGAACCTCACGCAACGTGCGTCGCAGACGCACGATCGGAATCACGGGGCTCGCAAGAATGTAGAGGAGGCGCCTGGTGACCGACCAGTTGTTGCGATGCACGCGTGCTGCCCCGAACAATCGTCCGCCCACAAACTCACAGCGTATGAGAGAACGGACCGTGGACACATTCACGTGGTTCGACTTCGCCGCCGGCTCGAGGTACAGCTGGTATCCTCTGTCCTGGAGCGCCTGGTGAAGAAATCCTTCCGTTTCCAGATAACTCTGAAGGTCTTCGGTCTCGTAGCCGGTCAACAGCTCACGCTTGTAGCTGGTGTGATGCCAGGCCAAGTGCGATGTTACGCCCGCCAACGCTGGTTCCACTGACGGGCCGAAGTCGGTAAAGAGGTTGGCCCAGCTGATGATTGTGTCGGGGTTGGCATTGACGATTGCCGCGCCGACGGCGGCCCACGGGTGCCTGTGTGCCAGCAACAGCGCTTCGGCCCAGGTCGGGAAAGGGTAAGAGTGTTCCTCCGCATACGCGACGACCGGAGCCTTCGCTTTTTGAAAGCCGGCCGCAATCGCTCCGCCGGTCGACCGAATTGCCCCGACCTCGACCACCTGGAAGCTGAAAAACTCCTGGAGGTCGCCCTCGTCGAGATTCAGGACGTCTCTCGACGGGGCTACGATGACAAGCTCCAGCCGCCGCATCGCCGTCTGCGCTCTGAGAGCAGCCACCGTAAGGCGAATTCGCTCATACCGGTCGAGTGAGACCACTACCACCGACATTTCTGGCACTGTGCTCCGCCTCACGGCTTCATCCTACTGCTCCGATATCGGCACCGCGCCCGGCGATGATTCCGTCACCGAAGGCAGCAGCGAGACTGATCGCGCGGTTTGCTGTGATTGTTCCGCCGCGCAGAGGACTTCGAGACTGCGGTAGCCGTCCAGGAGGTCCGGCGAGGCATGGTCGCGTCCACGCGCGGCCGACACAAATCTGGACAATGCCTCGCGATAAGATGGCTCGTGCCATGGCGCCCGCACTTTCTCGAGCAGGTAGGGCAGGTTTGACAGGGATCCGAGTTTCCGGGCTACGCGACGCAGAGACGATGATGCTTCTTCTGCGTCAACGAAATCCACGTCCAACGAACGATACCGATCGACGGTGAGCTTGCCCGCCTGTCCATAGATCTCGAAGCGATCTTCGTCTACGGCAGCCAGCGAGAAATACGATTGGATCGGCAACCCGTCGGCAAGCCGCAGGTGCAGCCTCGCCGTATCCTGCTCGGTGCAGCGCGATTCGATCTCGCAGTACACCAGTCGAACCTCCTGCTGGAAGAGAAAACGGACGAGGTCGACATGATGGGAGGCGAGGTCAAGCAGGGCTCCGCCGCCGCCCGAACGGGTTTTTTTCCAGGCCGGCATCGAGCGCACCGGCGTGGTAAAAACGGTCCGCGCTCCAGTCAGGAGTCCGAGCCTCCCTGCTTCGAGGTGCATGCGCGCCGTCCGGTGCAGGGCGTTGAAACGATAGTTGAATCCAATCATCCCAACCACCCCCGAGTACTTCCAAGCGCTAACGATCTCGCCGGCTTCGCGCAGGCTGGTCGCGATGGGCTTCTCGAGATACAAGTGTTTCTCCGCTTGCATCACCGCTATGGCTGCCTCGGCGTGCAGTGCGTTGGGCACGCTGACGATGACCGCGTCGAGGTTTCGCATGGTGAGCAAGTCGCGATAGTCGCCAAACATGCGGGCGGCCGGGAAATGACGTCCGGCCGCATGGCGCAGTGCCGGATCGGGCTCCGCGAGCGCGACGAGGTCCGCGCCAGGCAAGCGTCTAAGGATCGGGAGGTGAACGGCCTGCGCAAACCAGCCGCAGCCGACGAGGCCGATTGTCAGAGGTTTGGGTATACCCGCCACGGCTCCATGCTAACCGCAGCGGGCGCCGTTTGCTCCAGCCGTGCCCAACGATCATCGCACCGGGCCCGACACCCGACACCCGACACCCGAAACCCGAAACCCGAAACCCGAAACCCGAAACCCGAAACCCGAAACCCGAGACTACGGGCGGTGCGCCCGTGCCGCGCACGCGCCCACTCGAGCCGCCGTCAATTTTCGTCACTAATTGCCGGCCGCCGGTGCGGCTCCATCCCGGCGCCATCGCGGCGCGTGCGAATGCCGGATAGGCGTATCGGGCGCTGGTTCGGGAACTCGAGCGGGCGCGGGCGAGGCGCCCGCGTCGCCGCAGATGTGCGATTTGCCCAACCGTGGAAGCCCTGCGTATCCCTTTGAAAGAAGGCGGGACTTCGGCGTTTTCCGACGGCGGGCGGCGCGGCCGCCCGCAGGAGCGCAGTCAAGCCCGACCGGGGCGGGTGAACGGGCACGGGCTGCTTACTCGATGGCACGTCGTGTGCTTGCGGATGTCGGGACGGACACGTCCCCGCCGGCTCCGGTTCGCCCGGAAACCGCGCAGGGCGTGTCCCGCATTGCATTTGCAAAGGATCGTCATGGCCAAGCTGATCATCGTCGACGACGAAGTCCACGTTACCAACGCATTGCGGCGGATGCTGCTCAACTCCGCGGCACTGCCGGCGCTGCCCGATCTGCAGCTGAAGACGTTCACGCTCCCGGCCGAGGCGCTCGAACACCTGGCCAACCATCGGGTCGATCTCGTGATCTCCGACTACCGCATGCCGGTGATGGACGGCGTGTCGTTTCTGACGCGCGTGAAGGAACTGCAACCGGACACGGCGCGGATCATCCTGAGCGCGTGCACCGACATGGATGGAATCATCCGCGCCATCAACGAAGCGGGCATCTTCCGTTTCGTCAGCAAGCCGTGGTCGGACACCGAGTTGAAGACGATCGTCTCGCAGGTGCTCGAGCATCGGGAGCTGCTGGTCGAGAACCGCCGGCTCGCCGACGAAGTGCGCTGCCAGCGCGGCCTCATCTCGCGGCAGCAGTTGGAGCTGGCGCGGCTGGAAGCCGAAAGTCCCGGCATCACGCGCGTGCGCTGGGCCGAGGATGGCGGCGTCCTCCTTGAGGAATAAGGCGAGCGCTTCCGCGCGCGCCGCTGCCAGCGCCCGACGCAGGCAGTGCGCGCCGGCCATGTCGAGGCGTCGGCGATGAGCGCGTCGTCCCTCGGGTCCGGCGGCGGCAAGCTCGGCGAGTACGGCTGGATCTATTCGCTCTACGAGCTCTGCCAGACCGCGGCCAACTGCGTGGCGCCGCTGCATGTGCAGCAGGACATCCTCGAACACATCGTCTCCGGTTTCGACGCGCACAGCGGATC
>JBOIGD010000090.1:0-10213 GCA_050742615.1 Casimicrobiaceae bacterium | reverse complement strand
CCCGAAGCTGGGGGCGCCCCGGGTGCACCGGGCGGCGCCGGCGCGCCCGGGCCGCCTTCGAGCCGGCGCAGGCGACTGTCGAGATCGAGGTACAGATCGCGCTGCCGCTTCTGGGCCTGCTCGAGCTCGTAGGTCAGGACTTCGTACTGGCCGCGCAGCTTGGCCACGTCGGCCTTCAGCTGTTCGACGTCGCGGAACAGGTCGGCGAGGCCCGCGTTCTTCGCTTCGAGCGCGTCGAGCCGCTGCGCCAGCGAGCGCTCCATCTGGTCGACGCGCGTTTTCAGCTCGTCGATGCGCCGCCGCGCCTCGTCATCGTCGAACAACGCTCCGCGCGCCGGAGCCGCGAGCTGCGCGGCGAAAAGCAGGACGGCGAGCGGAGCCAGCGTCGCCCGCAGCGCGGGTCGCTTCACGCGTCAGTCGCCGCGATAGCTGAGGTCGTCACGCCGGTTCTCGGCCCACGCCGATTCGTCATGCCCGGGGTTCTTCGGCTTTTCCTTGCCGAAGCTGACCGTGTCGATCTGCGGGTCGGTGGCCCCGAACAGCAGCATCATGCGCTTCGCGGCGTCGGCGCGGCGCTGGCCCAGCGCGATGTTGTATTCGCGGCTGCCACGCTCGTCGGTGTTGCCTTCGACGGTCATGTGCGCGTTGCGATTGGCCTGCAGATAACGCGCGTGCGCCTCCAGCAGCGACTTGTAGTCGTCCTTGATCGCATAGCTGTCGAAATCGAAGTAGACGCTGCGCTTCGACAGTATGTTGTTCGGGTCCCTGAGCGGATTGGTCAGTCCGGCGCCCTGGTTCGCCGTGCCGGCGACCGATCCCGACGTCGACCCCGATGTCGCGGCGCCCGGCGTTCCCGGGGTGGGGTTGCGTTCGTCGACGGGCGCGCCACCGGGCTCCTTCGGCGTGGTCGAGCACGCGGCGAGCAGCAAAGCGGCCATCACACCGATCAGCGATTTGTTCATGGGTTCTCCTTTGTCGTCGTTGCGAATGCGAGCGAACTACTTCGGCAGCGGGCCCCATGCGGGCTCGCGCACATCACTCGCCGTTGCGGTCAGCCTCTGCTTGACGCGACCGTCGCTGGAGACCGCGGCCAATATACCACGGCCTCCGACTTCGGACGCATAGAGGATCAGCTTGCCGTTGGGTGCGACACTCGGCGATTCGTCGAGACTTCCCTGCGTCAGGATCTGCACCTGCCGCGTCGCAAAATCCTGCAGCGCTACATTCAGTCTGCCGCCGTCCCGACGCACGAACACGAACCCCTTGCCGTCGGGCAGAAAACGCGGCGACACATTGTAATTGCCCTCGTAGGTCATGCGTTCGACGGCGCCGCCGCCGAGGGTCAGCCGGTAGATCTGGGGGCTCCCGCCGCGATCCGAGGTGAACAGTATCGAACGCCCGTCGGGGGCGAAATTCGCTTCGGTGTCGATGCCCTGCGAAGTCATCAGGCGCTGCGGACTGCTGCCGTCGGCGTTGACCAGGTATATCTGCGAGTTGCCGTCCTTGCTCAGCGTCACCGCGAGCTTGCTGCCGTCGGGCGACCATGCCGGCGCGCTGTTGCTGCCGCGAAAATTCGCGATCGGTTGCCGCGTACCGCTCGTCAACGACTGCATATAGACGACCGGCTTCCGGTTCTCCAGCGAAACATAGGCGATACGCGTGCCGTCCGGCGACCACTCGGGCGAGAGCAGCGGCTCCTTCGACGCTACGATCGATTGCGCATTGAAGCCGTCGGCATCGGCGACGAGCAACTCGTAGCGTGCGCCCTGCTTGGCGATGTAGGCGATGCGCGTGCTGAACACGCCGATGTCACCGGTCAGCTTTTCGTAGATGACGTCGGCGATCCGGTGCGCGGTGGCACGGAACTGCGCCGGCGGCACGACGTAGCTGAACGAGGCGAGCTGCGCCTGCTTAACCGCGTCGAGCAGCGTGAAGCGGACCTCGGCGCGCCCGTCGGCAAGCGGCGTCATGCTGCCGACGACGACGGCGTCCGCGCCGCGTCCGGTCCAGTCGCCATAGCGCACATCCTCGGCGCGCGCCGGCCGCGGCACCACGCCGCCCGCGTCGACCAGCCGGAACAGGCCGCTGCGCGACAGGTCCGCGCCGACGACCCCGGAGACGCCCAGCGGGTAGTTGGATTCGCCGGCAAACGGAACGATGGCGATCGGGATCGTCGTCGCCCCGCCGCCGATGATCTCGATCGTCAGTTGCGCGTGAGCGCTGCCCAGGGCCGCGGCACAGCAAAACGCAAGCAAAAGGCGTATCGATCGGGTCATCGGAGTCCGGGGCTGGGGTTGGGCAATGCGCTTCCACCGCGGGCGCGGTCGCAGCCACCGCGGGGCTGCCGCCAGAGCCGGCCCACGAGCGGTGCCTCGATTATAACGAACGTGCGCCGGCAATCGGGTCAACCCGTCATGGCATCGGTGGCGCCATGCGCACCGTCGCGTCGAGCCCCAATGCTTCGCGCAGCCGGTCGGCGGCTCGACTTGCCTCCTCCCTCGTCGAATAAGGCCCGACAAATACCCGGTACAGGCCGGTTTCCTGCCGAACCCTCGGTTCGACGCCCAAGCCTCCCGTTTGGTTCGCCAGCCGTCCGATAAATTCCTGCGCATTCGCGTAGTTGGCAAACGCGCCGAGCTGGGCGACATAACCGCCAGGCTCCTGGCCGATCGGCAGCGCGATCGCCGGCGGCGTCTCGCTCGCCGCGACCGGAGGCAGCGCCGCGGCAAGCTGCGGCGGAGCCGCACCGGGCAGAATGCTCTCGACCTCGACTTCCCCGCTGCCCTTGTCGGCGATGCCCAGGCGATACGCCGCGGCGTACGACAGGTCGATGATGCGGCCCGGATGGAACGGTCCGCGATCGTTGACCCGCACGACGACGCTGCGCCCGTTCGCGAGGTTGGTGACGCGCGCGTACGAGGGCAGCGGCAAGGTCGGGTGCGCGGCGGTCATCGCGTACATGTCGTAGGTTTCGCCGGTGGCGGTCTTTTGCGCGTGGAACTTGCGGCCGTACCACGAGGCGAGGCCGCGCTCGCGATAGGCGCGCAAGGTCGTCGCCGGCACGTAGTCGTGACCGAACACCGAGTACGGCCGATTGGCGAAACGGTGCAGCGGCTCGAGCCGGGGTGTCGCGTCGGGGATCGTGTCGAGGTTGTCCGGCGGGTGGGCGCCGGGACCGTCGTCCTGATAGTAGCCGCCCGGACGCGCCGCGCCGGGCGAAGGCGCCGCGGCTTCGCGCTTCACCGCCGGCGCGCATCCGGCGACGACGCTCGTCAATGCCACGACCGCCAAGGCGCGCCGCCAGGCTGCGCTTTGACCGGGGATGGTGGCCGACATATAGTCGCGGATTATACGTCGGCGGCGAGCCGCATCCCGCATCCGGGGACGCGGCCGCGGCGCAACGGAGGCGACGTGAAAAGGACTGCGCTTTACGCCGGCGTCGTGCTCGCCGGCGCCGCCGCGATGCTGGTGCTCGGCTTGCGCGCGATCGGCAAGGCCGACGCACCGGGCTTTTTCGGCCTCGGCACGCTGCTTGCCGACATCAACATCTCGCTCGAGATCCTGCTCGTCGCCGGCCTGACGTTCGGCATGGTGCTGGCCCGCCGCGGCAACATCGAGGCGCATCGCGTCAACCAGACCGCGTGGGTGCTGGTCAACACCGTGCTGGTGGCCCTGATCATGGTCGCGTCGATCCGTACGTTCAAGCTCGCGCACCTGTCCGACCTCGCCGACCGCGGCAACCTAATCATCGTCGTGCATGCCCTGGTCGGCGCGCTGACGCTGATCTCGGGTCTCTGGCTGGTGCTGCAGATGAACGACGTCCTGCCGCGCCGCCTGCACGTCCGCGGCTGGAAGACGCTGATGCGCATCACGCTCGCCGGCTACTGGGCGGTCGCGCTGCTCGGCATCGCGACGTATCGCGTGTGGTACGCGTGAGCGCCGGCACCGCGCGTACCTGGAGCGCTTTGCCCAGGCATTGCAAGTCTCATCGGCGTCCACGCTCGCCAAGTTCAAGGCCCGGGCCATCGTTTACCACCTGAAAATTGACAGAATCGACCGATGTCCAAACGCAATGTGCAGCACTGTTGCGCCTGCGTGGATGCCCAAATATCCCCACATGATGGGTCCCCAGAACTCGTGAAATTCCTTCAGTGCGTGAGCCGGAGCGCTCATGGCGCCGTTTTTGGCGATCCCGAGGAAGAGCACCGCGCCGCTTGCCGCCAGGATGCTACCCACGACGAGCCCGAGACCTTGAAATGCGCTCGAAAGGTAATCCTCCTGCTCGGGGGCTCCCACCTTGAGCTTGAGGAGTTCGCGAATGTCGCTCAAGACCGCCTGCATGCGCGTTTTGGAAAACCACGGAAAGAAGTGTTCAACGCCTTTGTACGTGTGGCCGCTCACGAAGACGATCCAATGCAGCGCGAGAATGACGAAAGCGGCCATACCCGCCATCTCATGTGCCTCGTACCCGAACGACTGCAGCGACGTAAGCACCTGATCCGGTTTCGGCGTTTTCATCACGAGGCTTGATAGAAGTGTAAGCACTATTCCGGTGGCAAGGAGCGTATGCAGTATCCGTATGAAGCGGCTAAATTTCATGGCTCATCCCTTGAAGGCGCTCGTCCGCATTGGAACTTACTGTTCGAAGAACGCACGGTTGGGTGCGGAACGACGGGCGCGCTGGTCGGCGATTGAGAAGGTCACGAAGAAGCGCGAAACATACCAGCCGGGAATGAGAGCTTCGCTGGTAGCGCAAGCGGAGATCCCGACCAGTTGCTGCTCGGCGCCAGACTCGCGAACTGCAGCGCCAACTCGCGAGAAGACGATGAAAGCACCCGGCTCTCTGAGCGCCAGATCCACCTACGTATTCACCAGCTTCCGGTTCGCCTGCACGCTCATCAGGATGCCCAACCCGATGAACAGGCTGATCAGCGCGGTGCCGCCGAAGGAAATGAGCGGCAGCGGCACGCCGACGACGGGCAGGAGCCCGCTCACCATCGCCATGTTGACGAAGGCGTAGGTGAAAAACATCAGCGTGATCGCTCCGGAGACCAGGCGGGTGAACGTCGTCGATGCGTTCATCGTGATCGCCAGCGCGCGGGCGATCAGCAGCGCATAGAGCAGCAGCAGGACGCCGATGCCGAGCAAGCCGAATTCCTCGCCGAAGACCGCGAATATGAAGTCGGTGTGCCGCTCGGGCAGGAAATCGAGATGGGTTTGCGTTCCGTTCAGCCACCCCTTGCCGATCAATCCTCCCGAGCCCAGCGCGATCGACGCCTGCGAGCTGTGGTACCCGGCACCGAGCGGGTCGCGACTCGGATCGAGGAAGGTCAGGATGCGCTCCTGCTGGTAGTCGTGCAGATGCGGCCAGATCAGGGGCGCCGCAGCGCCGGCCGCCGCCACCAGGCCGACGATGACTTTCCACGACAGCCCGGCCAGGTAGAGAACGTAGAAGCCGGTCGCCCCGATGATCAGCGCGGTGCCGAGGTCGGGCTGGCGCCGCACCAGGACCACCGGCACCGCGATCAGCACCAGGGCGAGCGCGTAGTCGAACAGGTGGACCCGGGTCTCGCGCCGCTGGAAGTACCACGCCAGCATCAGCGGCAGCGCGATCTTCATCAGCTCCGAGGGCTGGAAGCGGGCGATGCCGACGGATAGCCAGCGCCGCGACCCGTTGACCAGCGTGCCGCCGACGGCGACCGCGACCAGCAGCGCCACCGCGACAAGATACAGCGGCAGCGCGGCGCGCGCGAGCTGTTGCGGCGAAACGTTAGCCACGGCCCACATCAGCACCAGCGCGAACGCGAGCGACAGCGCCTGGCTGCTCAGGCGGGCGACGTTCTGATCGGACGCCGACACCAGCGTGATCATGCCGACCCCTGCGATCGCCAGCGCAGCGGCCATCAAATAGCTGTCGATGCGACGCACGACGAGCTGCCAAAGCCTGGTGAGCAGTGCGCCCAGCTTTTCCATCAGTCGGACTCGTCGTCGGTTTCGCGCGTCGCGTCCGGTTTGCCGGCGGTCGCGGCCGCGCCCGGCTTCTGGCCGAGCAGATAGTAGTCGAACACGATCCTCGCGATCGGCGCGGCCGCCTGCGCGCCGAATCCGCCGTTCTCGACCAGCACCGCCACCGCGATCCTGGGCTTGTCGGCTGGCGCGTAGGCCGCGTACCACGCGTGGTCGCGCAAGCGCTCGTCGACGCGCGCCGAGTACCGCTCGCCCTTCAGCGAATACACCTGGGCGGTCCCGGTCTTGCCCGCCGACACGTACTTGGCGCCGACGAAGGCCGCCGCGCTGGTGCCCTCGTGCGCGACGCCGACCAGCGCTTTCTTGATGACGGCGAGATCCTGCGCCCTGACCGCGAGCGTGTGGGTCGGTTGCGGCGCGACTTCGCGCAGCACCCCGGTGCGCGCGTTCTCGATCGACTTGACCACGTGCGGCCGCATCGCGACGCCGTCGTTGGCGAGGATCGCCATCGCCTGAGCCTGCTGTAGCGGCGTGAAGGCGTTGTAGCCCTGCCCGATGCCGGCGGAAATCGTGTCGCCCAGATACCACTTGCGGTGTTCCTCGCGGTAGTTGCCCCCGGAGAACCGCTCGCGCTTCCATGCCCGCGACGGCAGCACTCCCGGTAGCTCGCCCTCGAGGTCGATGCCCGTCTTCTGGCCGAAGCCCAGCTGCGACATGAAGGCGTAGGTGTCGTCGATATCGGTCTCGCCGGCAAGCATGTAGTAATAGGTATCGCAGGAAGCGACGATCGATTTGTTCATGTCGACATAACCGTGGCCGCCGGGTTTGTCGTCGCGGAAGCGATGCGTGCTGCCGGCGATCTGGTAGTAGCCGGGATCGAAGATGGTCTGCGTCGCCGTGCGCTTGCCCGACGTGAGCGCCGCCAGCGCGAGATAGGGCTTGATCGTCGATCCCGGCGGATACGCGCCGCGAAGCGGACGGTTCAGCAGCGGCTTGTCCGGCGAATCGTTCAGCTGCTCCCACGCCGCCGGATCGATGCCGTCGACGAACAGGTTCGGGTCGAAGCCCGGGCGCGAGACGAAGGCGAGGACCTCGCCAGTCGCCGGCTCGATGGCGACCAGCGCGCCGCGCCGGTTGCCGAACGCCGCTTCGGCGACTTTCTGCAGATTGATGTCGAGCGCGAGCTTGAGATTGTTGCCGGACACCGGCGGGGTGCGCGACAGGGTGCGCACCGCCCGGCCGCTGGAATCGACTTCGACTTCCTCGACACCGGTGCCGCCGTGCAATTCGCGCTCGTACGAGAGCTCGACGCCGATCTTGCCGATGTAATCCGAGCCCTTGTAGTTGGCGGTCTCGTTCCAGCCATCAATGCGCTCGAGGTCATGGTCGTTGATGCGGCCCACGTACCCCACGACCTGCGAGGCCAGCTCGCCGAACGGATATTGCCGGAACAGCCGCGCCTTGATGTCGACACCGGGGAAGCGGTACTGGTTGACCGCGAAGCGCGCGACCTCCTCGTCGCTCAGCCGCGTGCGCAGCGGCACGCTGTCCAGTCGCTGCGACTCTTCCAGCAGGCGCTTGAATCGCTTGCGATCGCGCGGCTGCACGTCAACGATCTTCGCCAGCGCGTCGATCGTCGCGTCGAGATTGGCCACGCGCGAGGGCACAATCTCCAGCGTGTAGGCGGAATAGCTCTGCGCCAGGACGACGCCGTTGCGATCGGTGATGATGCCGCGGTTCGGCGCGATCGGCACGATCGCGATGCGGTTGCTCTCGGCCAGCGTCTGGTAATGGCCGTGCTCGATAACCTGCAGGTAGACGAACCGGCCGAACAGGCCGCCGAACGCGGCGAGCATCAGCACGCCGGCGATCAGCAGGCGGCGCCGGAAACGAAACGCCTCGCGCTCGGGATTCTTGAGCTCCGGGGCCGAAAAAGCGCGCTCGCGGCCGCGTTGGGCGAAGAGTCGGCGCATGGCGAGCGCGATCCGCTAGCGCTCCGCCGGCGAGCGCTGCGGGCGTTGCGGTGATTGCAGCAGCACGGTGACCAGCGGCCACAGCAGCGCACCGGTCAGCGAGCCCATGACGTACGTCCAGCGCGGCGGGGGCGCGCCGCCGACCACGCGCACCAGCAACACCAGCCCGGCGCAGAGCAGCAGCAGCACCGCCACCTGCGCCGCCTGCTGCCAGAGCGGGAAACGCAGTACGCGACGGCGGAAGTAGCCGGCGCCGTAAGCCAGCACTGCATAGGCCAGTGCGTGCTGACCGAACACGGTTGCGTCGACGACATCCATCATCAGGCCCAGCCACCATGCGATACCGACGCCCATCAGCCGCGGCTCCTGAATGCACCAATAGAGAATCACCAGCGCCAGGAAATCCGGCTTCAGCGTCAGTGCGACGCCCGACACCGGAACCGCATTGGCGAGCAGGCCCACCAGCAGCGTGAGAACGATGAACCACGGCCGGACCGGCAGCAGGATCTCCTCGGGACGGGCGGCGACGAACGGCGACATCGCACTTAGCCCTTCCGCCTGCCGCGGCTCTTGCGCGGCGCGCCGGATCCGGCGGGTTCCTCGGGGCGCGGCGGCGCCGATGCCGTCGACCCGAGGATCAGCACCTGCGCGCTGTTGTCGATCCCCGCCAGCGGCTTGCAGGTCACGTGCGCGAAGCTCTGCCCGGTCTCGCGCTCGACCGAGACCACCAGGGCGACGGCGAGGCCGGCCGGATAGGTGCCGTCGATGCCCGAGGTCACCAGCCGGTCGCCCGGCTCGATCTCGACGCTGGGCGACAGGTAGCGCAACTCCGGAAGCCGCGCCGCGCCGGCCCCGTACATGACGGTGCGCACGCCGCTTCGCTCCACCATCACGGGCACGGCGTGGTCCTTGTCGGTGACGAGCGTCACCTCGGCCATGTAGGGGAACACGCGCGTGACCTGCCCGACCACGCCGAGGCTGTCGATCACCGCCCGCCCCGCCTGCACGCCCGCGGCCTCGCCCTTGTCGACGAAGAGCTTCTGCGTGAACGGATCGCGGCTCGAGTAGAGCACATCGGCCGCGGTCGCCGCGACGCCGACGTGCGCCTCGAGCTTCAACAGCGTCCGCAGTCGGGCATTTTCCTCTTCGACCAGCGCGTATCCCTGCACGACCGGCGCCTGTCCCAGCAGCTGCGCCTTCAGCGCGGCATTGTCGTCGGCCAGCGTGCGCTGCGACGAAAAGTACGTCCCGACGTAGGCCAGCGCATCGCCGGGCAGCTGCGCGATGCGCTGCAGCGGATACAGGGCGATCGCGGCGCCGTGCCGGATGTTCTCGAGGTAACGGTAGCGCGTGTCGGCGAACAGCAGCGCGAGCGACAGCAGGCCGAAAACCGCGAGCCGCGCCAGCGGCGACGGGCCGCGGTGAAAAAAAGGCGGCGGCTCGACCGGAAGGTGACGCATCAGGCGGGCCGGCCGGTCAACGGCGGGAACGAGTCCCGGGCGGCAGAGGGAGGAAGACCGGATGCTTGGTGGCCGGCATGCTCAATCGGGTCCATCCCCGACGACGATCCGATCAGTCCGACGTGAAGATCGTCGACAGCTTTTCCATGTTCTCGAGTGCCTTGCCGCAGCCGCGCACGACACAGGTCAGCGGATCGTCGGCGACGATCACCGGCAGCCCCGTCTCTTCCATCAGCAGCCGATCGACGTCGCGCAGCAGCGCACCGCCGCCGGTCAGCACCATGCCATGCTCGGCGATGTCGGCACCGAGCTCCGGCGGCGTGCGCTCGAGCGCACTCTTGACCGCTGAGACGATGCTGTTCAGCGGATCGGTCAGCGCTTCGAGGATCTCGTTCGACGACACGGTGAAGCTGCGCGGGATGCCTTCGGCCAGGTTGCGGCCCTTGACCTCCATCTCCTTGACCTCGGAGCCGGGAAACGCCGAGCCGATGGTCTGCTTGATCTGCTCGGCGGTCGTCTCCCCTATCAGCATGCCGTAGTTGCGCCGGATGTAGTTGACGATCGCCTCGTCGAACTTGTCGCCGCCGACGCGCACGCTGCCCGAATACACCATGCCGCCCAGCGAGATCACGCCCACCTCGGTCGTGCCGCCGCCGATGTCGACGACCATCGAGCCGGTCGCCTCCGAGATCGGCAGGTCGGTGCCGCTGGCCGCGGCCATCGGCTCCTCGATCAGGTAGACCTTCGACGCGCCCGCGCCGAGCGCGGATTCGCGGATCGCCCGCCGCTCGACCTGCGTCGACCCGCAGGGCA
>JBOIGD010000089.1:0-5718 GCA_050742615.1 Casimicrobiaceae bacterium | reverse complement strand
CATACGACTGCACGCGTGTCGTGACCCAGGGTTCGAGGGCGAACGGGTAACCTGCCAGCGCCAGCATGGAAGCGAGGTTGGACAGCGCGAACAGCCGGTACGGACTGCGCCCGGGGAACCGTCGCGCGAACCAGGCCTGCAGCAACGGGCTCGTCGTCGACAGCAGAAAATACGGCAGTCCGACCGTCGCTGCGAGCAGGCCGAGGATCAGCAGCGCCGGATTCTCACTGCCAAGCGGTTTCCAGTGCGCGGCAGGAACGATAGGCAGCAGCAGGCAGCTCAGCGCCAGCAAGGCGAAGTGCAGCCGCGACTGCAGGCGCGCCGGCAGCCGGCGCACCACCGCGTCCGCGTATGCGTAGCCCAGCAGCAGTACGAGCTGGAAAAAAACGAGGCAGGTCGTCCAGACGTTGGCCGATCCCCCGAACCACGGCAGGATCTGCTTGGCCATGATCGGCTGGACGAGAAAGAGCAGGAACGCGCTGCAGAAAATCGTGATCGCGTAAAGCGGCATCGGCGTCCCGAAAAGCGCCGGCGCGGGTGCGCGGGCAGCGCATTGTACGTTCGTGCGACGTCGTCTGCCAGGCAGGACGCCGGGCGCGAATTCAGTAGCTCGTCTTGCGGCGGAAGTAGTCGACGTGATCGATCGAGTGCACGTTGACGTCGTGCACGTCGATGCCCTGCAGCAGCCGCAGCGGGATGTCGCTTCCCGCGGCGCCTCGCCCCCAGACCTTGTGGTAGAACTCGGCTTGCGAGCGCACGGCCTCGCCGCCGACGGCGAGGATGATGTCGCCGGTCTCGAGCCCGGCTCGCTCGGCGGGACCCTCGGGCGAGACGCGGGTGACGATCAGCCGGCCCTGGACTTCGTCGGCCGCCACGCCCAGCCACGGCCGCGCCGGCGCGGCCGGGTGCCCGGTCCGGACCAGATCGGGAAGGACCGATTTCAACAGGTCGATCGGGACGAACATGTTGCCCGGAACGTGCGGGTCGGCTTCGGTCGCGTCGCGCAGGATCAGCGAGCCGACGCCCAGCAGGCTTCCGTCCTTGCCGATCAGCGCTGCGCCGCTCCATTCCAGTGCCGGAGGCGAGGTGTATATCGCCTTGTCGAGCAGATATTCCCAGTCGCCGGCGAACGGGCGCCGCGACACCACGTAAGCCAGCGTTGCCTGCTCGCGCCCGGCGTGATTGACGATGAGCACCGGGTCGCTTTCGGAGAGCTTGGCCGAGTCGCCCAGCCGCAACGGCGAGCGCTTGAACGGCACCAGCGGTCGCACCAGTCCGAGCCCGCTCGACTGGTCGTAGCCGACGACCGTCGCCGGCAGCGTGTGACCGCGGTCGTCGACGATGTCGACCTGGTCGGCCTCGACGATCAGGTAGCCGATGGTCAGGATCAGCCCGTCCGCGTCGATGACGATCCCGGTTCCCTCGCGCTCCGTGCCGAGCGTACCGGCGCTGCGCGCATCGGGCAGGGCGCGCGCCTGCACCTTGACGATCGCGGCAAAGAATTTATCCGCGTCGATTTCCGGCGCGGCGGCCGGCCGATCGGCTGCGAAAACGGTGCCCGGCAGCGCGCAACAGGCCGCGACGAACGCAGCGCCGACGGCGCGTCGGACTCGATCACTGTCGAAGCTGGCGAGCATCGGGGCTCCCCTGCGGCGCGGGCGCTGGCGGCGGATGAACGCCGCTTCGCGCGGCGACCCGCACTCGCCGGCACGCTGCGCCGCCCGAACACTCGCGTTGGACCGCGCCGGCAGCAGCGGGGTTCCGGTCGCTATAATGCGGGCAGGCCCGTCACCGCGAGGCCGGGAGGAGTCCATTGAAGACCAGCGCTGTCAGTCCGGCCGATCTCTCGCGCTCGGTCATCGCCGTGCCGCCGCTCGCGCGACACGGCGATCTGACGCTCAATCGTGAAGCCAACGTCGCGATGATCCGACATCTCGAACGCGGCGGCGTGTCGACGCTTCTCTACGGCGGTAACGCGAATCTCTACAACATCGGCCTGTACGAGTACGGCGCGCTGCTGGACATGCTCGAGCAGACGGCGAGCGCCACGAGCTGGATCATCCCATCCGCAGGGCCCGACTTCGGCAAGCTGCTCGATCAGGCGCAGGTGCTGCGCGGCCGCGCTTTTCCGACGGCGATGGTGTTGCCGCAGACCTTCCCCGCGACGCCCGACGGCAGCGAAAAGGCGATCCGGACGTTCGCCGAGCGCTATGGCCGCCCGGTGATCGTCTACCTCAAGGCGGAAAACTTCCTGACGCCGGCGCACGTCGCCCGCCTGGTCGACGCCGGCATGGTGTCCGGGATCAAGTACGCGATCGTGCGCAGCGATCCCGTCACGGACGCGTTCCTCGAGGAACTGCTCGATCGCGTCGACGCGGCGCTCGTCGTCAGCGGGATCGGCGAGCGCCCGGCGCCTGCGCATCTGCGGCAGTTCGGTCTGGCCGGCTTCACCTCGGGCTCGGTTTGCGTCGGCCCGCGCGGTTCGATGCGCCTGCTCGCGGCACTCAGGTCCGGCGACTGGGCGGCAGCGGAGGCATTGCGCTCGGTCTACCTGCCGCTCGAGGACCTGCGCGACGCGTATTCCCCGATCCGCGTGCTGCACGAGGCGGTGTCGCTCGCGGGCATCGCCGACATGGGTCCGCTGTTGCCGCAGCTTTCCAACGTCGGCGCCGAGCATCACGGCGCCATCCGCGTCGCCGCCCGAGCGCTGCTTGCGCACGACGCGGCGCTGCATTGAGGCGCCGGCGATGAGCGCGGAGCGCAAGAAGCCGGACGAGCTCCGCTCGCACCGCTGGTTCGGGTCCGACGACATGCGCCAGTTCGGCCATCATTCGCGGGCCGCGCAAATGGGCTACTCGCGCGCCGATTACGCCGGCAAGCCGATCATCGCTATCGTCAACACCTGGAGCGACATCAACGCCTGCCACGCGCATTTCCGGCAACGCGCCGAGGAAGTGAAGCGCGGCGTGCTGCAGGCCGGCGGATTTCCGCTGGAGATGCCCGCGATAGCGCTGGCCGAGGTGTTCCAGAAACCGACGACGATGCTTTATCGCAATCTGCTCGCGCTGGAGACCGAGGAGCTGCTGCGCTCGTACCCGGTGGACGGCGCGGTGCTGATGGGCGGGTGCGACAAGACCACGCCGGCGCTGCTGATGGGCGCGACCAGCATGAACCTGCCGGCGATCTTCATGCCGGCCGGCCCGATGCTGTCCGGCCGCTGGCGCGATCAGAAGCTGGGCAGCGGATCGGACGTCTGGAAGTACTGGGCGGAAAAGCGGGCCGGCAACATCAGCGACAAGCAATGGCTGGAGCTCGAGGATGGCATCGCGCGCTCGCCCGGGCATTGCATGACCATGGGCACGGCCTCGACGATGACCTCGGCGGCCGAGGCCCTGGGCTTCACGCTGCCCGGCGCGGCATCGATCCCCGCCGCCGATTCGCGTCACGCCAGGATGGCGGCGGACACCGGCCGGCGCATCGTCGACATGGTCTGGGATGATATGAAGCCGCGCGACTTCATCACCGCCGGCAGCGTCGACAACGCGATCACCGCGGCGCTCGCGCTCGGGGGCTCGACCAATGCGGTCGTGCACCTGATCGCGATGGCCCGCCGCGCCGGCATTCCGCTGACGCTCGATCGCTTCGACGCGCTGGCGCGCCGGACGCCGCTCATCGCCAACATCCGGCCCGCGGGCAAGTTTCTGATGGAGGATTTCTTCTACGCCGGCGGGCTGCGCGCGCTTCTCGCCGGCATCGCCGATCTGCTGTCTCTCGGCGAGCGCACGGTAAACGGCAGGACGCTGGGCGAGAACATTGCCGGCGCCGAAGTCTACGACGCCGAGGTGATCCTGCCGCGCGACAAGGCGCTGGTGTCCGGCAGCAGTCTCGCCGTGCTGCGCGGCAACCTTGCGCCGAACGGCGCCGTGATCAAGCCGGCGGCGGCGGAGGCGCGATTGTTGAAGCATACCGGACCGGCCGTCGTCTTCGCCGACTACAACGACATGGCGGCGAGGATCGACGACCCGGCGCTGACCGTCACCGCAGATTCGGTGCTGGTGCTGCAGAACGGCGGGCCGCTGGGCGCGCCCGGCATGCCGGAATGGGGACAGCTGCCGATCCCGAAGAAGCTGCTGGCGCAAGGCATCCGCGACATGGTTCGCATTTCGGACGCACGCATGAGCGGGACGAGCTACGGTGCATGCGTGCTGCACGTCGCACCGGAATCGTTCGCCGGCGGTCCGCTGGCGCTGGTGCGCGACGGCGACCTGATCGAGCTCGACGTCGCGCTGCGCAAGCTCGAGCTCAAGGTGAGCGACGCTGAGCTGGCCACGCGACGCGCCGCCTGGCAAAGGCCCGCGCCGCGGTTCGCGCGCGGCTACGGCGCGCTTTACCAGCATCACGTCACGCAGGCCGACCAGGGGTGCGACTTCGATTTTCTCGAGGGAACCGCGCCGACCGCCGAGCCGGAAATCCACTGACCCGATGGAAACCATCGCCGCGCCGAAGCTCGTCTCGCTGGTCGCTGCCATCATGCAGGGAGGCGGCTCGGCGCCGGGCGAGGCGACGACGGTGGCCCGGCGACTCGTCGACTCCAACCTGGTCGGCCATGATTCGCACGGCGTGATTCGCGTCGGCAAGTACCTCGAGTGGGTGCGCGCCGGCTGGCTCGCGCCCAACCGTAATCCGACCGTCGTGTTCGAGAACGACGTTATCGCCATCGTCGACGGCAACCGCGGCTTCGGCCAGGTCGTGGGCGAATTCGCGGGCAAGCTCGGCATCGCCAAGGCGGCGAAGGCGGGTATCGCGATGGTCGGCTTGCGCAATTGCGGTCACCTGGGCCGGGTCGGCGACTGGGCGGAACTCGCGGCCGCGCAGGGTCAGGTATCGCTGCATTTTCTCAACACGTCCGGCGCGCAGCGCGTGGCGCCGTTCGGCGGCAGCGACCGGCGCCTGTCGACCAACCCGATCACTGTCGGTGTGCCGCTGGGCGGCGGCGATCCGGTCATCCTCGACGTGACGACGTCGACGGTGGCCGAGGGCAAGCTCTTCGTCGCCATCAACAAGGGCGAACAGGTTCCCCCGGGCTGGATCATCGACAAGGAAGGCAGGACGACGACCGATCCGAAGGATTTCTACGATGGGGGCGCGCTGCTGACTGTCGGCGCGCACAAGGGATCCGGCTTGTCGATCGTCGTGGACCTGCTGGCCGGGGCGCTGTCGACCGGCAAGAGCTCGGACCCCGACGACACGGTGTTGCGCAACAACATGCTGTCGATCTATATCGCGCCGGCGGTGTACGACCGCGACGGCGCGATCCCGCGCGAGGTCGCGCGCTTTGTCGCGTGGGTGAAGGCGTCGCCTCCAGCCGTACCCGGCCAGCCGGTGCTGATGCCCGGCGAGGTCGAGCGCACCACGCGCGCGCGCCGCAGCGCCGATGGCATTGCGTTGGACGACAAGACCTGGGCGGATCTGCTGGCCGCTGCGGAATCGGTCGGCATCGCACGCGAACAAGCCGGCGCGATCGTCGCTTGATCGCCCGGTCGGATGCTCCCCGGCCTACGGCGACCAGGTCGATTCTGGTAAAATCAAAGGCTTGGCCAAGTAGCTCAGTTGGTAGAGCAGCGGACTGAAAATCCGTGTGTCGGTGGTTCAATTCCGCCCTTGGCCACCCCGATTTCGCGTGGCGCGATGCGAGAATTTGCGATAGCGATGGCGGCG
>JBOIGD010000088.1:0-10508 GCA_050742615.1 Casimicrobiaceae bacterium | reverse complement strand
GGCTATGTCGGGCTCACCGGCAAGCTCAACGCCGGACATGCGCCGCAGATCGCGAATCTGCTGGCGGCGTCGCAAAAGCAGCCGCAGCTGCGCCTGGACCTGGGCTCGCTGACCGGCGCCGACGACGCCGGCGCCAAGCTGCTGGCCGACGCGCTGGCGCAGCTGCGCAAGCGCCGTTTTCCGCTGGCGCTGCAGCATCCCGAGAAGATCCGCAATGCGCTCGAGCACTCGGTCGTGCGCGGCCGGGACGCCGGAGAAGGTTACTGGATCCTGCTGCTGGAGCTGTTGCAGTGGCAGAACGATCACAGGGTTTTCGAGGATCGCGCGGTCGAATTCGCCGTCGCGTTCGAAGTGTCTCCGCCGTCGTGGGAACCGCCGCCGTCGCCGGCGGACGCCGGCGGCGTGGCGCCAGCGTCATCCGACGCACCGTCCGACAATCCGGAAATGCTTGTCTGGCAGGGAACGCTTACCGGCTCGTCGGATCCGCAGCTCGCCAGGCTCGCGACGTTCGGCGACGGGCGGCATGCGGTGCCGATCGACATGACGGGAATCGACCGCATCGATTTCGTCTGCGCGGGGGCGCTGTTCAACGCCATCAGCCGCGCCGAAACGCAGCGGAAGTCGGTGCAGATCATCGGCGCGTCGCCGATCATCCGCGCGCTGCTGCTGCTGATCGGCATCTCGCCGCGGCATTTCATCAAGAAGGCAACGTAAGCGCCGGCCGCGCGCCGCGGTCGCCGGGCCGGCCGCACCAGGGCGACGGCACGGCGACGCGAATGGCTTCCCGCCGCGCAGCACACGACGATGGACATTTTTCACGGCACGACGATTCTTTCGGTGCGCCGCGGTGCCAAGGTGGCGCTCGGTGGCGATGGCCAGGTCACATTGGGCAACGTGGTCATCAAGGCCACGGCGCGCAAGGTGCGCCGCATCTATGACGACCGCGTGCTCGCCGGTTTTGCCGGCGCGACGGCCGACGCGTTCACGCTGTTCGAGCGCTTCGAGGCCAAGCTCGAAAAGCATCAGGGGCAGCTGCAGCGGGCCGCGGTCGAGCTCGCGAAGGACTGGCGCTCCGACCGCATCCTGCGCCGACTCGAAGCGATGCTGGCGGTGGCGGACGCGACTTCCTCGCTGGTGATCACGGGCACCGGTGACGTTCTCGAGCCGGAGCTCGGCATCGTCGCGATCGGCTCGGGAGGCGCGTACGCGCAAGCCGCGGCGCGCGCCCTGCTCGAGCATACCGAGCTTCCGGCCGACGACATCGTCAAGCAGGCGCTGACGATCGCCGGCGACATCTGCATCTATACCAACCAGAACCACGTGATCGAGGTGCTCGGATGAGCGGGGCCTCAGCCGGGCACGACGTCATCATCGTCGGCGCGGGGCTGGTCGGCCTCGCGCTGGCCACGGCGCTGGCGCGCGCAGGGCTCGAGGTAGCCCTCGCCGATCGCGGCAGCGTCGCGGTCGGGGCGCGAGACGGCAACGGCAACGACTGGGACCCGCGCGTCTACGCGATCAGCCCGGGCAGCGCCTCGTTCATGCATCGCCTGGGCGCGTGGCAATCTCTGCCGGCCGAGCGCATCGCGCCGATCGAGGCAATGGACGTGCGAGGCGACGCCGGCGGGCGCATCGAATTCTCGGCCTATGCGCTGGGCGAACGCGCGCTGGCGTGGATCGTCGAGAACCGCGAGCTCAATGCGGCGCTCGTGCAGGCCGCTCGCGAATCGCCGGGTCTCGACATCGTCGCGCCGTGTGCGCCGACGGCGATCGCCTGGCGCGCCGGCGCGGCCGATTTGCATCTGGCGGACGGGCGGACGCTGTCGGCCCGGCTGATCGTCGGCGCCGACGGCGTCGGTTCGTGGACGCGCGAGCAGGCCGGCATGCGCGCGGCCCCGCGCGCGTACGGCCAGGCGGGCGTCGTGGCGAACTTCGACACCGAGGAGTCGCACCGCGGCCGTGCCTTCCAGTGGTTCCTTCCCGACGGCAGCGTGCTCGCGTGGCTCCCGTTGCCGGGCAAGCGCATCTCGATCGTCTGGTCGGCGCCTGCGGACCTGGCGGCCGAGCTGATGGCGCTCGACGCAGCGGGCCTTGCCGCGCGCGTGGGCGATGCCGGCGGAGGCGAACTCGGAGCGCTGACGGCCATCACGCCTGCGGCGGCGTTCGATCTTTCGTTCCTGAAACTGCCGGCGGTGACCGGCCGCAGGCTCGCACTGGTGGGAGATGCCGCACACGGCGTGCATCCACTTGCGGGACAAGGCGTCAATCTCGGTTTCGGCGACGTCGCGGCGCTCGCCGCGGTGCTTGCCGAGCGCGGCGCGGTCACCGATGCCGGTGCGGACATCCTGCTCGAGCGTTACGCGCGACGCCGCGCGGGTCCGGTCCTGGCAATGCAGGCCGTTACCGATGGGCTGGTCCGGCTGTTCGACGCGCGCACGCCATGGTTGCGCGCCTTGCGCAATCGGGGAATGCTCGCCGTCGATGCGCTCGCGCCGCTCAAGCGCCTGCTGGCGCAGCCGGCGCTGCGGTAAACTGCTCGACGACGCGTCGAAAAGGAGCAGCAATGCAATTTCTCAAGCTCGGTGCGGCCATCGCGGCCTATGCGCTGCTGGTCGCGCTGTCGGCCGCCGCGCAGGCGCAGGACGCCGCGTCCAGGATCGACGCCTCCGCGACGCCGGAGCTCGCCGCGGTCAAGCGGCTGATCGAGGCGAAGTTTCCCGGAGCCGCGGTCAGCAACGTCGCCAGGTCGCCGTATTTTGGCCTGTACGAGGCGCAGTTCGAAGACCGCATGATCTACACCGATATGAAGGTCACCTACGTGATGGTCGGCTCGATCTTCGATGCCGACAGCAAGCAGAACCTGACCGATGCCCGCCTGCGGCAGTTGAACCGCGTCGCCTGGGACCAGCTGCCGCTCGATCTCGCGATCAAGAAGGTGAAGGGCACCGGCGCGCGCAAGCTCGCCATCTTTTCCGACGCCGATTGCCCGTTCTGCAAGCGGCTCGAATCGGAGATGAAGACGCTCGACAACGTCACCATCTACACGTTTCTCTTCCCGATCGACCAGCTGCATCCCGATTCGGCGCGCAAGTCGGCGCTGATCTGGTGCGCCCCGGACCGGGTCAAGGCCTGGGACGACTGGTTCGCAGCGGGCAAGCTGCCCGCCAACAAAGGCGATTGCGCGACGCCGATCGCGCAAACAGCGCTGCTCGGCCAGAAGTATCACGTGAACGCGACGCCGACCCTGGTGTTCGCCGACGGAACGGTAGTACCCGGCGCGTTGCCGCTGGACCGCATCGAGGCCGAGCTCAAGCAGGCCGAGGCGGCGAAGAAGCAGGCGAAGTAGCACTGGGCGGACCGAGGTCGGAGGCAAGACATGGCGCTGATGGATTTCATCAAGAAACAGTTCATCGACATCATCGAATGGACCGACGACTCGCGCGACACGCTGTCCTATCGCTTTCCCGACGAGGACAAGGAGATCAAGCGCGGCGCGCAGCTGATCGTGCGCGAATCGCAGATCGCGCAATTCATCTACCTCGGCCAGTTCGGCGATACGTTCGGTCCCGGCAAGTACGCGCTGACCACCGACAACATCCCGATCCTCAGCGATCTGAAGGGATGGAAGTACGGCTTCGAGTCGCCGTTCAAGGCCGACATCTACTACGTGGTGACGCGGCTGTTCACCGGCAACAAGTGGGGCACAGCCAATCCGGTGATGATGCGCGACCAGGATTTCGGCATCGTCCGCCTGCGCGCCTTCGGCATCTACGATTTCCGCATCACCGACCCGAAGCTCTTCCTGAAGGAGGTCGCCGGGACCGATGATCATTTTCGCCTCGACGAGTTCAACGAGACGATGCGCTCGCGCATCGTCAGCGTCTTTTCCGAAGCGCTCGCCCAGTCGAAGATTCCGGCGCTCGACGTCGCCGCTCGCTACGGCGAGCTCGGCAGCGCGCTGCTGCCGCTGATCAATCCGCAGACGACGGCGAAGTACGGTCTCGAGATCACCAGCTTCGTCGTCGAGAACGTTTCGGTGCCGCCGGAAGTGGAGCAGGCGATCGACAAGCGCTCCAGCATGGCGGCAGTGGGCAACCTGAATGACTACGTCAAGTTCCAGATGGCGCAGGGGCTCGAGAAGGGCAACGGCGGTCCGGGCGGGATGGCGGCGGAAATGGCCGTGGGCATGGCGATGGCGCAGCAGATGATGAACCGGTCGGGCGGCATCATGGGAGCGCAGACGACGCCGGGTGTCGCGGCCCCGGCCGCCGGCGCTGCCGCGCCGCAATTGTTCACGCCGGCGCAAGTCGCGCAGCTCCTCGGCGTCGGCGAATCCGATGTCATGGCGAGCCTGGAAAAAGGCGACCTAAAGGGCAAGCAGATCGGCACGCAGTGGCGCGTCACGCGGGCCGCGATCGACCAGTTTCTGCACTCCTGAATACAACCAAAAGAGGGCACGACCGATGGTACTAACGCGAGGTCAGGTGCGCGCGTGGCGCGCGATATGGGTGCTTGGCGTCGGTCTGCTCTGTGCCGGCCATCCGGCCGCCCAGGGTCCGCGGCAAAGTCTGGTGCAGGAAAAGGCGCGCGAGTGGCTGGCGGTGACCGACCGCGGCGACGCGGCGCAGAGCTGGAAGGCCGCCGGAGCGCAGTTCCGCCATGCGATCAGCGCCGGGCAATGGGCGCAATCGCTCTCCAAGGTACGACCGCCGCTTGGTGCGGTAGAGGAGCGGGCGCTGCTCTCGACCAAATTCAGAAGGAGCATTCCGGGCGCGCCCGACGGCGACTATGCGACGGTCCTGTTTCGCAGCCGCTTCGCGCACAAGGCTCTCGGCGAGGAAACGGTGGTGCTGCAGCTCGAAGCCGACGGGGCGTGGCGGGTGATTGGCTACACGATTCGCTGAATCGAACCATCTGCGTGATCGGTCGTCGGCATCGATGGTGCAAAGCGGCTCGCTGTCCGCCCGCGAACAGGCCGTGAGTCCGGGTCCGCCGGCGACCGTGGCGGCCGAAAGCGAGGTGGCTGCGCAGCCGAGAGCGTGGGCGGGGAGTCCGCCGTTGCATCATGGCTGATGCGGCGCCGGCGCCAGGAGATGCTCCACCGGAGACGATCGCCCGGCAGAAGTTCGCTTGTCCCGCCTGCGGTGCCGAGGCGATCTGGAATCCGGACAAGCAGGCACTGGTCTGCCCGTTCTGCGGCACGACCTCGCCGGCGAAGATCGATGCGAGCGGTGGCATCGTCGAGCACGATCTGGTCAGCGCGCTGCGCGGCATCGGCGATGACCAGCGCGGATGGCTGTCCGCCAAGCGCTACGTCAAGTGCCGGAGCTGCCAGGCGATATCGGTGCTGGACGCCAACCGCCAGGCGCAGCGCTGCGAATTCTGCGGCTCGGCGCAACTCGTTCCGTACGAGCAGGTCAAGGACGCCTTTCGTCCCGAGAGTCTGCTGCCGTTCACGATCGGCGAGGACCGGGCGCGCGACGGTATCCGCGCCTGGTACGGGAAGCTGTGGCTCGCGCCGAACGCGCTCAAGCGCGGTGCGTTGACCGACACCGTCAAAGGCGTCTATCTGCCGTACTGGACGTTCGACGCCGCGGCCGACGCCTCGTGGACCGCCGAGGCGGGCCACTACTACACGACCACCGAAACGTTCAGCGACGGCAGCGGGCGAACGCAGACACGGCAGGTGCGCCAGGTCCGCTGGGAGCCGGCGGCAGGGCGCCTGCGGCATGTCTTCGACGACGACCTGGTCTGCGCGTCGGTCGGCGTCCATTCCGCGCTGCTGCGCGGGGTCGAGCCGTTCCCGACCCGGGAGCTCAAGCCCTACGACGCGGCTTATGTCGCCGGCTGGGTGGTCGAGCGCTACCAGATCGACCTGGTCAGCGCCGCCAAGGCGGCGCGCGAGGCGATGGACGCCGAGCTGCGTCAGCTCTGCGCGGCACAGATCCCCGGCGACACGTATCGCAATCTCGACGTGCGCGCCGACTATTCGAGCCAGACCTTCAAGCACATCCTCGCGCCGATCTGGCTCTTGAGCTACAACTTCGGGTCGCGTTCGTTCCAGGCGGTCATGAACGGCATCACCGGCGCGATCCGCGGCGAGTATCCGAAGAGCTGGGTGAAGCTTACGCTGCTGGGCATTGCGATCCTGATCGCGTTGATCGTCGTGCTGTCGCTCGGCAGCCATCGCTGATGATGCCACGAGGGCTGCGGATGATCGCCGCGACGATCCAGCCGCAGACAGGCGCATGAAAGCGGCGATCGTCACCGGCGTGTCGCGCGGCCTGGGCGAATCGCTGGCTGCCGCGTTGCTGGCGCGCGGGTTCGCGGTGACCGGCATCGGCCGCGCGAGCGCCGCCCGCCTGGGCGGCGCGAACTACACGTTCGCGCCAGGCGAGCTCGCCGACATCGCGGCGATCGAGACGGTGCTGGGACCGGTGTTCCGCGCGGTTGCCGAAACACGGCCGGAATCGGTTTGCCTGATCAACAATGCCGCGGCCGCAGGTCCGGTGGGCACGCTGGGCACGCTGGATGACGTGGAAGTGGCGGAAGCGCTGGCCGTGAATCTCGTCGCCCCGGTCGCGCTGGCCAATCTCTTCTGCCGGGTCTTCGCCGGGACAGCCGGTGAATGCCTGCTGATCAACGTTTCGTCGGGCCTGGCCGAGCGCGCGCTCCCCGGCAGCGGCCCGTATTCGATCGCCAAGGCCGGGCTGGAAATGCTGACGCGACAGCTCGTCGCCGAGCACCGGGAGCCGGGTTTTCGCGCGATCACCGTCCGGCCCGGCATCATCGACACCGGCATGCAGGCCTTCATGCGCTCGCGCCCGCGCGAGGCATTCGCCAGCGTCGACCTGTTCGAGGGATTTCACGCCTCGGGACAGCTCGTCCCACCGGACGTCGTCGCGGCCAAGATCGTCGACAAGCTCGTGCTGGGTGCGGTCGAGAACGGACGCTGCTACAGCTACAAGGAGTTGTAGTTCGCATGGCAGCGCGTCGAGCCGCGGGCAACACGCTCATCGCTGCACCCGGGCGACGCGATAGTCGAGCGTGCTGCCGCCGGCGCCGGCTTGCCACATCAGGCAATACGTCTGATCCCGATCGGCGACGAGCTCGCCGGATTCTCCCGCGGTGCGCTCGCGTGAGATCGGCTCGATCACCGCATTGCCGTCGTGAAAATGGATGTTGAACGCCACCGGCACCGCCGCCCGGAAAAGGTAGCCGATGCGCTCGCCGGCCGTAAGCTCCACGCACTCCTCGTACTCCGCGTAGGGGGAAATCTCGAGCCCCACGACAACCTTCGGCGCTTCCAGGCGATCGGGCGGAGAGGCGCACGATGCGATGCCGAGCGCCGCGGCGAGCGCGAATGATCGCGGTGCGCGTCGGGCTGTCATCGCCGCACGCGGCGCAGCCGGCGCCAGTCCTCCGCCAGCATGGCCCAGCGCTCGTGGTCGCGCCAGCGGCCGGCGATCTTGACGTAGCGCCGCGAAAAGCCTTCGCGCGTGAATCCGGCGCGCCGCACCAGCGCCACCGAGCGCCTGTTGGTCGGCTGCACGTTGGCCTCGGCGCGGTGCAATCGAAGCTTGCCGAATGCGATCCCGAGCGTGAGGGTCAGACCCTCGGACATGTAGCCCTGTCCGGCATGGGCAGCGAAGGCGTAGTAACCCAGATAGCAGCTGTTGAATGCGCCGCGCACGATTTCGCTGAAGTTGAACACGCCGAGTAGCGAATGGTCGGCGAGCTTGCACACGACGACGCCGACGTGCGTCGCACCGCGCGCGCCGCGCGACGCAGGGCCGGCGAACCGGCGCAGGTACGCGGCAAAGCCCGCGGCGGTCGTGGGCGCCTGCACCCAGCCGCGGTGCAGGCGCTCGGAGCTTCGAACGCCCGCCACGAACGCCGTGGCGTCGCCCGGCACCGGTCGACGCAGGTACACCCGCGGCCCGACGGCAAGCGCATTCTTCGGGGCTGGCATAATGCGCATCTTACCGCGAGGTGCGCGCAGCAATGAGCCATTGGATCGAAGGCAAGGTGGCCGCCAAGAGGCAGTGGACGGACAGGTTGTTTTCGCTGCAGGTCGAGGCGCCCACGCTCGCGTTCGTCGCGGGTCAGTTTGCCCGGCTTGCGTTGCCGGCGGCGGCCGGAGCGAAGGAGCCTATGCTGGGGCGGCCGTATTCGTTCGTCAATCCGCCCGACCTCGCGCCGCACGAGTTCTATTTCAACGTCCTGCCCGAGGGTCCGCTGTCGCCGCGGCTCGCCGCGCTCGGGGCCGGCGCGCCGGTGTGGCTGCTCGAGCGCGCCAACGGATTCTTCAGCGTGCCCGAGGTGCCTTCGGCGGCGGTGCTCTGGTGTCTCGCGACAGGCACCGGGATCGGCCCCTTCCTGTCGATCCTGCGTACCGCCGATCCCTGGGAAAAATTCGAACGCGTCGTGCTGGTGCACGCGGTCCGCTATGCGGTCGATCTCTCCTACGGCGAGGTCATTGCCGGGATCGCGAGCGCGCGGCCGGGCCGGTTCGCCTTTGCGCCGTTTGTCAGCCGCGAGGCCGATCGCAGCGCGCTCGCCGGCCGGATTCCGGACGCGATCCGCGATGGCCGCCTGGAGGCTTGGACCGGCCTGCCGCTGACCGCCGAGAACGCGCATGCGATGCTGTGCGGCAACCCCGACATGGTGCGCGACACGCAAGGCGTGCTCGAGCTGCGCGGCATGCGCCGTCACCGCCGCCGTGAACCCGGGCACTACACGGTGGAAACGTACTGGTAGCGGCTGCCGCGCGCGTTTTTAGTCGGCCAGGTTGTGCGCGACGATCTCGGCGACGTTGGTCGACAGCGTCGGCGCCGCGGCGATGCGTTCGAGCGCGGCGCGCTGCAGGGCGCTTCGTGTGCCGTCGAACCGCTGCCAGCGATTGAACGCGCTGACGATCCGCGCGGCGACTTGCGGGTTGCTGCGGTCTATCGTCAGCACCTGCTCGACTGCGAAGGCATAGCCGCCGCCGTCCGCGGCGTGGAAAGCGGGCAGGTTCGACTGCGCGAACGCACCGACCAGCGACCGGATCCGGTTCGGATTCATCGCGTCGTACGCCGGGTGCGACAGCAGCGCGCGCACCCGACCCAGCGTGTCTGGTCGAGACGACGTGGCCTGCAGCGCCAGCCACTTGTCCATGACCAGCGGGTTGTCGTGCCACCGTGCCTCGAACCGCGCCAGGGCGATCGCGCGCACGTCGGCAGTCGTGTCGTTCAACGCGGCCAGGGCGGCGATCGAGTCGGTCATGTTGTCGGCGGCGCCGAACTGCGCCAGCGCCAGCGCGTGCGACGCCGCGTCGTCCCGCGCCGTCAGGTAGGCGAGGCAGGCGTTCTTCAGCGACCGCCGCGCGACCTGGGCCGGCTCCGGCGAGTACGTCCCGCCGATGCGATGGGCGGCGTACGCCTGCTCGAACTCGGCCGAGAGCTCTTGCGCCAGCGCCGCCCGCGTCGCTTCGCGCGCGCGGTGGATCCCTTCGATGTCGATCGGCGTGCGCCGGTCGGCGAGAATGCTGAGCCGCGGCAGCCGCAGCGCGAGTGCGATCAGCGCCGGATCGCTGTCCCGGTCGCCAAGCAGCGAGCGCACCACGTCGATCACCGTCGGCGACAGCGCGAAGGGCGCGCCGCCCGTGCCGCGCACGGCTTCGTCGAGGATCGCCCGCGAAAAAATCCGCTGCGCAGCATCCCAGCGGCACACCGGATCGGAATCGTGCGCGGCGAGCAGCGCGAGCTCGGCTTCGGTGTAGTCGTGATCGACCTTCACCGGCGCGGAAAATCCGCGCAGCAGCGACGGCACCGGCGGCTCGTCCACATCGACGAAGCGGAACGACTCGCGCGCCCGCCGCAGATGCAGCATTGCAGTCGATGCCGATGCTGTCGCCAGCGTGGCGCCGCCATCGTCGAGGCGCAACGGCAGGTCGCTGCCGCCGCTGCCGACGAGGCCGATCGCCAACGGGATGTGCAACGGCTGCTTCACCGGCTGTCCCGGCGTCGGCGGGCAGGATTGCTCGACGTCGAGCGTATACGCCCGCGCCGCCGCGTCATAGCTGCCCCGCACCCTGAGCACCGGCGTGCCGGCCTGGCTGTACCACAGGGAAAATTGCGCGAGGTCGATGCCCGAGGCGTCCTGCATCGCCTGCACGAAATCGTCGCAGGTGACCGCCTGGCCGTCGTGCCGCTCGAAGTACAGGTCCGTGCCGCGGCGAAACGCCTCCGCCCCGACGAGCGCGTGCTGCATCCGGATCACTTCGGCGCCCTTTTCGTAGATCGTCGCGGTGTAGAAGTTGTTGATCTCGGCGTAGCTGTCGGGCCGCACCGGGTGCGCCGTCGGCCCCGCATCCTCGGCGAACTGCTGCGCGCGCAGGAAGTCGACCGCCTCGATGCGCTCGACCGCGCGCGAGCCGACGTCGCTCGAATATTCCTGGTCGCGAAAGACCGTCAGGCCTTCCTTCAGCGAAAGCTGGAACCAGTCGCGGCAGGTGACGCGATTGCCGG
>JBOIGD010000087.1:0-8077 GCA_050742615.1 Casimicrobiaceae bacterium | reverse complement strand
CTGCCATAATGCCCAGCACCCGCCACGCTTCCTGGCCATTGGTCGCGAAATTGGCCTGAGCGTCGATCAACTCGGGAATCTTGTTCGTCTGATTCATGCCTACGCTGTACCTCGTCGACGGCTCTTCGTATCTGTATCGGGCATTTCACGCCCTGCCCGACCTGCGCACCTCGCGCGGCGAGCCGACGGGCGCGATTCGCGGTGTCATTTCGATGTTGCGCCGATTGGTCGACGACGGCAAGCCGGACCAATTCGCGGTCGTCTTCGACGCGCCGGGCAAGACGTTTCGCGACGAGTGGTATCCGCAGTACAAGGCCAACCGCCTGTCCATGCCGGACGATCTCGCGCGCCAGATCGCGCCGCTGCACGAGCTGATCCGGGCGTATGGCTGGCCGTTGATCATGGTCGATGGCGTCGAGGCCGACGACGTCATCGGAACGCTGGTGCGCCGCGCCGAGGCCGACGGCGTCGACTCGCTGATCTCGACCGGCGACAAGGACCTCGCGCAACTGATCACGCCGCGCGTGACCCTGGTCAACACGATGAGCAACGAGAAGCTCGACACGGAGAGCGTCATCGCCAAGTTCGGCGTGCGTGCCGAGCAAATCCTCGACCTCCTGACGCTGACCGGCGATGCGGTCGACAACGTGCCCGGCGTCGCGAAAGTAGGTCCCAAGACGGCCGCCAGGTGGCTGACCGAATACGGGACGCTGGACGACCTGATCGCGCACGCCGGCGACATCGGCGGCGTCGTCGGCGAGAATCTGCGCGGTGCGCTCGAGTGGCTCCCCCAGGGAAGGAGGCTGCTGACGATCAGGACCGATTGCGCCTTGCCGCTGGCCCCGGCTGCGCTCGCCGTGCAGCCACCCGACGCCTTGAAGCTCAGGGAGCTCCTCGAGCGCTTCGAATTCAAGACCTGGCTCAAGGACGTCCACGGCAGCCCCGCGGCGAGGGCGAACGAGCCGGCGGAAGCGCGAGCAGCCACCGCTGCGGCGATCGCCGCGCCTGTGGCGGCGGGCATCGCGCGCGCTCCGGCGCCGCGGCATTACGAAACCATTCTCGACCGGCCGGCGCTCGAGCGCTGGCTCGGCGTGATCGAGCGGGCCGAGCTGGTCTGCCTCGTCACCGAGACGACCAGCCTCGATCCGCTGCAGGCCAGGATCGTCGGATTGTCGTTCGCGGTCGAACCCGGGCATGCGGCCTACATTCCGCTGATGCACCGCTACGCCGGCGCGCCCGCGCAGTTGCCGCTCGACGAGGTGCTGGCCCGCCTCAAGCCCTGGTTCGAGAATCCGGCCGCGCGCAAGCTCGGGCAGAACGCCAAGTACGATCAGCACGTCCTCGCCAACCACGGGATCGGGCTCGCCGGCGTCGTGCACGACACGATGCTGCAGTCGTACGTGCTCGAATCGCATCGGCCGCACGACCTGGACGGTCTCGCCTGGCGCCGCCTCGACGTGAAGACGCTGAGCTATGCGGAGGTCGTCGGCAAGGGCGCCGCGCAGATCGGCTTCGACCAGGTCTCGATCGACCGGGCCACCGAATATTCGGCGGAGGACGCCGACATCGCATTGCAGCTGCACCTCGTGCAGTACCCGCGCGTCGTTGCCGACGCAGGGCTCGATTTCGTCTATTCGTCGATCGAGATACCGACGCGCGAGGTCCTGTTCCGCATGGAGCGCACCGGCGTGCTGCTGGACAGCGTGCTGCTGGACGTGCAGGGCCGTGAGCTGGGCGAGCGCGTGCTGGCGCTCGAAAACCGCGCCTATGAGCTCGCGGGCCAGCCGTTCAACCTCGGATCGCCGAAGCAGCTCGGCGACATCCTGTTCGGGAAAATGGGATTGCCCGCGATCAAGAAGACCGCGACCGGGCAACCGTCGACGGACGAGGAGGTCTTGCAGCAGCTCGCCGCCGACTATCCGCTGCCGAAGCTGCTGCTCGAGCATCGCGGACTGTCGAAGCTCAAGTCGACCTACACCGACAAGCTGCCGCAAATGGTCAACGCGAAGACCGGTCGTGTGCACACCAGCTTCGGCCAGGCGACGGCGGTGACCGGACGGCTCGCCAGCACCGATCCGAATCTGCAGAACATTCCGGTGCGCACGCAAGAGGGCAGACGCATTCGCGAAGCGTTCATCGCGTCGGCCGGGCGGGTGCTGGTATCGGCCGACTACTCGCAAGTCGAATTGCGCATCATGGCGCACCTGTCCGGCGACGCCTCGCTGCTGAAGGCTTTTGCCGAGGGCGCCGACATTCACAAGGCGACGGCGGCCGAGATTTTCGGCGTGCCGCCCGCCGAGGTCACGGCGGACCAGCGCCGCTACATCAAGGCCGTCAATTTCGGGCTGATCTACGGGATGAGCGCGTTCGGGCTCGCGGCGCAGCTCGCGATCGAGCGCAACGCGGCGCAAACGTTCATCGACAAGTATTTCACGCGCTATCCGGGGGTGGCCGATTACATGCAGCGCACCCGCGAGCTGGCGCGCCGGCAGGGCTACGTCGAAACGGTGTTCGGCCGGCGGCTGTGGCTGCCCGACATCAACGCCGGCGGCGGGCCGCGACGCCAGGGCGCCGAACGTGCGGCGATCAACGCGCCGATGCAGGGCACCGCCGCCGACCTGATCAAGCTGGCGATGATCGCGGTGCAGCAGTGGCTCGATGACGAGCGTCTCGGCACCCGCCTGATCCTGCAGGTTCACGACGAGCTCGTGCTCGAAGTGCCGGTCGAGGAGCTCGACCGCGTCAAGCGCGAACTGCCGGCGCTGATGAGCGGCGTCGCAAGGCTCCGCGTGCCGCTGATGGTCGATGTCGGCAGCGGCCCGAATTGGGAGCAGGCGCACTAGCGCCCGGCGTCGCCGACCCGCGCGCCCGTTCGCGGCGCGCATGATCGGTCCGCGAAACGCCGGCACGGCGCCGCGGCCGCATTCGCGAGACGCGACCGGCTTTGCCGATGTTGTCGTCCACATGTCTTGACGCCGGGCGGGGCGGAGGCCCGCGCTTCGCCCGCTCCGACCGTTAGTGCCGCCGTCCTATCCGTTCGTAAGCTCGCCAAGCGGCGTCGCAAGGCAAACGCTATAACCAGCGCCTGCTCCCGTCGCGTGGTCCGCAAACATGCTTGCACCCGCCCATGTCGGTCATCTGGCCATGCTGCGGTCCCTGATCCGGCAGAACGCCGCCGACGGCAGTTTCGACTCCGGGCTGGCGGCAGATTCCGCGCAATCGCTCGAATTCTTCGACAAGCTCAAGCGCGCGCTCGTCCACGGCTATTTCATCGAGGAGGATCGGCAGACCGGCCGTGTCGCGTCCGTCGCGGTGCCGGGCTACGTCTTCTGGCCCGACGACCGGCACAGCGGGCACCCGCCGGCGGGATTCGGGCTGTTCCGCGCGATTGCCGGCGGCTACGAGCTCTGGCTCGCCGCGCTCGAACTCGGACGGCGCGGCGGCGGTCACGGACGGGCGATGATCGACTCGCTGTTCGCGACGCCGCCCGGCAGGAAAACCTGGATCGTCCGCATTCCCCGCGATTCGCGCTATCGCGCCACCGTCGAGCACCTGCTGCGCACGCATTCGTTCGACCTCGTCGGCGACACGACGCGGTTGCGCTGGTTTCTGCGCAGCGACGCGCCGGCGGCCCTGGCGATGAGCGTGCGCGGCGCCGTCAACGGGAACCCGCCGCTGGCCTGACCCTGGGGCCAAGCGCGTGGCGCGGCGCGCCGGCGTGCTTCGCACTGCGTGCTAGAATCGGCCCGATCCGCGCGCCGGCGCAACGCGCTCGCGGCGCACCCAGTTCCCCTGACGGTCCCGCTTGCTGCATCAACGCAAAATCGTCGTCGTCATGCCGGCGTACCGCGCGGAGAAAACGCTGGCCCGGTGTTATGCGGCGATTCCGCACGACGTCGTCGACGACGTCTTGCTGGTCGACGATGCGAGCGACGACGCGACGATAGCGGTCGCCGAGCGGCTGGGCATTGCGGTCATCCGCCACGAGGACAACCGCGGGTACGGCGCCAACCAGAAGACCTGCTACACCGAGGCCCTGGCCCGCGGCGCCGACATCGTCGTCATGCTGCATCCCGACTACCAATACGAGCCGCGGCTGATCACCGCGATGGCGGCGATGGTGGCGTCCGACGTCTACGATGTCGTCATCGGCTCGCGCATCATCGCGCAATCGGCGCGCGCCGGCGGAATGCCGACGTACAAGTACGCAGCCAACCGCGTCCTGACCGCGGCGCAGAACATCCTGGTCGGCGGCAAGCTGTCCGAGTGGCACACCGGGTACCGGGCGTTTTCTCGCCGCGTGCTGGAGACGCTGCCGCTGCACGCGAATGCCGACGGCTTCGTGTTCGACAACCAGATGCTGGTGCAGGCCCTCGCCTTCGATTTTCGCGTCGGCGAGATCTCATGTCCGGCAAGATATTTCGCCGAGGCGAGCTCGATCGGCTTCGGCCGCGCCTTGGTCTACGGCCTCGGCGTCTTGCGGACGTCGCTCCAGTATCGGGCATGGCGCTGCGGGATCGGCCGCCCGCGAATATTCGCCGTCGAATCGCGCCTGCGGCTGGCGCCGGCGGCTGCCGATCGCGACGCCCGATGACGGTCGCGCGCCTGCCGCGCGGCGCCGCCGCCTTCGCGCTGGCGTCGTGCTGGTTGATCGCGGGCGTGTGGCTCCGCTATTACCAGCTCGGACTGCAGATCCTGGTCGAGGACGAATGGCACGCGGTCCACAAGATCCTCCAGTCTGGATTCGCCGGGATCTTCGATAGCTTCGGGCGAAGCGACTACAGCATTCCGCTGGCGCTGTACGACCGCTTGCTGATGCAGCACGGCGGTCTGACCGAGTGGACGATGCGGATGCCGATGTTCGTCGCCGGCGCGGCGCTTCTCGCCGCCGCGCCGTTGCTGGTCCGCCGCGCCGCCGACGATTGGACGCGTGCGCTGTGGGCGGGGCTCCTCGCCGTGTCGCCGCTGCTCGTCTACTTCAGCAAGATCGCGCGGCCCTATTCGATCACCGTGCTCGCGGCGTTCGTCGCCATGGTCGCGCTGCGCCGGTGGTGGCGGAAAGGCGGCGGCCGCTGGGCTGCGGCGTACGTCACCGGCAGCTGGGCGGCCGCGTGGCTGCATCCGGTCACGCTCGGCTTCACCCTGCTGCCGCTCGCGTACCTCGGCGCCGCCGCGACGCGCGCCGCGCTCAGGCACGATCCGCGCCCGCTGTTGCGCCTGGCCGCGATCGCGAGCGCGCTGCTGGTCCTGCTGGCGGCAACCCTCGGGCCCCCGCTTTACCACGACTGGGATGCGATGGCAGGAAAGATCGGGCAGCATGCAATGAGCGTCGACAGCGTCTACCGCACCTGGCTGATGCTGGCGGGAACCGCCTTTCCGGCCGTGCTGGCGGCATTCGTAGCGTTGACCGCCTATGGCGCCATCGCGCTGTACCGGCGCGACCGCGAGCTTGTGCGCTTTTTCGCGCTCCCGATCCTCGGCTACTGGCTGCTGCTCGCCGCGAGCCGCGCCACCTGGATCGAGCACCCGCTGGTGCAGGCGCGCTATGTACTGGTCGTCCTGCCCTTCGTGCTGTTCGCGACGGCGGCCGGCGCGGTCGCTCTCGCGCGCGCGGCGCCCTGGCCGGCGGTGCCCGTCGCGGTCGTCGCGCTGCCGCTGGCGCTGCTCGCGCTGGGTCCGTTGCCGCGGAGCTTCTACTATCCGAATCAATTTCTCGGGCACGCGCGCTTTCAGTACGACTACGACGACGCGAAAAATCCGTACGTCACTCTCGCGCCGAAACAACGCATGCCGGCGTTCTACGACGAGCTCGCGGGGTTGCCGCCGGCGAGCGTCACCTTGATCGAGGCGCCGTGGAACCTCGAATCGCAATTCAATCCGCTGCCGTTCTATCAGCAGCGGCACCGGCAGCTAGTCAAAATCGGAATGGTCAACGGCGTTTGCGGCGAGCGCAGCTTCGGCGAGTATCCGGAGAGCGAGCGCGGCTTGCGCATGCGTCACATGGTCCACCTGTCGGCGCTGCTGCGCGGCAAGCGTTACGGGGCGGATTATCTGGTCGTGCACAGGACGCCGTGGACGATCGCGCCCGGGGTGCCGCCGACACAATGGCCGGACATGGAACGGTGCCTGCCGCTGATCGGCGCCAAGCTCGGCGCGCCCGTGTTCACCGACGATCAGATCGTGGTGTTCGCGCTGTCGTCAAACCATGTGCCGAGTCGGGGAATCCAAGGAGAAACGGACGAGCGGGCTTCCGGCTCGGCCCGCTAGACAGTTTGTGGCGGGGCTTCGCCCGGCGCCGGCGGCAGGTCTTCATAAATGTCGCAGTAGCTGGCGTACAGCGACGTGATGGTCACCGGGCCCAGCACCAGCCATCCCAATCCGAGCGGGATCGTCGCCACGATCGCCAGCCCCAGGCCGATCAGGCCGTAGATCAGGAACGGCACCACGTTGCGGAGCGACCCATTGAACGAGAGCCGCATCGCCTCGAGCGGGTCGACGCCGCGCAGCACCACCAGCGCCGGCGCGAACCAGACTGCCATCAGCAGCGGCAGGTAGAGCAGCAGGAAGATCAGCGCAATGACCAGCGCCGTGACGAGCATGTCGCCCAGGATCGAACCGATGGCGAACGGATCCAGGTGCTGCATGTGCCAGAGATGGCCGACGATCGCCGCGCCGAAGAACACCACCAGCAGCCCGAACACGACCAGGATGATCGCCACGGCAATGGCGGTATAGATGAGGCCGACGATGAACAGCGGCCCGAGCCGGTTGCCGAATCCGGCGAACAGGTGCGCGACAGTCAGCGGCTCGCCGCGATCGATGGCGCGGCAGCCGAGCATCAACCCGCCGGCAAAGATCGGGAACAGCAGTTGTCCGGCAACGTGCCCCAGCAGCGGGATCAAGGCCAGCACGATATTGAGAATGAACGCCACGATCACGATCACGATCCACACGCCGGCGGCCGGTGTGAACAACCGCCAGGCTTCGCTCCACCATGCGGCGCCGCGCCCGGCCTCGACCGGGCGGGCGTCCGGGGCTGGCGTCCCAGGACGGGGGACGCCAGGGTTCGGCGGGTTCGGCATGGCGCACTCCGGGTAGAGCCGCGACGGGCGGATCGAAAACCTTAACATACCGCGCCGGCGGTCGATGCCGCACGTCTTGCCGGCATCGAGCCCACGTCCCGGCGCCACGAATAGTCGCCCGAGGTCCTGCTTATGACGATGTCATGAGGTGTCCCTCCCATCGGCCGCCATCGAGCGCCCGCCGGAAAATTTAATCCTCGCGCGCTTGATATTCCGCCCCTGAGGTACTATCATCAGCACTCGCTCGAGGAGAGTGCTAACAGTGACGCGGGGCCCGCGACTTTGGGAGCGCCCGAGCCGGCATCAAACCCCAGACCGCAGGATCAACTACTTGATTCTGTTTACTTTATGTTTTTAGGAGTGAGCACTAACATGAAAATCCGTCCATTGCACGATCGCGTGATCGTTAAGCGGCTCGAAGAGGAGCGCAAGACAGCCGGCGGCATCGTCATTCCCGACACCGCCGCCGAGAAGCCTTCGCAGGGCGAAATCATCTATGCCGGACCGGGCAAGACCGACGACAGCGGCAAGCTGGTCCCGATGGGAGTCAAGATCGGCGACAAGATCCTTTTCGGCAAGTACTCGGGCCAGGAATTCAAGCTCGACGGGCAGGATCTCCTGCACATGCGCGAGGACGACATCATCGGCATCGTCGCCTGATCCCACCCACACCACAGATTCAGGAGAATAGAAAATGGCATCCAAAGACGTACGCTTCGGCGACGGCGCCCGAAACCGCATGCTGTCGGGGGTCAACATCCTCGCCAACGCGGTCAAGATAACCCTCGGTCCGAAGGGCCGTAACGTAGTTCTCGAGCGCAGCTTCGGCGCCCCGACGATCACCAAGGACGGTGTGTCGGTCGCGAAGGAGATCGAGCTCAAGGACAAGTTCGAGAACATGGGCGCGCAGCTCGTGAAGGAAGTCGCCTCCAAGACTTCCGACGTGGCCGGTGACGGCACCACGACCGCGACCGTGCTCGCGCAATCCATCGTGA
>JBOIGD010000086.1:0-19309 GCA_050742615.1 Casimicrobiaceae bacterium | reverse complement strand
CGGCTGGATGCTCTCGACCGTGCGCGCGCGCGCACCCACCGCGCCGCTGTACGCGGTCGGCGTGTCGCTGGGAGGCAGCGCGCTCCTGAACTGGCTCGGTCGCGAGGAACGAAAGGCGCGCGCGACGCTCGTCGCCGCGGCGACCGTGTCCGCGCCGCTCGATCTTGCCGCGGCCGGGATCGCCATCGGGCAGGGCTTCAACCGCATCTACGCCAGTCACTTCCTGTCGACGCTGGTCCCGAAGGCCTTGGCGATGGCGCAGCGCTTTCCCGGCACGCTGGACGCCGCCGCGATACGCCGGGCGAAGTCGATGCACGCGTTCGACGATGCGGTGACCGCGCCGCTGCACGGGTTCGGCGGCGCCCGCGACTACTGGCGGCGCGCCAGCAGCAAGCCGTGGCTCGGCGGCGTCGCCGTTCCCGCGCTGGTGCTGAACGCGAAAAACGATCCGTTCATCCCGGCGAGCTCGCTGCCCGAAGCCAACGCCGTCAGCCGCGCGGTGACCCTCGAGCAGCCGGCGCAGGGCGGGCATGCGGGCTTCGCCGCCGCACCCTTCCCCGACAACCTGGATTGGCTGCCAGGACGCCTGCTACAATTCTTCGCGCGGGCACAATGACCGGACGGCACGGCGGCTCGCCAACCGCGCTGCCCGCCGACCCTCCCGTTCTCGACATTCCCCGATGCCTCTTCCCGCCGATATTTTCAAGGCCTACGACATCCGCGGCGTCGTCGGGAGGACGCTGACCGCGCCGATCATCCAGGCGATCGGGCAGGCGCTCGGCACGCTGGCCCTGGAGCGCGGACGCGATACGCTGGTCGTCGGCCGCGACGGCCGGCTTTCCGGCCCGGAGCTCGCCGGCGCGCTCGCCGCCGGCATCCAGGCCAGCGGGGCAAACGTCGTCGACATCGGCATGGTGACCACGCCGATGAGCTACTTCGCCGCGCATCATCTGGGCACGCAATGCTGCGCGATGGTCACCGGCAGCCACAATCCGCCCGAGTACAACGGCCTCAAGATGGTGATCGACGGCAACACGCTCGCCGGCGACGAGATCCAGGCGCTGCGCGCGCGGATCGAGGCCGGCCGACTCGCGCGCGGCGCCGGGCTTTCGCGCCGCGCCGACATCGCATCCGATTACCTCGACCGCATCGCCGGAGACGTCCATCTGGCGCGGCCGATGCGCATCGCGGTCGACTGCGGAAACGGCGTTGCCGGCGCCTACGCGCCGGCGCTCTTCCGCCGCCTCGGCTGCGACGTGACCGAGCTCTTCTGCGAAGTGAACGGCAATTTCCCGAATCATCATCCGGATCCGTCGCAGCCGGCCAACCTGCGCGACCTCGTCGCCTGCCTGGCCGCCACCGACAACGAGCTCGGCATCGCCTTCGACGGCGACGGCGACCGGCTGGGCGTCGTCGCCAAGGACGGCCGCACGATCTACGCCGACCGGCAGCTGATGCTGTTCGCGGCCGACATGCTGTCGCGCCGTCCCGGGGCGACGGTCATCTACGACGTCAAGTCGACGCGCAAGCTCAAGCCCTGGATCGAGAACCACGGCGGCAAGCCGCTGCTGTGGAAGACCGGCCACTCGCTGATCAAGGCGAAGATGAAGGAAACCGGCGCCGAGCTCGCCGGTGAAATGAGCGGACACACGTTCTTCAAAGAGCGCTGGTACGGCTTCGACGACGGGCTGTATGCCGGCGCGCGCCTGCTCGAGATCCTCTCCCGCGACGCCGATGCTTCAGCCGCGCTGCACGCGATACCCGACAGCCTGAGCACGCCCGAGCTCAACATCGCCTGCGCCGATGCCTCGCCGCACCGGCTGATCGACAGGCTGGCCGAAACGGCGACGTTCCCCGGCGCCACCGACGTCATCCGGATCGACGGGCTGCGCGTCGAGTACGCCGACGGCTTCGGGCTCGCCCGCGCGTCGAACACGACGCCGGTGATCGTGCTTCGCTTCGAGGCGGATGATGCCGCGGCGCTGACCCGCATCCAGGGCGCATTTCGCCGCGTGCTGAGCGAGGCGATGCCCGGCAGGCCGTTGCCGTTCTGATGCCGATCGACTATTCAACGTCCATCGACGGCGTCGACTGGGCGGCGCTGATCGCCGCGCTGGCCGCGGACCGGTTCGACAACGGCCGCACGCCGTTGCAGATGGAGACGTCGTTTCGCAACAGCTACCGCTGCGTCGTGGTGCGCGACGGCGGCGCGATCGTCGGCACCGGGCGCGCGCTGTCCGACGGCGTGTGCAACGCCTACATCGTCGATGTCTGGACCCGGTCCGCGTATCGCCGCCGCGGCATCGGCCGGCGCGTCATCGAGCTGCTTTGCGAGGCGCTGCAGGGCCAGCACGTCTACCTGTTCACCGACGATCGCCAGGATTTCTACGCCGCCTGCGGCTTTGTCCCGCGCGCGGTGGGTATGCAACGTATCGTCGGCACGTGGCTGCGCAACGCGTAGCGAGCTCCGGCTTGCTACAATCGCTTCGAGACGGCCATCGCGCGCCGCGCCCCAGGCACGAACGCGACCGGGCACGCGATCCGATGCTGGAGCAACCGGTGAGCAAGCTTTTCGTGCGTTGCGCGTTCGCCCTGATGCTCGGCGCATCCCCTGCGCTGGCCGCCGAGCAATTCATCACCGTGCTCACCGGATCGGCCAGCGGCGTGTACTACCCGCTGGGCGTGGCGCTGGCCAGCGCCGTCGGCAAGCTGATGCCGCAAGCCAAGACATCGGTCCAGGCGACCAAGGGCGCGGCGGAAAACCTCAACCTGCTGCAGGCGGCGCGCGGTGAGGTGGCGTTCACGCTCGGCGATTCGTTGTCCGATGCGTGGAAGGGCAACGGGGAAGCCGGATTCAAGACGCCGCTCAAGAAACTCCGCGGCATCGCGACCCTCTACCCCAACTACGTCCAGGTCGTTGCCCGCGCCGACTCGGGTATCCGGCGCCTTGCCGACCTGCAGGGCAAGCGCGTCTCGGTCGGCGCGCTCAAATCCCCGACCGAGCTCGACGCCCGCGCGATCTTCGCCGCCGCCGGCCTGTCGTACAAGGCCTTCGCCAGGGTCGAATACCTGCCTCTGGGCGAGAGCATCGAGCTGCTTAAGAACCGGCAGATCGACGCGATGCTGCTGTCGGCGAGTCTCGGCATCTCGGCGATCCGCGACCTCGCCGCGGCGATGGAAATCGTCGTCGTCCCGATTCCGCCGGACGTCGTCAAAAGGACCAACGACCCCGCCTATCTCGCAGGGATCATTCCCGCCCGCACCTATCGCGGCCAGGACGCCGACCTGCCCGCGGTGGTGGTGGAAAACTATCTGGTCACGCACGCGGGCGTCGCCAACGACGTCGTTTACAACATTACCAAAGCGCTCTGGGCGAGCCTCGATCAAATGGCCGCGGCGCATGCCGCCGCCAAGGCGATCGACCGCAGGCATCCGCTGGAAGGCATGCCGGTGCCCTTGCACCCCGGCGCGCAGCGGTACTACGAGGAAGTCGGGCTGCTGAAGTAGCAGGGGGCGGCGGCGATTCGGCTGTCGCGCCGCCCGATGCCGGAGCGGGAGTCAGGCGGCGGCCTGCAGCGACGGATCGCGCGGCGAGCGCCGGCTCAGCGCGCTGACGTGCACCGGGAAGTCGTCGCGCTTGCGGTCGAGAAAATAATTGCGCAGCGTCCGCGCGATCGTGCGGAACGCGATCTCGTCCCAGGGAATGGCGTCCTCTGCGAACAGCCGGACCTCGAGGCTTTCCGGGCCCGGTGCGAAATCGAGATCCAGCAGACGCGCCCGGAACATCACATAGACCTGGTTGATGTCGGGCAGGCTGATGATCGTGTATAGCCCGCCGATCTCGACGCGGGCGCGCGCTTCCTCGGCGGTCTCGCGCAGCGCACCGCCCTCCAGGGTCTCGCCATTCTCGAGAAAACCCGCGGGCAGCGTCCACAGCCCGCGCCTGGGTTCGATCGCGCGCCTGCAAAGCAGCACCAGACCCTGCCACTCGGGAAGGCAGCCGACGACGGTCTTCGGATTCTGGTAGTGAATCGTGCCGCAGGTCGCGCACACGTGTCTCGGCAGGGTGTCGCCTTCCGGCACGCGCAGGGCGAGCGCGGCCGACCCGCAGTGGCTGCAGAATTTCATCGGATCGGCGTTGTCGGAACCGGCGCCACCGAACCTCGCCCTATGAAACGCTCGCGGTAGTACTTGAGCTCGTCGATCGATTCGTAGATGTCGGCGAGCGCCTCGTGCCTGCCCTGCTTGACCCATGCTTTCGCCACGTCGGGCAGCCAGCGCTTGCACAGCTCCTTGAGCGTCGACACGTCGAGGTTGCGGTAGTGGAAATATTCCTCTAGCGCTGGCATCCACCGCGCGAGGAAGCGGCGATCCTGGCAAATCGAGTTGCCGCACATCGGCGAGGCCTTCGGCGGGACGTGCTCGCGCAGGAACGCGAGCATCCGCTGCTCGACTGCCGCCTCGTCGAGTGTCGACGTCTTGACCCTGTCGATCAGGCCGGAGCGCGCATGGGTCGACTGATTCCACGAGTCCATCCCGGCCAGCGTCGCGTCGTCCTGATGCACGACCAGGACCGGCGCCTCGGCGACCGTCGCCAGTGCGGCGTCGGTCACGACCAGCGCGACTTCGATGATGCGGTCGGTCTCGGGCCGCAAGCCCGTCATTTCCATGTCGATCCAGACGAGGAGGCCGGCGTCCTGCGCCATGGTTCCCACTTGGCGTAAAATGGATGCTCATTCTCGCATATCGCTGGCAGCCGGTGTGCTGAGTCAGAAGTTCCGACGATAAAGGAGCGAGTGAATTTGCCCGCCAGGCAAGACGCGAGACCGAAGCCGTAGCTCGTGCTACGGTGAGGGCGAGCAACGCAGCATGGCGGACAAATCCGCCGCGAACTATCGAGCGAATTTCTGACTCAGCACACTAGAGTATCGTCATGCCGCAATCCGACGCGCTGTTCACCTGGCTCTTCCTGCTTGCGCTCGGCGTGTCGGTGGCTTTGCAGCTCTGGCTCGCGCGCCGGCAGACGCAACACGTTGCCGCGAATCGCGGCGCACCGCCGGCGCATTTCGCGGCACGGATCACGCTCGCGGCGCATCAGAAAGCGGCCGATTACACGATCGCACGCACGCGCCTCGGCATCGTCGACACGCTGCTCGACGCCGTCGTGCTGCTGGCGCTGACCTTGGGCGGCGGACTCGCGCTCATCGCCGCGGGCACCGGCGCGCTGCCGGTCGGCGCGCTGTGGCAGGACGTCGTGCTGGTCGTCGCCGTCACCCTGCTGACCGCGCTGATCGGTCTGCCGCTCTCGTGGTATCGCACCTTCGTCATCGAGCAGCGCTTCGGCTTCAACCGGATGACCCTGCGACTCTGGCTCGCCGATCTCGGCAAGGGCGCGTTGCTCGGCGCGCTGCTCGGTATTCCGCTGCTGACCCTGGTGCTGTGGCTGATGGCGCGCAGCGGGTCGCTGTGGTGGCTGTACGCGTGGATCGCCTGGGTAGTCTTCCAGATACTGATGCTCGTGCTCTATCCGACGCTGATCGCGCCACTGTTCAACAAGTTCCAGCCGCTGGCCGACGCGCCGCTGCGCGAGCGTGTCGAGCGTCTGCTGGCGCGTTGCGGCTTCGCTGCCAAGGGCCTGTTCGTCATGGACGGCTCGCGGCGCTCGAGCCACGGCAACGCGTACTTCACCGGCTTCGGCGCGGCGCGGCGCATCGTCTTCTTCGACACCCTGTTGTCGCGACTGCAGCCCGAGGAAGTGGAGGCCGTGCTGGCGCACGAGCTCGGCCATTTCAAGCTGCGCCACGTGATCAAGCGCACCGCCTGGTTCGCGGCCGCGAGCCTCGCGCTGCTGGCGCTGCTCGGCTGGCTGGTCGGCCAGCCGTGGTTCTACACCGGGCTCGGTGTGCCGCTGGCGCCGCCCCGTTACGGCGTCGCGCTGGTGTTGTTCGTGCTGGCGCTGCCGGTCTTCACCTTTCTCGGCGCGCCGCTGGCGGCGCTGTACTCGCGACGGCACGAGTTCGAGGCGGACGCGTACGCGGCGGCGCACGCTTCGGCACCGGCGCTGGTTGCCGCGCTGGTCAAGCTCTATGAGGACAACGCCAACACGCTGACCCCGGATCCTCTGCACTCGGCGTTCTACGACTCGCATCCGCCCGCCGCGGCGCGCATCGCGCGGCTCGAGTCCGCCGCGGTCTGAACCGAAGCCGATGCGCGCGCATTGTCCGACTGTTGCCATGCGGGTGCGTTACTGCAATGGCCATCCGGCGACCGGCTATCTTCCCGATGAGGAAGCGCACGTCGCAGCGTATCTCGACAAGCGGTACTATCACTTCCGATGAGCACCCCGACAAGCAAGCCGAAACGACTGCCCGCGCGCGAGGGCCTGCGCGCATTGGCCGCGCTCGACTGCCGGCCCGGCGCGCCGCTGCTGCCGCGCGCCGATCTGGCCGCGCATCTCGCCGCGCTCCCCGGCTGGAAGCATGCCGGCAAGGCGCTCGCCAAGAGCTTCGCCTTCGCCGACTACTACCGGACGATGGCGTTCGTCAACGCGATCGCGTACGTCGCGCACCGGCAGGATCATCATCCCGATCTCTCGGTCCACTACAACCGCGTCGACGTCGTATATTCGACGCACGATGCGGGCGGCGTGACGCAGAACGACTGCATCTGCGCCGCCAAGGTCGAGTCGCTTGCCGGGAGCCCGTGACCCCGGCGAGGCAAGCCTTGCCGGCGTGCTGGCGTGCTGGCGAGCGTGACCGGCGCGACGGGCCTCGTCACCGCCGCGCACCGAAGGCATTATTCGGTCCGACAGGACGACGGCAGCACGGTGTCGTGCGTGCTGCTTGGTCGCTCGCTGGCCGTCGCCTGCGGCGACCGCGTGCACTGGGCGGCATCGGGCCCGGGCGAAGGCGTGATCGAGTCGATCGAGCCGCGCACTTCGCTCCTCTACCGGTCCGACTCGAGGCGCGAAAAGCTGATCGCCGCCAACGTCACTCAGGTGCTCGGCATGGTCGCGCCCGAGCCGCCGTTCGACGACGAGCTGGTGCACCGCTGGATGGTCGCCGCGGAAAGCAGCGGCTGCCGCTTTGTCCTGATCGCCAACAAGCGCGATCTGCCGTCGTTTGACGCCGTGCGTCCGCGGCTCGCGCAATTCGCCGCGCTCGGCTATACGGTAGCCGAGATCTGTGCGAGCGAGGACGCCGGCGTTCTGCTGCCGTTGCTCGCCGGTCAGCGCAGCGTCCTGGTCGGGCAATCGGGCATGGGCAAGTCGACGCTGATCAACCGCCTGCTGCCCGCGGCCTCGGCCCGCGTCCGCGAAATTTCGTCGGCCCTGCGCACCGGCCGCCATACGACGACCGAGACGATCCTGTATGTTCTCGACGACTCTAGCTGGATCGTCGATTCACCCGGCATGAAGGAGTTCGGCCTCGGACACCTGACCGCCGAAGCGCTCGCGCACGGCTTCGTGGAGCTTCGTCCGTTGCTGGGGTCGTGCCGTTTTCGCGATTGCCGCCACGACAGCGAGCCGGGGTGCGCGATCCAGGACGCGATCGACCGGGGCGACGTCAAGCCCTGGCGGGTCGCGCTGCTGCGGCAACTGATCGCGGACAGCGGCCGGCGCGCGCGCACCTGGTGACGCACGCCAGCCTACGGCGCCCAGTACGCCAGCGTCAGCACCAGCAGGAAGGCGAGCCAGACCAGCAGCGCACGCCAGACCAGCCCCGCGGCGCTCGGGAGGATGTCGCTGTCGGCAGGCTCGCCGATGCCGAGCTCGGGACGGGACTCGGGCTCGCCGGCCGGGCCGGTCACCGTGCCGCCGATCACCACCCCGAGTGCCCCGGCGCCGCTTGCGAGCAGGATCCCCTCGTGCAAGACCGGCCATTGCCCGGCTTGCGTCCGCCAGCAATAGACGGCGTCCTCGAAGTCGCCGACGACGGCGAACGTCGCGGCCGTCAGCCGCACCGGCGCCCAGTCGAGCCAGTGCAGCAGGCGCTGCGCCGGCATGCCGAACGCGCCGAGCCGATCGCCGATCGGCGTCGACGCCTCGCCGCGCCATTGCGCCGCCAGCAGCACCGTCGCCCGGTAAAGCACCGCGCCGGCCGGGCCGGGCAACACCAGGAACCAGAACAGCGTACCGAAGAGGTGGCGATACGAATCCTCGAGGCCCTGCTCGATCGCGAGCTTCGGAAGGTCCTCGGCATTCGCCGCGCTCGCGTCGATGCCGCGCCAGGCCGCAAGGCGCTTGCGCGCCGTGATCGCGTCCCCGGCTTTCAGCGCTTCGACGATCGCGCCGAACGCGTGGCTGAAATGCCGAAAGCCGACCAGCAGATAAAGGACCAGCGCATTCCACGCGAGCGCCAAAAGCGGATGGACCCACGCGAGCGCCCAGAACACGCAGGCGGCAACCAGCACGGGGGGGAGCAGCGCGAGGGCGGCGGCGATCGCACCCTGCTGCGCCGCGCCACCGTTGAAGCGGCGCTCCAGCCATCGCGCGTACCGGACGAATGCCTGCTGCAGCGCGCCGCGCCAGTGGAACGTGCGCCACTGCTCGACGCCGAGCGCGACGACGATGGCGATGAGGTTCATCGCCGGCTCACTTGAGGAATTCCCGGCTTACCGCTTTGAACAACGGGGTTGCCGCATCCGCCAGCCACTCGAAGACCACCATTTCGCGCGACACGATGCGTACGCCTGCCTGGCGCATGCGCGCTAGCGCGACGTCGCGGTCGAGCTGGCGGCGCGAACCGACGCAGTCGGCAACGCAGTAGACTTCCTTGCCTTCGTGATAGAGATCGAGCGCCGACTGCAGCACGCAGACGTGCGCCTCGACGCCGATGATGACGATCTGCGCCCGGTCGGCGCCCGGCAGGTCGCGCAGCGCTCGTGCCGCCACCGAGGAGAAATGCGTCTTCGTCGCCACGGCCCGCTCGGGCAGCAGGGCGCGGATCTCCGGCACCAGCGGCCCCAGCCCGCGCGGATTCTGCTCGATACCGGCGACCGGCACGCCGATCCGGGTGGCGGCCCGCAGCAGCCACGCGCAATTGCTTGCGACCTCGGCATGATCGGCGATCGCCGGCAGCATTTTTTCCTGCAGGTCGATCGCGAGCAGCATCGACCGCTCGGCATCGATCAGCATGCCGGTCCCGAGGGGCCCGCGCCCTGTATTGCCAGCGCGGCGACCCGTTCGGGCAAGCGCACCGAGCGCTGCGTCTGCCGGTCGATCCACACCAGCTTCGCGCTGCCTTCGGCGTACTTCTTGTCGCCGACGCGGAGCTCGTAGCGCGTGTCGATCGAGGACCGGCCCGGCGGATCCAGGTACATGCGCACTTCCACCGTGCCCGGATAAGTCATCGGGGCGAGGAAGGCGCAGCTTGCGTTGACGATGACCTGGCCCTGGCCGGGGAAGCCGCCGCAGCGATCGTCGAGCCACGCCAGCCATTCGAGTCGCGCCTGCTCCATGTAGCGGAAGTAGACCGTGTTGTTCACGTGTCCCTGCGCGTCCATGTCGCCCCACCGTATCGGCAGGAGAGTGACGTGGACGGCCTGTCGTTCTGCGGGCATCGGGGGTCGCCGTCGAAATGGCAATTATAATGGCTGGCATGTCGGATCGCCGTCCGGGAGCGTAATGGAGCGCGAAGCGATGGAATACGATGTCGTGATCGTCGGCGGCGGCCCGTCGGGCCTGTCCGCGGCGATACGGCTGAAACAGCTCGCGCTCGAACAAGGCCGCGAAGTCAGCGTATGCCTGCTCGAAAAGGGCTCCGAAGTCGGCGCGCACATCCTGTCCGGCGCGGTCATCGATCCGAAGGCGTTGAACGAGCTCCTGCCCGACTGGAAGGCGCTGGGCGCACCGCTGCACACGGCGGTCGCCGAGGACCGCTTTGAGGTGCTGACCGAGGAGCGTTCGTACCGGATTCCCGGCTGGCTGCTGCCGCCGCTGATGCGCAACCACGGCAACTACATCGTGAGCCTCGCCAACGTATGCCGGTGGCTCGCGGCCCAGGCCGAAGCGCTCGGCGTCGAAATCTACCCCGGCTTCCCCGCCGCCGAGATCCTGTACAGCGCGACGGGCGCGGTGCGCGGCGTGGCGACCGGCGACGTCGGCGTTGCCAGGGACGGCACGCACAAATCCGGCTATCAGCCCGGGATGGAGCTCCACGGCCGCTACACGCTGTTCGCCGAGGGCTGCCGCGGCTCGCTGTCGCAGGAGCTGATGGCGCGATTCAATCTGCGCGACGGCGTCGATCCGCAAAAATACGGCATCGGCATCAAGGAGCTCTGGCAGGTCGCCGCGGATCGGCACCGTCCGGGCCTGGTAGTGCATACGCAGGGCTGGCCGCTCGACGCCCACACCGGCGGCGGTTCGTTCGTCTATCACCTGGAAGACCGGCAGGTCGCGGTCGGATTCGTCGTGCATCTGAACTACAGCAACCCGCACCTCTCCCCCTACGACGAATTCCAGCGCTTCAAGACCCATCCGGCCGTCCGCGCAACCTTCGAAGGCGGCAAGCGGCTGTCGTACGGCGCGCGCGCGATCAACGAGGGCGGCCTGCAGTCGATCCCGCGGCTCGTCTTTCCCGGCGGCGCGCTGATCGGCTGCGCCGCTGGCTTTGTGAACCTGCCGCGGATCAAGGGCTCGCACAACGCGATGAAGACCGGCATGCTCGGCGCCGAAGCGGCGTTCGCAGCGCTGCGCGAAGGCCGCGCGCAGGACGAGCTCGCCGCGTACCCGGCGGCGCTGCGGCAGTCGTGGGTGTACGACGATTTGCACAAGGTGCGCAACGTCAAGCCAGGGCTGAAATGGGGCCTGTGGCCCGGCACCGTGCACGGCGGCGTCCACATGTGGCTGAACGACCTGGGGCTCGGCGGGATCGTGCCGTGGACGCTGCGCCACGGCCGGCCGGACAACGAGACGCTGGTGCCGGCGGCGGAAGCCCCGCGCATCGCCTACCCGAAATACGACGGCCTGCTGACGTTCGACAAGCTGTCGTCGGTCTATCTCTCGAGCACGAACCATGAAGAGGATCAGCCGTCGCACCTCAAGCTGCGCGATGCCTCGATACCGGTCGCCGTCAACCTCGCACGCTTCGACGGCCCCGAGCAACGCTATTGCCCGGCCGGCGTCTACGAATTCGTCGCGGCCGAAGGCGGCTCCGGCATGCGCCTGCAGATCAATGCGCAGAATTGCGTGCACTGCAAGACCTGCGACATCAAGGATCCGCTGCAGAATATCCGCTGGGTACCGCCCGAAGGCGGCGGCGGGCCGAACTATTCGGCGATGTAGGCTGCCGCGGCGCAGCGTGAAAAGCCTGCGCGCTTTCGCGCGCCGCGACTCTTCAACGCACGGCCGCTTCGAACGGCGCTTGGGTCTTGGCGCGGACCTCGTCGATGCCGACCCCCGGATGCAGCTCGGTCAACACCAGCCCCTTGCCGGGGACCACGTCGAACACGCACAGGTCGCTGATGATCATGCTGACCACGCCTTTCCCGGTGATCGGCAGCGTGCAGGCCTCGAGTATCTTGGGCGAGCCATCCTTGGCCGTGTGCTCCATCAGCACGATGACGCGCCTGACGCCAGAGACCAGGTCCATCGCGCCGCCGGGACCCTTGACCATCTTGCCCGGGACCATCCAGTTGGCGAGGTCGCCGTTGTCGGCGACCTCCAGCGCACCCAGTATCGACAGGTCGATATGACCGCCGCGAATCATCGCGAACGAGTCCGCGCTGGAGAAGAAGCTTGACCCGGGCAAGGTCGTGATCGTCTGCTTGCCGGCATTGATCAGGTCCGGATCGACCTTGTCGGCGGCCGGAAACGGCCCGATGCCGAGCAATCCGTTCTCGGACTGCAGCGTCACGCTGATGTGGTCCGGAATGTAGTTGGCGACCATCGTCGGTATGCCGATGCCGAGGTTGACGTAGTAGCCGTCGCGAAGTTCCAGCGCGGCGCGCCTGGCCATCAGCTCCCGGATCGGTGAGTCCTTCTTCGATGCCGAGCCGCCGGCCACCGTGCGGAATTCGATCCGCTTCTCGTAGCGGCCGCCCTGGATGATTCGATCGACGTAGATGCCCGGCGTATGGACCCGGTCCGGATCGAGCACGCCGATGTCCACCAGCTCCTCGACTTCGGCCACGGTGATCTTGCCGCAGGTCGCGATCATCGGATTGAAATTGCGCGAAGTCATGCGATAGACGAGGTTGCCGGCCTTGTCGCCCTTCCATGCCTTCACGATGGCCAGGTCGGCACGAATCGCCTCCTCGAGCACGTACTCCCTGCCGTCGAACGCCATCGTCTTCTTGCCTTCGGCCAGCGTCGTGCCGAAGCCGGTGCGCGTATAGAAACCGGGAATACCCGCCCCACCGGCGCGCAGCTTTTCGGCCAGCGTGCCCTGCGGCGTGAGTTGCAGCTCGATCTCGCCGGCGAGCACCTGCCGCTCGAACTCCTTGTTCTCGCCGACATACGACGCGATGACTTTCTTCACCTGGTGCGACTTGAGCAGCAATCCCATGCCGAAGTCGTCGACGCCCGCGTTGTTGCCGACGATCGTCAGGCCCTTGACGCCGCTGTCGACCAGCGCCTGGATCAGGTTTTCCGGAATGCCGCAGAGTCCGAAGCCACCGGCGGCAATCGTCATGTCGTCGTGCAGCAGCCCGGCAAGCGCCGTTGCTGCGTCGGAACGGACCTTTTTCATCGGGAGTTGACCTCGCGCGAGGCAAGACGAAACGATCGTCGGCTGACGATCGCGATTATACGACAGCGGTGCCGCGGCCCGCCGCGTTCCGCCGCTCGCGAACCGCCGACGTCGCGCGCGCGGGGCCGCCGGAACGGCGCGCTAGCTTGCGCCGCCGCTGTCCGGGTCATCCCACAGCCATGCGGCACCGCGCACGCCGCTGGAATCGCCGTGCCGGTGCGCGACCAGGCGCGTGTCGACGCGATCGGAAAAGACCCAGCCGCCCCAAAGCGCCGGCACGCGATCGTACAGGCGCCGCAGGTTGGACAAGCCGCCGCCCAGCACGATGACGTCGGGATCGAGAATGTTGATCACGTGCGCAAGGGCGCGGGCGAGTCGCGCTTCATAACGCCGCAGGCTGGCTATGCACGCGGCGTCTCCGGCATCCGCGCCGGCGCCGATATCGCGCGCAGCGAGCGTTTGGCCGGTGCTCTGCAGATGCTCGCGCTCGAGCCCCGGTCCTGACAGGAAGGTCTCGATGCAACCGGTCAGTCCGCAAAAGCATGCCGGGCCGGGCCGTTCACCGTCCTCCGGCCACGGCATCGGATTGTGGCCCCATTCGCCGGCGATCGCGTTGGGACCGGTCAGCACCCGGCCGTGCACCACGATGCCCGCGCCGACGCCGGTGCCGAGGATCGCGCCGAACACCGTCGCCGCGCCGGCCGCTGCGCCGTCGGTCGCCTCCGACAGCGCAAAGCAGTTCGCGTCGTTGCTGATGCGGACCTCGCGCCCGAGGCGAGCCGCAAGGTCCGCCGCGATCGGCTTGCCGTTGAGGCGGATCGAGTTCGATCCGCGCAGCAGTCCGGTCGCCCGTGAGATCGACCCCGGCGTACCGATGCCCACGCTGGCCCTCGACCTTACCGCCGATTCCGCCGCTGCGACCAGCGCGGCGATCGCGTCGAGCACCGCCGGATAGCTGTCCTGCGGCGTGGGCACGCGGCGGCGAAACACTTCGCGTCCCCCCGGTGCGAGCGCGACGACCTCGATCTTGCTGCCGCCCAGGTCGACGCCGAGACGGATCATCGGCGCCGCGCGTCCCGGCCGGAGACCGCTGCGCCGCGGCACGAGACCGATGCCGCCATGCGACGCGTGGGACGGGCGTGTTCGGTTGACGCGGCCATGGCGGATCGCTGATGATGTCCCCGTGCCGGGATCGGCCTAATCAGGAGGAAAGGCATGAATATTCGGGGGAGATTGTACTTCGTCGGCGTGCTTGCGTTCGCGCTTGCCCCGCTGCCCGCAGCGGCGCAGCTCAACGCATTCCCTTGAGCAGCTTGAACGCGTCCTCCTCGCCGAAGACCTGCACCAGGGTCGCGATCGCCGTGTACGCGGTGCCGGACGCATTCGGATTGGCCATCTGCACGTCGCCCTCGTAGGCGGGATTGGCGAGCTCCTTCCAGCACGCCGGCGGCACCTTCTTTCTCGCCGCGAGCTCGGTGTTGTAACCGATGCCCAGCACGCCCAGATACAGGCCGACCGCCTTGTACCCGGATTGCTCGGCCTGCTTCTTCGCCCACGGCTGCAGTTGGTCGAGCATCGGGCTCTTGTAGGCCATGGTCAGATCCTGCTCGGCTGCCTGCAGATGCGGATCGCCGGTGCCGCCGAACCATATGTCGATTTTGGGATTCGCCCGCTCAGGCTCAGGCTTCCCCACCGCGGGCTGCGTCCCGGTGCGGTCGACATCGCCATCCGGCCCGAGGCTGTTCGATTGGCCGCCGAGGGGGAACGCGGCCTCGCCGGCACCGTGCGCAAGGCAGCGTATATCGGAGGCCTGATGGAATACGCGATCAGTACCGCCTTGGGCGAGCTGTTCGTCGTCAACATGACAGTCGACCGGCCGCTCGCCGCCGGCGCCGAAGTCACGCTCACCCTCGTCGATCACGGCGTCGTTCCGATCGCAGCCGCATGAGCGCCACCGATCTCGCCGCCAGGATCGACTTCGCGCGCCGTGTCGCGCGGGAAGCCGGCGTGCTGGCCAAGCGCTACTTCCTGCACGAAATCGCTTTTGTCGCGGAGAGCAAGGGGCCGCAGGACTGGGTGAGCGCGGCCGATCGCGCGGTCGAGGACCTGCTGCGCCAGCGCCTGGCGCAGGCGTTTCCCGGCGACACCGTATACGGCGAGGAAGGTGGCGGCGAAATCGGCACGCACGCGTGGCTCGTCGATCCGATCGACGGCACGATCAACTTCGTGCACGGCGTGCGCTACTGGTGCGTGTCGATCGCCTTCGTCGTCGCCGGCGAGCGGCGGATCGGCCTGGTCTACGATCCCTCGCTCGACGAGCTCTTCTGGGCCGCCAAGGGCGGCGGCGCCTGGTGCGACGGCACGCGCATCCGGGTCGCGCCGCGCGATCGTCTGGACTACGCGCTGGTCTGCGTCGGCTACGTGCCGCGCCATTCGCTGGACGAGCACCTGCGGCTGAAACGCCTGCTGCACGAGGCCGGAGCGGCGGTGAAAGACATGGGTGCCGGCGCGCTGATGCTCGCGCACGTTGCCGCCGGCCGTTACGATGCGTTCGTCGAGCCGCACATGAATGCCTGGGACGCCGTCGCCGGCCTGCTGCTGATCGAGGAGGCCGGCGGGCGCACGCTGCCCTACCCGGGTGCCGCAGGTCTTGCCGCCGGCGGCCCGGTGCTCGCCGCCGCGCCCGGCATCTTCGACGTCCTGGCGCGCCTCGCGCAGCGCGCTGTTGCCGGCAGTTGAGGCGCGGCACACCGGAACACGTGCGGCGCTTCCTCGCGATCCTGCTCGCGCTCGCGGCGCTGGGCGGCTGGCACTGGTGGTCGAGCGAGCGGCCGGTCCAGCGTCCGCCGGGCATCGTCGCGCCCGACGAGCCGGTCCAGGTCGCGCTGGACCCGCCGCAGACGTTCGACGCCAAAGGCTACACGTTCGTCAAGCGCGCGCGCTTCGACATCACCGCGAGGCTGTTGCGCAAGGAGCGCTATCGCGTCGACGCCGAAGCGGCCCTCGCGCCATACGACCTGGGCGTCGGATGGGGGCCGTTGTCGGACAGCGCGATCCTCGACCAGCTGGAATTCACGCAGATGGGCCGCTTTTTCTACTGGAATCCCAAGCGCGGCGATTTTCCGCTGCCGCGGCAGACGACGATCACGCATCTCGCGCAAATCCACGTCATCCCCGCGAACGCGGACGTCGCGGCGCGGCTGGCCCGGTTGCGGCCGGGTCAGCTCGTTTCCGCGCAAGGCTACCTGGTGGACGTCCGCGGGCCGCGCGGCTTCAGCTGGAACACATCGCTCCGCCGCGACGATACCGGCGACGGCGCCTGTGAAATCCTCTGGGCGGAAGTCCTCGCGACCGACTGACCGGCGCTCAGGGCGGCGCGCAGAATACGGTGCCTTCGACCAGCCAGCCGGCGCCGACCATCGCCGCGGTCTCGCTGTGGCTGGTCAGGTAGCGGTGCGCGACCTGGCCGTTCATGAAGTTGTTGTACAGCCGCACCGCGGGGATGCGGTCGGCGGCGCAATCGTCCGCGACCGGCGCGTCTTCGGAGAACGGCAATCCCTCGAAGATCCAGCCCGGACTGGCCGCGACGAACGCGCATTCGTTCGCATCGATCGTGTAGAAGTGGGCGTACGGACCCGGGCCCGGCTTGCCGAAGAACCGGCACACCGGCGCGCCGTGCCCCGCGGCGGTCGACCATGATTTGAAAGCAAACCCGGTGCGCACCCATCCCGGCAGGACTCCGGCATCGAGCACCGCCGCCTCCTCCGGCGCTGCCGTCAGAAAATAGTCGCCGAGCGCCGCGCCGAAATATTCGATCGTATCGAGCTCGCCCGGCGCCAGCGCGGCCGGCGCCGTGTAGTCGCGCACCAGAAAGTCGTTGCCGCCGCCTCGCACCGAGGTCATCCGGGCGATGCGGGCCCGCGCCATACGATCGTCGTTGACGTGCGCCGCGAGGAAGGTCATCGACCAGGTGAAAATGTCGGCGGTGCTCGGAATGTCGAAGCCGTGATCGACGCCCGCCAGCACCACCACGTCGCGCGAGCCGGTAAGCTGGTCGACGCCCTCCAGCGTGGTCTCCAGCGGCGCGGTCAAGTCGGCGCCGCCGGATATCGCGAGGAACGGCGTGGCGATGCCGTCGAGCCCGCTCTGGTCGCGGCCAAACGCCGGGAAAAACGGCTGGCCGAGATACGGCACGTAGCCGACGATCGCCTTGAGGCGCGGATCGGTAAGCACCTGCTTCGACGACATGCCGACGGTGATGGTCAACTTGGCGCCGGTCATCAGCAGCAGCGATTCCCCACCCTGGCTCGCACCGAAGCCGCCGACGCGGCCGGCGTCGACGTGGTCGCGATATTGCGGGTGCGCCAGCAGGTAGTCGAGCGAGCGCGACAGCGACAGCGCCCGCAGCGACTGCATCTCGACGAAGGTCCCGAAATGCAGCACTGCGTACAGGAAATCCGAGAGGTCTTCGATCTTGACGTCGGTGAAGCGCGGGTCGCCGTGAAACGGAGCGACGACAACGTAGCCGTAGCTCGCCAGCCTGGTCAGCGCCGCGATGTAGTCGCTGGAAATCGGGCTGCCGACCAGCCCGTGCGAAAACAGGAGCACCGGCCAGCGCGCGTTGGCGTCGGCGAAGATCGGCGGCTGGCTCCCCTGCTGCATGTGCGGCACCGGCTCTCCGGAAGGCAGCGGATAGTCCGGATACGGGTTGTCGCCGGTCGTCGGGTAGCAGACGAGAAGCGCGAAGGGCACCTGCTGGCCGGCGCGGTTGACGTAGAGCTCGCGATCATCCGGGACGCTGACGTCGATGACCAGCGCATCGGCCGGATCGGCGAGCAGTTGCGTGATGTAGCGATCCCGACTGCCGTCGGGATAGCCTTCCCAGTAGTTCTGCGCGCTCTCTCCCGGGAGCGGGCGGCTGAAGTCCTGGGCGATGTTGCTGCAGCCGACCGCGTACGGTCCGGGCGGCAGCGGGTCGACGACGGCGAGCGAGTCGGCGCGCGAGGGCAAGGCGCAGACGCCGCTGGCAAGGGCAACGAGCAAGACGATCGCGCGCGAGCGCGCGATCGAACGAATCATCATGGGGAGGGGGGCCGACCCGACGAATTGCTACGACCCCGCGCCGGATGCCGGGTTCCGCCGCCGCTCGCGGGACCGACGAACGGAGCGTCGCAGCGTCGCGGGACGCGGCGCCGACGGTCAGAACTGCGCGTCGGCAAGCGCGAGCACGGCTTCGCTGCCATGCGTGATCGATTGCGACAAGGCGGCGGCCTGCGGCAGCAGGCAATCGGCATAGAAGCGCGCCGTGGCGACCTTGCCCCGATGGAAATCGCCGTCGTCGCTGCCGTCGGCCAGCCGTCTCGCGGCCGCGCGGGCGCCGCGCGCCAGCTGCCAGCCGCCGACAACCAGACCCCACAGCCGCAAATACGGCACCGAGGCGGCATGCGCCGCGCGCGTGGCGCCGGCGAAGGCCGGAACGACCCAATCGACCGCCTGCCGCAGCGCAGCGTTGGCAGCAGCCAGCTCGCCGCCGATGCGCGTAAGGTCGATGTCGCCGGACGCCGCAAGCTCGGCGGCTACCTTGCCGATGTCGGCGATGACCGCGCGCGCGACCGCGCCGCCGTCCCGCGCGGTCTTGCGCCCGACCAAGTCGTTGGCCTGGATGGCCGTCGTGCCTTCGTAGATCGTCGTGATGCGCGCATCGCGATAGTCCTGGGCGGCGCCGGTCTCCTCGATGAAACCCATGCCGCCGTGGACCTGCACGCCGAGGTAGGTCACCTCCTGCGCGAGCTCGGTGCTCCAGCCCTTCACGATCGGGATCATCAGGTCGACGAAGGCCTGGTGCTGCTTGCGAGCGTCGGAGTCCGGATGCCGGTGCGCATTGTCAATCGCCGCGCCGGTAACGTAGGCGACGGCGCGCATCGCCTCGGTCTGCGCCTTCATCGTCATCAGCATGCGCCGCACGTCCGGATGCTGCAGGATCGTCGCCGTCGGCGCCATCTTGTCCAGGCCGGGCGCCCTGCCCTGCACGCGGTCTCGGGCGTAGGCGCGCGCGCGCTGGTAGGCGCGCTCGGCGATGCCGATGCCTTCGATCCCCACCGAGAAGCGCGCCAGATTCATCATGATGAACATGTATTCGAGGCCGCGGTTCTCCTCGCCGACCAGGTAGCCCACGGCGCCGCCGTGGTCGCCGTAGGCGAGCACCGCCGTCGGGCTCGCGTGGATGCCGAGCTTGTGCTCGATCGACACGCAATGCACGTCGTTGCGCGCGCCGAGGCTGCCATCGGCGTTGACCAGGAATTTCGGCACGACGAACAGCGATATGCCCTTGACGCCTTCGGGCGCCGTCGGTGTGCGCGCGAGCACCAGATGCACGATGTTGTCGGTGTAGTCCTGCTCGCCGTACGTGATGAAGATCTTCTGGCCGTACAGCCGGAAGCTGCCGTCCGCCTGCGGCACCGAACGGGTGCGGACCGCGGCCAGGTCGGAGCCAGCCTGCGATTCGGTCAGGTTCATCGTTCCGGTCCAGGCGCCGGAGACCATCTTGTCGAGGAACATCGCCTTCAGCGCATCGGTGCCGCAGAGCTCCAGCGCCTCGATCGCGCCCTGCGTCAGCAGCG
>JBOIGD010000085.1:0-2973 GCA_050742615.1 Casimicrobiaceae bacterium | reverse complement strand
ACATCGAGGCGATCAAGCTGCGCCATTATTTCGGCATGATCGAGGTCGACATCAAGCGGCGTCCGCCGAAGGACCTGGCGGGAAATCTCGCCGGCTATTTCCGCGGCCTGCTGCCGCTGATGACGTGGCTGCGCACCGCCGTCAAGCCGGAGCGGCCGTGAACGCGCCGGACGAGCGCTACCGGCCGCTCTTGTCCGACGCCGCGCGGCCGTCGACGTTCAACGTCCCGGCTGTCGACGAGAATGGCGCGACCCGCGACACTCCGATCGCCGGCGAGCATCCGCTGACGCTCTACGTCGACAAGCGCGAGATCCTCACGCTGATGACGCTGGGCGCGGCGCCCGAGGCGCTGGCCATCGGGTATCTGCGCAACCAGCGGCTGCTCGACCGGGTCGAGGACATCGTGTCGGTGCAGGTCGACTGGGACGTCAACGCGGTGGTGATCAACACCCGCAGCGGCCTGCGCGACCTCGAGGCCAAGCTGGGCAAACGCACGACGACCAGCGGCTGCGGCCAGGGCACGGTGTTCGGCGACCTGATGGAGGAGATCGACTCGGTCAGGCTGCCCCCGGACGCGGTGCTGTCGCGCGCCACGCTCTACGCGCTGCTCGACCGCGTCCGCGTGCACGAGACGATCTACAAGCAGGCCGGGGCCGTGCACGGCTGCGCGCTCGCCACCAACGGCCAGGCGCTAAGCGAGATCCTGTATTTCGTCGAGGACGTCGGCCGCCACAACGCCGTCGACGCCATCGCCGGCATGATGTGGCTGGACCGCGTCGACGGCGGCGACAAGATTTTCTACACGACCGGGCGGCTGACGTCGGAAATGGTCATCAAGGCCGCGCAGATGGGCATCCCCTTCCTGGTGTCGCGCTCGGGCCTTACGCAGATGGGCTACGAGATCGCGCGGAAGGTGGGCATCACGATGATCGGCCGCGCGACCAACAAGCACTTCCTGCTGTTCACCGGCGGCGAGCGCTTTCGCGCCGACGGCTAGGACGATGGACAGCAGCGCCGTCACCGAAGCGCGCGGCAGCTGCATGTGCGGCCGCGTGCGCTTCGTCGCGCGCTCGCCGTCGCGCTTCTGCTGCCACTGCCACTGCGAGAGCTGCCGGCGCTCGCATGGCGCCGGCTACGTCACCTGGATCGGCTACAAGACGCCGCAGGTGACGATCGAGGGCGGCGGCGACCTGGCCGCGTACGAATCCTCGCCCGGCACGCGGCGCAGCTTCTGCCGCGTCTGCGGCACCAAACTTTTCTTCGAGTCGGACCGCTGGGCCGGCGAGACGCACATCGCGCGCGCCGCGTTCACCACGCCGGTCGACCGCGAGCCGGCCGGCCACGCGTTCTTCGACGAGCACGTGCCGTGGGTGCCGCTGCCGGAAAAGGTCGACACCGTCTGATGCCGCCCTCTGGCATCACCGGACTGGTCCTGGCCGGCGGCCAGGGACGGCGCATGGGCACCGTCGACAAGGGCCTGGTGCCGCTGGCCGGACGGCCGATGGTCGCGCACGTCCTCGAGCGCTTCGCGCCGCAGGTCGACGACATCCTGATCAACGCCAACCAGCATGCGACCGAGTACGCGGCCTTCGGCCATCCGGTGATTGCCGACGCGATCGGCGGCTTCGCCGGACCGCTCGCCGGACTGCACGTCGGCCTCGCGCACGCGACGCACGCGCTGGTGGCGACGGTGCCCTGCGATTCGCCGTTCCTGCCGGCGGACCTGGTGGCGCGGCTGGCCGCAGCGATGGAAGCCAGCGACGCCGAGCTTGCCGTCGCGCGCACCTTCGACCAGCCACACCCGGTGTTCGCGCTGGTGCGCCGCGACGTGCTGCCACACCTGACCCGCTTCCTCGAGGGCGGCGGGCGCAAGATCGACGCCTGGTACGCGACGCTGCGCATCGTCGAGGTGCCCTTCGACGACGAGGCCGATGCCTTCCGCAACATCAACACCGCCGACGAGCTCCGACAGGCCGCCCATGGATGACACGATGACCGCCACCCCGAAGACGCTGCGCGAAGCGTCCTGCGCCGACGACTACGATCCGAACTCGATGCCGGTGGCGAAGGCGCGCGAGCTGATCCGCACATTCCTGACGCCGGTGACCGCGGTCGAGCGCGTGCCCGTGCGGAGCGCGCTGGGCCGCGTGCTCGCCGCCGACGTGATCTCGCCGATCGCCGTGCCCGGCCACGACAACTCGGCGATGGACGGCTACGCGGTGCGCTTCGCCGACCTCCAAGCCGACGGCGAGACGGTGCTCAAGCGCGTCGGCGAATCCTTCGCCGGCAAGCCGTGGTCCGGCGCGATAAAGCCGGGCGAATGCGTGCGCATATTCACCGGCGGCGTGATGCCGCCGGGCGCGGACAGCGTGGTGATGCAGGAACGCGCGAGCGAAGATGCGCGCGGCGTGCGCATCGCGCAGGGTGCCCTCGCCAAGGCGGGGACGAATCGCCGCTTCGCCGGCGAGGACCTCAAGGCGGGGCAGCTCGTTTTTCGCGCCGGGCAGCGCGTCAACCCGGCGGAACTGGGGATGATCGCCTCGCTCGGCATCGGCGAAGTCGGCGCGTACCGCAGGCTCCGCGTCGCGTTCTTCTCGACCGGCGACGAGTTGAAGTCGATCGGCACGCCGCTCGCCGCCGGTGAAATCTACGACAGCAACCGCTACACGCTGTACGGCATGCTGACCCGGCTCGGCTGCGAGATCGTCGACATGGGCGTCATCGAGGATGTGCCGGCGAGCCTCGAGGCCGCGTTTGCCGCCGCGGCGCAAGCCGCGGACGTGGTGATCACGTCGGGCGGCGTATCGGTCGGCGAAGCCGACTATGTCAAGCAACTGATGGACAAGCTGGGCGAAGTGCTGTTCTGGAAGATCGCGATGCGGCCCGGACGGCCGCTGGCCTACGGCAAGATCGGCGGCGCCCATTTCTTCGGCCTGCCCGGCAACCCGGTGTCGGTGATGGTCACCTTCTACC
>JBOIGD010000084.1:0-4014 GCA_050742615.1 Casimicrobiaceae bacterium | reverse complement strand
GGCCGATATCATTTTCGGGCGCCTGGCGCCCGGGAGGAAGCTCACGCTCGACCGGATGAAGGAAGCCTACGGCGCCAGTGTCAGTACATTGCGCGAGCTGCTGAACCGCCTCTCGTCCGAGGGCCTGATCATCGCAGAAGGGTCCCGGGGCTTCGAAGTAACGCCGACGTCCGCGACCAACCTGCGTGAGGTTGCCGCAATGCGCCACCTCCTTGAATCCCACGCTCTCCGAGAATCGTTCGAATCAGGCGATATGGAATGGGAAGGCCGCGTTGTCTCGGCTCACCACAAGCTCGCTTCGATGGAAAAACGCCTGACGACGGGTGAACGGTCCCAACCCGAGGTCTGGAAGCGCTACGACTGGGAATTCCATCACGCGCTGATATCCGCCTGCGGTTCCCGCGTCCTTCTGGAAACGCATGCGACGATTTACGACAAGTATCTCCGCTACCAGATGATCGCGGCGGTCTTTCGCGGCAAGATTGCCACCGCCGAGCATCGGCAGCTTCTTGAATGCGCGCTCCGACGAGACTGGAAAACGGCGCAGAAAACGCTCGGGACACATGTCCATGGCTGCGTCGATCACATGATCGCCGGCGGATTGATCGGGTAGCGCTTTATCCGCCGGCCGAGTAGGCGCAGTCTGCGCGCTATGGGGTCTTCCGGCGGGCCGCTCGCAGGTCCGCAGAGCCGCGGACATCGACTTCCAGCGACGATCCGGATCCGCCGTCGATCGCCACGCCGTACGCGCCGCGGGCGTGCTCGATCGACATCTTGTCTTCCAGTACGTCGTCGAGGACCCGCGCCGGGTCCCTTTCGAAGGGATCGCCATGGCCCCCGCCGCCGGCGAGCCGGATGCGCAACACGTCGCCGTCATGCACGCTCGTCAGAAACTTGGCGGGCCAGGGCTCTTCGCGCCCATCGGCGCGCCGGATGCTGACGCCGGAAGGAGCGCCCGCGGACCCGCCCTGCAGTCCGTACGGCGGATGATCGCGGCGGTCGGAGCGGATCTGCAGCGTGGCATTGTTCGCCCGGAAGCGCAGCTGCCTCTCCAGCGCGAGGCCACCGCGAAACCTGCCGGCGCCGCCGCTGTCGCGCACCAGCGCGTAGCGTTCGACGACGATGGGCTGATCCGCCTCGATCATTTCAATCGGAGTGTTCGAGTAGTTGACCAGCGTTCCGGTGCACGCGTCCATGCCGTCGCGATCGGGGCCGCCGCCCCAGGAAGCCAGCAGGAACTCGAGATAGACGAAGGCGTTATTGTCGGCGTCGACGCCGCCGAACGAAATACCGACGTCGGGCGCATTGGATCCGCAGGCCGGGAGCACGTCGGGCAAGGCCTGCGCCAGTGCGCCGAAAATCGCATCGGCGATCCGGATGCCCGTGATGCCACGTGCGGCGACCGCCGCCGGCGGCCGCGGATTGACGACCGTGCCCTCGGGCGCAATGACATGAATCGGGCGAAAGTAACCCGCGTTGTTGGGGATCGAGAGGTCGACGATCGAACGCACGCAGGCGAGCGCGGTCGACAGCGTGAACGGGAACACGCAGTTGATCGCGCCGCGCACCTGCGGCGCGGAACCGGTGAGGTCGATGGTCATTTCATCGCCGGCAATTGTGACGGTGGCTACGATCGGAATGGGATCCGGATCGATCCCGTCGCCGTCGAGATGGTCGACGAAGCGCCATGTTCCCTTGGGTAGCCTGGCGATCTCGGACCGCGTGAATCGCTCGGTGTAGTCGAGCAGCTCGCGACAATGCGCGTCGAACTCGGACGCGCCGTAGCGCTCGGCGAGCTTGACGAATTCGCGTTCGCCGACGCGGCACGCCGCGACCAGCGAGCGGATGTCGCCGAGCACCTTGTCCGGGACGCGAACGTTGCGCTCGATCAGCCTCATCATCGTCTCGTCGGGCTCGCCCTCGCGCCACAGCCGCGATGGCGGTATGCGCAAGCCCTCCTGGTACAACTCGGTCGAATCGCTGGCGTTGCCGCCGGGCATCCGGCCGCCGATGTCGGTCATGTGCGCGAGGGCGACCGAGTAGCCGATCAGGCTTCCCGCCAGGAAGATCGGCCTGACCAGCACGATGTCGGGCAGGTGCGTGCTGCCGTCGTAGGGATCGTTGGTGATGAAAAGATCGCCGGGCAGGATCCGGCCGGGGTAGGCGCGAACGACCGACTGCACGGCGAACGGCATCGCGCCCAGGTGGAACGGCAGGCACGTTCCCTGCGCGATCAGCTGGCCGTCGGCCAGGAACAGCGCGGTCGAAAAGTCGAGCGCCTCTTTCACCACGAACGACCTGGCCGTGCGGAAAACGGTCAGCGCCATCTCGTCCGCGAGCGCGGCCAGCGCATTCTTGATCAACTCCAGCGCAAAGGGGTCCCGTGCGGGCGGCGCCGGGACGACCACAGTCGTTTCACGCGATTCGAACGCGATGCTCATGGCGTCATGCGAGCTCGATTTCGATCGTGTCCCAGTTGCCGAGCCGGGCGCGGCCATCCGGCGGCACGACGGTCGTGCTGTCGAATTCCTCGATCAGCAGCGGGCCGTCCCGCCACCGGGTGCCGACCGCACTGCGGACGCACACCGGGGTTTCGATCGAGCCGAATTCGGGGCCGAAGTAAGCGGCGCGCGGAGTCTGGCCGCCCGCAACACCATGGTCCACCGACAGGCGATCGGGAATCCGCGACGATGCGTTGGCGGCACGCGCGATCACCCGCAGGTTCATGGTTTCCACCGTTTCCGCGTCCGACCGGTAACCGTATTGCCGATCGTGCGCCTCACCGAACGACCGGCCGAGGATCGACGCGATATCCGGGTCGGCGGGGCAGGGCAGCGTCAGCTCGGAATTGGCGCCCGCGTAGCGCAGGTCGATCAGCCGCTCGAACCGGTGCAGCGGCGGGGCGAAGCCCTCGCCGCTTAGCGCCGCCGCGCCTTCGGCCTGCAGAGCGCCGAACCCCGTCTCCAGAGCGCCGAGGTCGAGACTGTCCAATCGCTGCTTGCACGTGCGCACGTAGTGGTGCTCGATCTCGGGAAACAGCATCCCGAGCGCGCTGAAGAGTCCCGGCACCGGCGGTACCAGGATCTTGCGGATATCGAGCAGGCGCGCGAGCGTCGCGGCGTGAACCGGTCCGTTGCCGCCAAAGGCCAGCACGACCAGATCGCGCGGGTCGCGTCCGCGTTCGGTGGAGACCGCGCGGAGCGCCCGTGCCATTGCGGCGTTGGCGACGCGGTGCACCCCCCACGCGGCCTCGTCGATGCCGAGCCCGAGCGGCTGTGCGATATGCGTCTGCAGCGCGGCCACGGCCAATTCGCGCCGGATCGGCAGCGAGCCGCCGGCAAGCGCCGCCGGATTGATGAAGCCCAGGATGACGTTGGCGTCGGTCACCGTGGGAGTGGCGCCGCCGCGGGCGTAGCAGGCGGGCCCGGGCGAGGCGCCCGCGCTTTCGGGGCCGACGCGAAGCGCCCCGCCGGCATCGAGCCGCGCCATGCTGCCCCCGCCGGCGCCGACCTCGGCGATATCGATGGCGGGCGAGCGCACCGGGTAGCCGCCGCCGCTGAGCAATCGCCCGGCGACGTTGATGCCGCCGCCGACCTCGATCGCGTTGACGCGCAAAAATTGCCCCTGTTCGATCAGCGCCGCCTTGGCGGTCGTCCCGCCCATGTCGAAGCTCAGCAGGCTCAGGTTGCCGAGGCGGCGAGCGAGCTCGGCTGCTCCCACCACACCGGCAGCGGGCCCGGATTCGATGATGTGGATCGGCCGCTCGGCCGCCGCCGCCGCGCCCGTGGCGCCGCCGTTCGATTGCATGATCGTCAGCGGCATGCGGATCTTGCGTTCCTGCAAGCGCGTCTCGAGCGAGCGAAGATAGTGCCGCACCAACGGCAGCACGTAGGCGTTGACGACCGTCGTGCTGGTGCGCTCGTATTCCCTGATCTCCGGCAGCAGCGTGCTGGAGACCGAGATCGGGATCGAGGGGTCGCGGGCGCGAATCAGGTCGCGCAGGCGCAGTTCATG
>JBOIGD010000083.1:0-16296 GCA_050742615.1 Casimicrobiaceae bacterium | reverse complement strand
GACGCCCCGTTCATGACGCGCGAGGAGACATCCAAGTACACGGACTTGAGGCCGAGCGGAAAAGCGGTGCAGTTTTCATTCGAAATGGAAGCGAAATCGGTCATCACCTCACCTTCCGGCGAGATGGCGCTCGGCGGTCCGGGCTTTTACGAGATCACCGGACTCGCCTGGTCGGGCCGAGGCAGAATCACGCGCGTCGAGGTATCGGCCGATGCCGGCAGGACCTGGCGCGTCGCGGCGCTGCAGGGACCGGTGCTTCCGATTTGTCACACGCGGTTTCGCTTGCCATGGAAGTGGGATGGCAATGAGGCCGTGCTGCAGAGCCGGTGCGTCGACGATACCGGGTATGTCCAACCGACGCTCGGACAGGTGATCGCGCTGCGCGGCCTCGATGGCCCGCTCGGATCGATCTATCATCTGAACGCGATTCAAAGCTGGCATGTTGCGAATGACGGGAGGGTTTCCAATGTCCACGACTACTGAGCGCGTGCTCGGTGCAATCGCGGCGATCTTGCTGTGGGCGGCCAGCGCGGGCGCCGCGGCACAGCAGCACCCGGCCTACGGATTCGGATCCACGCCCTCGCCGGGCGAGTTGGACCAATTCACCTCACCGCTGGCCGATGGTCGCGGGCTGCCGCAGGGCTCGGGGACGGTCGAGCAGGGCAAGGTCGTCTATCAGGAGCAGTGCATCGCCTGCCACGGCCAGAACCTGCAAGGCGGCATCGGGGACCGCCTCATCGGCGGGCGCGGCACGCTGGTCAACGACGATCCAACCAAGGCGCCGGTCAAGACCATCGAGAGCTACTGGCCCTATGCGACGACGATCTTCGACTACGTGAAGCGGGCGATGCCCTTCGCCGCGCCCGACAGCCTTACCAACGATCAGGTCTACGCGGTGACGGCTTATATCCTTGCAGAGGCCAAAATCATCCCGCCGGATGCGGTGATGAATGCAACGACGCTGCCGGCAGTGAGGATGCCCAATCGCAACGGTTTCATCTCCGACCCGCGGCCGGAAAAATTTCCGCCGGTCGCGAAGACGCCACATCAGGTCATGGCGATCCCTGCGAGCGCGAAATAGCAGGCAGGCCGGCGGCAACCACTTCGCGCCTGCCTGCTGCCGCAACTAGCCTTCGGAATCCTTGCGCTTCGGCGGATTCCCGCCATTGCCCTTGGGTTCGCGCGCGCCGCGCGATCCGTTGTCCTGGCGAGCGCCCTCGGGGTGTCCGCCCGGGCGATTGCCCGGGACGACGGTAGGCCGTCGATCCGGCCGTGCGGCGGGTCGGTTGTTCACCGGCGGCGGATAAACCTTGCGCTGCTGCTCGACCCGGTCGCGACGAACCGGCGCGGGTGACGCCCGCGGGCGATCGATCCGCGGTCCCGGGCGATTGTACTGCGGCGGCCGGACATGGACCGGCGGCGGACGGCTCACCCAGTAGCTGCGATTGCGATACCAGGGCCGACCGCGGTAGTAACGGTCCCAATAGCTGCCGATCGAAAAAGTAACGATCGGCAGGCCGATGGTCGCACCGTAGCTCAGGAGGGGTACCCGTCCCCCCTGATATGGATAGACCAGGCTGCCGGCATAGATCCAGCCGCGGTTGCCCGCGAAGACCGCATCGCACCAGCTGTAATCGTCGATGCAGCCCATGACCTGCAGCCCCGCGCCGGGAGGCAGTACCGCGACAACCGGATAGCTGGCGTCCGGACCGGCACGGACGTTGGCGGTGCGCGATGTATAGGCTTCCTGCGCGAGCGCGACCGCGGGGATCGCGACCAGAAATGCCGCGAGCAAAAGGCTTCGTCGAATGCGTATCATGGCGAGCTCCTGTTTCTAATTGTTTCGGCAGCGATGCGGGTTGATGTGTTCTCGCTGCCCCCTGACGTTCGAGGCAGCATAGCGCCAAAAGGTTCGGCCGTGAGCGCAATCGCGGGCGCCGCATGCGCTACCAACGGCAGCCGCCATCGCCGAGGGTGCTGACCACCAGCGCCGGCACTGCCAGCAGACCCATGTTCGCGTAGGCGGTGCGGCAGTCGGGTTTGATCGCTTTCTCCAGCGCCAGGCTCTCCTTCGACTTTCGCTCCGGCGGCGGGGGCAGCGCGGGCAGGATGCCGTGCGTGCCGCCTGTCTCGCTCGCGATCCCGCGCGCCCGCTGACGCGCGGCATCGAGATCGATATGCGGCGCCCCGCCGGGCTCCGGCGACGGCACGACCACGTCGCGCCGCGGCCGGAAGATGTCGTCCTCGGCGGCCGGTGCGCCGAAACGCAGGCGCGGCAACTCGCCTGCGGCCGGAGGAACGGTTGCGTCGCGCGCCTCCGGCGAAGGGGTCGCCGGTCGCTGCCGCGCCGCGACAGCCGGTGCGCCGGGCTCGAGATCCGGCGTAGTTGCGGCGGGCGGTTTGGCGGCGGGCGCGGGTATCGGCGCCGTTGGCGGGCTCGGGGTGACGACGGCCGGCGCAGGCGCGAGTTCGCGCTCGATACGCGGTGCCCCAAGGCGGTCGATCGGCGCGGAGAGAACCGGCGCGGGCGGAACCGGCTCGAGCTCGATCGGTGCCGCGAGTTCGGGTTGCATCGCCGGCGGGCGAAGCCGCTCCGCCGGTGCGACCGGGATCGGCATCTCCACGCGCGGTGCGAGCTCGACCGGCGGAGCGAGCGCGCGCTGTGGCGCCGGCGCGGCAAGCCGCTCGATGGGCAGCGCGGGAACGACCGGCGCTTCGCGCGGTGCGAGCTCGACCGGCGGGGCGAGCGCGTGCTGTGACGCCGGCCGGGCCAAGTGCTCGATCGCCGGCGGAAGCGTCAGCGGTGCGAGCTCGAAAGGGGCGGCCAGCGGCGGCGCGACGGGCGGCGGTGCGAGACGCTCGATGCTCGGTGGAGCACTCAGCGGAGGCGCCAGCGGCTTGTCCACCTCCTCCGGGGCGCGAAGATCGATCCGGGGCAGGGCGTCGCTCGCCTGCTGCGGCGAGGTTGTTTGAGGCTCGGGCGGCGAGACCGGCGCCTCGGTCGGTGCGCGGTCCCCCGCGGCCGTGCCGCTCCCCGGCACTTCGATCGCCGGGCTGCCTGCGCCGCGCTCCGGCGTCGCGGGCGGCCGTGGGACCCGATCGTTGCGCGGCACCGTGCCGGCATCGGTGCTGCCGGCCGGACTCGGAGTGCTGGCAGCTTCGGGCTGAACCGTAAGACGACGCAGCGTGACGTCGAGCACATCGTCGAGCGCACGGTTGCCCCCGCCGGGGCCGCTGTGCGACGTGCCGAACAGGGCGATGACGGCCGCGTGCAGCAGCATCGACAACAGCACGAAGCGGGCGAGCTTCGCCTGATTGTCGGCGACGCGGGTCGAGATGCGTTGCGGTGCGTGGTGCGGGGCGATCACGTCGGGTGCGGGGTAGGCGTCAGGGCGAATCACCGCGGCCGTAGCTTACCGCGTCCGCGCGCCCGCGACAGGTGCGCGGCGACCATCGGGGTGCACGTCTGGCTAGCCGGGCACGGGATTTGCGACAGCGGCAGCGCTGACTCGCCGGTGCCGGTGGCTATAGCCGCCGATTCCGACGGACGGCCGACGCGCACGCCGGACGGTTTCGGCGAGCGGTGCGGTCAACGGATCAAGCGGGGAATATCGTGGACGACCCGATAACGGAAACCGGGCACGGTGACGCGTTGCGTCGCAATCGAGCGCATTTGGCCAGCGTCGGCCGCTTGCTGGGCGAAATACTTCTGGGACAGGGCTGGCTGGACAAGGACACTCTCGATGCGGCACTCGCTTTACAGACGACACGCGCAGCTGCTTGATCGCTGGGCGGGAGGCGGCAACGGCAGAGCCGCGATGACGCGCGTGCCCGGCACGATCGGCTCGCTCAAGTCGGCGCGCGACCGCGCGCTGCCGGCCCGGCCGCGCGAGTTTGCCTTCGCGACCGTACAAACGAAGCGGCTCGAAGCCGATGCTCCGAGCCGCGTTCGCTGCCTGCGCCGCGACCGCCGGCGCGCGTCCTGCGTCAACGCAGACTTGTCTTGGCGCCGCCGGCCGCGCGGCTGATCGCCTCGGCCAACTGATCGCCCTGCGGGTTGTGCGCCCTGGCCGTCATCAGGATGTCAGGCGGCGTGACGCGGTGCCCGTAGTAGGAGCGGTTCCAGTTGTCGGCGACGCTGACCACCGTACCGTTCAGATTCAACCCGCCGTACACGCCCTTCGATCGGCTGAAGGCGATCAGGTCGGCGGTGATGTCACTGTTCGCGCCCGCGCCGACCGGTCCGGCGGCGATGCTGGCGTCGCCGCCGAGCTTCACCGAGTTGGCCATCAGCGAGTTAAGGCCCTTGTCGGTCATCACCAGGGTGACGGTCTCCGAAAGGTCGATGCCGGCCTGGAAGCCGACGCTGGCCGTGCCGAGGTTGTAGAACGCGGGCCCTGACCAGCGGCCGGTCTGCGCGTTGCGCGAATACAGGACGGCGCGCCCGCCCGAACCGCCGAATATCCATCCGGCGCGAACGATCTTCGGCGCGATCAGCACGGCCCTGGCATCGCGCACGTGCCTCTGGAACCACGTCATGTCCGGGTCGCGGACAAAATTCGAGAACGTCGTCTGGGCATCGCTGACCAGCTCGTCCTGGTCCGACTGCGCGAACGCCGGTCCGGTCGCGGCGGCCAATGATGCGAGGGCGACCAGACCGATCCATCGTCGTGCGGCGTTGATTGCTGGGGTGGTGTGAGTCATTTGGCTTCCTTTCCAATATGGGCGGTGACGGAACGCGCGGCAGAATGCCGTGCGTTGCGCCGACGCACCCTGGCGCGAATTGCGGCGCATGATCGATGCGGCGGCTTGGCGGCGAGGCGCAAGCGCCTGTCGCGGCGACGACATCGATCGAAGGCAGCATGCGCGGTCAGCCGCTCGGCCGCTATCGGCGGTGGGCTGATTTTCCTGTAGGACGCGGGGCGACACGATGCAGCCGCTGTACGCGCGCATGCCCGCTATGGCAATTTGAGCTCCGCTACGACCGGAAGGTGATCCGATGCCGCTCGCGCGGCCGGCCCGGTGTGGACCCAGAGGCCCTGCAGCAGCGCCCGCGGCTCGACCCAGATGCGATCCAGGGCCAGCAGCGGCGCACGCGCGGGAAAGCTCGCCGGCGACGGCGTCGCCTGGAAATGGGCGTGCAGCCAGCGCAGCGGCCTGCCCCACAGAAACCACTCGTTCAGATCGCCCAAGAGCAAGGTCGGGTGCGGCGTCTCGGCTTCGAGCGTCTTCAGAAGGCCGCGCACCTGCGCCCGGCGTTCGGCCGGACGCAAGCCCAGGTGCGTCGCCAGTACGCGCAAGGGCGAGCCGGCGCAATCGACCACTGCGTCGAGCGCGCCGCGCGCCTGACGCGGCGCTACCGTCAGATCGATCCGCTTGGACTCGGCGACCGGATGCCGCGACAGCAGGCAGTTGCCGTAGGCGCCGGTCCCGCCGCAGTGCGCCGACTCCGGGACCGCATGGAAACCCGTCGCGTCGCGCAAAAGCGCGAGCGTATCGACGCCGTCGCGCGCCGCCCCGACCTCCTGCAGCGCGAAGAGGTCGGCACCGATCTCGGCGAGTACGGCCGCGATGCGCTCCGGCGCGAACCTGTGGTCGGAGCCGACCGCGTCGTGGATGTTGTAGGTGGCGACGGTGAGCGACGAGGACGTCATCGACACCTTAAGTCAGTCGCCGGGCGACGACGGCGGCCTGGCCGCGGCGTCGTCGTCACGCGGGTGCAGGCGGGCGCGGACGGCCAGCGTGCCGGCGATGGCGATCCCGGCGACCAGGGCGAGCAGCGCGAACGATACGAGGCCCGGATGGCGGACCGCGGCCACGATGCGATCGACGAAAAAGACGATGATGATCGTTCCCGGCGCGATGCCCAGGATCGTCCCGATGACGAAGTCGCGAAAGGCGAGGTGCGACGCGCCGGCCACCAGGTTGATGATGGAGAACGGCGCGATCGGGACGATGCGCACGAACAGCATCGCGAGCAGGCCGCGCTTGGCAATGCGCCGGCTCAAGTCGTTGATGCGCCGTCCGGCGACGCGCCGCACCGCATCGCGCCCGAGCTCCCGGCCGATGGCGTAGACGAACACCGCGCTGAGCGTCGCGCCGACCAGCGAATAGAGCATGCCCAGCCACGGCCCGAACACGATGCCGGTCGCCGCGATCAGCATCGTCACCGGCATGACGACCAGCCCGCCGAGGACGAAGGTTCCGATGACGATCAGCGGCGCGAACGGGCTGGAATCGAATCGGTCGCTCATGCGCACCAGCGAATCGACGTTGATCCATTCGCGCAGCGGCGTGTAGCGCCATGCCAGCGCCAGCGCAGAAAGCGCGAACAGGATCAGCGCGAGGGCTACGATCCGGCCGGCGGCGGGCTTGCGTTCGCTGCGGGCAACGACGTCGGACAACAGGCTGTCGACGTCCACCGGCTCCTCCGGATCGATCATCGGCTGATCGGCGAGCATCGCACTCCACTCGTCTTCGTCCGGGACATCCAGAGGCCGCAGCGACCGGCCATCGCCCCGCAAGGCTTCGATCGCTCCGATCAGCGATCCTTCGCGCTCCACCGCGGCCGCGACTTGCGAAGCCTCTCGATCGAGATGCTCGGCAAGGAGCCTTGCGCGCAATCCGGCGATCGCCGCGCGCACGCGGGGGTCGTTGCGGGCTTCGATGGCCAGGTTGCACTCGGTGTCCAGGCTCATCGAACGTGCGCTCAGGTTGGCCGAGCCGATCGAAAGCAGTTCGTCATCGATCACCAGCACCTTGCTGTGCACGTTCAGGCAACGCCCCGAGGGCGCGCTGCCCTCGTCCAGCCACGGGCAGTACAGCCGGTAGCGATGGCGATGGTCGGCCTGCACCAGCCGCCGGTGGATGCGGGCACGAAGGACGCCCATCGTCGAGACTTCGAGCCAGCCGCTTTGCGTCATCGGTGAAACCACGACGATTTCCGGGCCGGCCGGCTCGGCCAGGCGCGCCTCGAACGCATCGGCGATCAGGCGCGAGGTGAAGTACTGGTTTTCGGCGAAGATCGAAGACCTCGCCGCGGCGATCGCATCCAGATGCAGCCACCGCACTTCGCTGATGGCGGGCGCGCCGTCGAACGCGGGCTCGGTGCGCACGATCGCGACGTCGACGTCGGCCAGGGCGACCTCGGCGGTCGCCGGCCAAGCAACCGGGGGCGATTCCGATTCCGGGGCGCGCGCCCGCCGTCCGGTCGCGCGGTGCCAGCGCTCGCGGGCAATCTCGCCCAGCCCCCGCGCGGCGTCGCCGTCGACCAGCGCGCCGACGTCATGGAAGGGCGCGTAGGCGCTGCCGTCGGCGTTGCGCCGCGCCGGATCGGCGCGCCGATGACCGGGCGTATCCCAGCGGTTCCGCGTCAGGTCGAAGCCGCTGACGAACGCGAGCGCGTCGTCGACGACGACGAGTTTCTGGTGATGCGAGGCGCCGGTCGGGTGATGATCATCAAACTGGAAATGCAGGCGCCGCCGCGTGCGCCAGCCGAACTTCAGCCGTCCCAGCCATTCGCGCTCGAGTGCGAACAGCAGCGCGTAATCCCAACTCAGCACATAGACTTGCAGCCGCGGCCGCGCCTCGACCAGCGCATCGAGGAATTCGCTGAGCGCCTCGGGGAAACCGTCGTTCGCGCCGGCGGGGACCAGCCGCATGCGGCTGTCGATGTCCCAGCCGAGGACGAAGATTTCGCGTTGCGCGGCGGCAAGCGCCGCGCGGACGGCGGTGAAGTATTCGCTGCCGTCGACCAGGAATCCGACGCGTGGAGCGTGCGCGATCCGCCAGCAGTTGCGTCCGGGAACGAGCAGACCGCTGGTTTCCGTGCGGCCGCCTGGCTCCGATTTTACGGCGCCGGTCACCGCACGCGTTACGCTTGCCGGCGCTTCGATCACGCGGCCATCCTGCGCCATCGCTCGCGGCAAAGGCCACGCTGCGGCACCGCCTCTTCGGGCAACGGGTGTCGACGAGAGCGGATGCCGATGCGGTCGGTGCATCGCGGCCGCTTGCCGGCGCCGGTGCGCGATGGCGATGCGTTCAATGGGTCTCCGGACAAAACGGTGCCTCGCGAACGGATATCGGACCTCCGAACCGAAGCAAGGACGGTGCCGCCGGAAAAATCATTGTTTATCAAGTGCAATTGGGGTCGATCGCGCGGTCGCGCGTGCAAGAACTGCGTGCCTGCGTAAGAATTTCCGGCGCTCGCCCCAGGCGACGCGCCGTCGGCGCGCCGGGCTGCCGACCGCGGGTCGATGATAGCGCAACGCTCGCCCGACCCCGGCGGCGCGACAAAGCCTCGGCAGGCGGACGCGGTCCGCCGGATATGGATTGCAGAAAAAAAGACGGGCCGCGAGGCCCGTCGTCAATTGCTGCCGGTACGAGCGCTAGCGCGATGCGGTGTCGGTCGGCCGGTTGATCCGGCGGCGGCCGGCGCCGGCAAGCGCGGCCAGGGCGATGCCGACCAGCAGCATCGATCCCGGCTCGGGCGTCTGACGAAGGATGCAGCCGTTGGCCGCCGTGCCGGGCAGGCAACCGCCGGTGATCGTGAGGCTGTCGATGCCGATCTCCGCCGGCCAGTCGACAAAGGTCAGCGACGTGATCGCATGACCGTAACCGGTAAGGTCGAGTGCCGCGCCCAGCGTGCCGATCGCCTGCGGATCCTTCGGCGACGTGGCCGGAATCGTCGCCAGCGCCGACCAGATCGGCGTCGCCACACCGTTGACCATCAGCTCGATGTCGGGCCAATTGGCGTTGGTTGCCGAATGGTCGCTGCCGCCGCAATTGTTGACGTTGGTGCTGGCCGGGCAGCTCGCGTCGGGAAAGATCTCCCAGTCGAACGCGACCGAGGTGAGGAAGAACCCGCCGCCGAACGTCATCGTGAACGAGCTCGCGGCCGCGCCGTAGATGCCGAAGTCGTCGTTGATGATGAACGTGTCGTTGGGCGTGCCGTGCGCCACGTTATTGTCCGACGTACCCAGGGTCGAGCCGTTGACGTGGCCCTCGCCGTTGTAGGTCTTGGTCGCGAGCGCACCGGTGACGGTCACCGGCGTGCCCAGAGTCGCGCCCATGTACGTGCCGATCGAGGCCGAATTGGCCGTCGCACCAAGGCCGTTGCCCTGACTGCCCGAGAGCGTGATCGCGTTGAAATCGAAACTTACCGGCGCTGCTGCCGCGGCTAACGCGAGAAACAGCCCGGCGGCGGCCGTGACGGCCAGAGCTGCACGACAGCCCGCATGCTGACTTTTCATGATGGACCCTCCGGGACAGCCATGCGCAAGTTCCGAGCCAACTAATTTGTCATTTAAAATCGGTAGCTTGGAGTTGATAAGTACAATCGATGTAAAGGACGCCGACACCCTTCGCCCGGTTGCGCGCGGGCCGGCGGCGGGTATCATGGGTTCCCGAAAAGGCGCCCGGCAGCTTGACGCCAGGGCGAGGAGGAACGACAGCGAGATGGAGGCCACGGAGCAGGGGCCCGGCACGACGTTTCCCCGCTTGCTGCTCGAGCACGCGCGCCTGCGCGGCGATCGGCCGGCGACGCGCGAAAAGGACCTGGGCATCTGGCAGACCTGGAGCTGGAGCGAGGTCGCCACCCATGTGCGCTTGCTGGCCTGCGGCCTCGCGGCGCAGGGCTTCCGGCGCGGCATGCACCTCGCCATCATCGGCGACAACCGCCCGCGGCTCTACTGGTCGATGATCGCGGCGCAGGCGCTGGGCGGAATCCCCGTGCCGATGTACCAGGACGCGCCGGCCGCCGAGTTCGTCTATGTCCTCAACGACGCCGAAATCGCCTATGCGCTGGCCGAGGACCAGGAGCAGGTCGACAAGCTGGTCGAGGCGCAGCCGCAAGTGCCGACGCTCGATCACGTCTACTACGACGATCCGCGCGGGCTGCGCAACTACCCCGATGTGACGAGCGTCGAACGCCTGCTGGAAATCGGCCGCGAGTTCGACCGCGCGCACGCCGATTTCTTCGACGCCGAGGTGGCGAAGGGCCGTTCCGACGACGTGTCGATCATGCTGTACACGTCGGGCACGACCGGCAAGCCCAAGGGGGTCCGCCAGACGCATGCCGCATTCATCGTCTCGGCGCAGGGCGGCAGCGCGTTCGACAAGCTCGGCCCCGAGGACAGCATCCTCGCCTACCTGCCGATGGCTTGGGTCGGCGACCACCTGTTTTCGTACGCGCAGTGGCTGGTGGCGGGATTCACGATCAACTGTCCCGAATCGGGCGATACCGTGATGACCGACCTGCGCGAAATCGGCCCGAGCTACTATTTCGCGCCGCCGCGCATCTTCGAGAACCTGCTGACGCAGGTCATGATCCGCATGGAGGACGCCGGCGCGCCGAAGCGCTGGCTGTTTCGCCATTTCACCGCGGTCGCGCGCCGCTGCGGCGCCGAGATCCTCGACGGCAGGCCGGTCGGCATGCTCGATCGCGCGCTCTACGCCATCGGCAACCTCGTCGTCTACGGCCCGCTGCGCAACGTGCTCGGCATGAGCCGAATCCGCGTTGCCTATACCGCGGGCGCCGCGATCGGACCCGACCTCTTCCGGTTCTATCGCTCGATCGGCATCAACCTGAAGCAGCTCTACGGGTCGACCGAAACCTGCGCCTACGTTTGCCTGCAGCCGGACGGCGGGGTCAAGTTCGATACCGTGGGCGAGGCCGCTCCCGGCGTCGAGTTGAGGATCGCCGACGACGGCGAAGTGCTGGTGCGCGGGCCGATGCTGCTGAAGGAATACTACAAGCGCCCCGATGCGACGCTCGAGTCGATCGACCCGGACGGGTATTTCCGCACCGGCGATGCCGGGTTCTTCGACGACGCCGGCCAGCTAAAGATCATCGACCGCGCGAAGGACGTGGGAAAGCTCGCGAGCGGCGCGATATTCGCGCCGAACTACATCGAGAACAAGCTCAAGTTCTTCCCGCACATCAGGGAAGCCGTCGCTTTCGGCAAAGGGCGCGACAAGGTCTGTGCGTTCATCAACATCGACCTGGGCTCGGTCGGCAACTGGGCCGAGCGGCGCGGCATCCCGTATTCCGGCTACACCGACCTGGCGACCAAGCCCGAGGTGCAGGCGCTGGTACGCGAGTGCATCGAGAAGGTCAATGCCGAGCTGGCGCAGGAAGGATCGCTCGCCGATTCGCAGGTGCAGCGGTTCCTGATCCTGCACAAGGAGCTCGATCCCGACGACGACGAGATGACCCGCACGCGCAAGGTGCGCCGCGGTTTCATCGCCGAGAAGTACGCGGCGCTGATCGACGCGCTCTATGCGGGCAAGACCGCGCAGCACGTCGAGACGCAGGTCAAGTTCGAGGACGGCCGCGCCGGCATCGTCGCCGCTGACCTGAAGATCGCCGAGGCAAAGACATTCGCCGCGAACGCGGCCAAAGCGGCCGCGTGAGCGCATGACCGGAGTCCGCCCGATCGGCGAGCCGGTGCTGCGCCTCGATGGCGTCTCCCTCTCGTTCGGCGGTGTCAAGGCGCTGAACGACATCACGCTCGACGTGCGCGAACACGAGGTCAGGGCGATCATCGGGCCCAACGGCGCGGGGAAAAGCTCGCTGCTCAACGTCATCAACGGCGTCTATCGTCCGCAGCAGGGGACGATCACCTTTCGCGGCAAGCCGCGGCACGACATGGATACCCACGAGGCGGCGGCGCACGGCATCGCGCGGACGTTCCAGAACATCGCCCTGTTCCGCGGCATGAGCGTGCTGGACAACATCATGACCGGCCGCAATCTCAAGATGAAGGCGGGCGTTCTCGAGCAGGCGATCTGGTTCGGGCGGGCGCGTCGCGAAGAGCTCGAAAATCGGGCCAAGGTCGAGGAGGTCATCGACTTTCTCGAGATCCAGCACATCCGCAGGACCCCGGTCGGCCGGCTGCCGTACGGCCTGCAGAAGCGGGTCGAGCTCGCGCGCGCGTTGGCGGCGGAGCCGTCGCTGCTGCTGCTCGACGAGCCGATGGCGGGTATGAACGTCGAGGAAAAGCAGGACATGTGCCGCTTCGTGCTCGACGTCAACGAGCAATACGGCACGACGATCGTGCTGATCGAGCATGACATGGGCGTCGTGATGGACATCTCGGATCGCGTCGTCGTGCTGGACTATGGGCGCAAGATCGGCGATGGGACCCCCGACGAGGTGCGCAACAGCAAGGCGGTGATCGACGCCTATCTCGGCGTGGCGCACCGGGACGCGGCGTAGATGCAGTTCTTCTTCGAGGTACTGATCGGCGGCCTCCTGTCCGGCGTCATGTATTCGCTGGTCGCGCTGGGCTTCGTGCTGATCTACAAGGCCTCGGGCGTGTTCAATTTCGCCCAGGGGTCGCTCGTCTTCTTCGCCGCACTGACGTTCGTCGGACTGATGGAGCACCACCTGTCGTTCGGCGTCGCGCTGCTGATCACGCTGCTGGTGATGATCGTGCTCGGTCTGCTGATCGAAAAATTCGTCCTGAGGCCCCTGGTCAACCAGCCGCAGATCTCGCTGTTCATGGCGACGATCGGCCTGAGCTTCTTCATCGAGGGGCTGGCGCAGCTGCTGTGGGGCGCCAACGTGCGCGGCCTGGACATCGGCATCCAGGACGAGCCTCTCGCGTGGATCGCCGACGCGACGGGCGTCAATGTCTCCAAGTTCGACATCGTGGCCGCCGGCATCGCCGCCGTGCTGGTCACGATGCTGGCCCTTTTCTTCAGCCGCACCCGCATCGGCCGTGCGTTGCGCGCGGTGGCCGACGATCACCAGGCGGCGCTGGCGGTGGGCATCCCGCTGCAGCAGATCTGGGGCATCGTATGGGCGGTCGCAGGATTCGTCGCGCTGGTCGCCGGGCTGCTCTGGGGCGCGCGCAACGGCGTGCAGTTCGCGCTGACCTTCGTCGCGCTGAAGGCGCTGCCGGTGCTTATCCTCGGCGGCTTCGACTCGGTCCCCGGCGCAATCGTCGGGGGCCTGATCATCGGATCCACCGAGAAGCTCGCCGAAGTCTACCTGGGGCCCTACGTCGGCGGTGGCATCGAGGGCTGGTTCCCGTACGTGCTCGCGCTCGTGTTTCTTCTGGTGCGACCCGAAGGCCTGTTCGGCGAAAAAATCATCCGCCGGATCTGACCAGACCATGCTCTATCGCGAAGCCGGCCAATTCAAGAGCAGCTACGCCGCCGATGCCGCGATCCTGCCGATCCGGCAGGATCGCATCGGCTTGGCGCTGATCCTGCTGCTCGCTTTCGTCGTCATTCCATTCGCTGCCACGCCGTACCTTTTTTCGGCGATCCTCATCCCGTGCCTGATCCTCGCGTTGGCGGCGCTCGGCCTCAACCTGCTGACCGGATACGCCGGCCAGCTGTCGCTCGGCGCGGCGGCGTTCATGGCCGTCGGCGCGTTCATGTCGTACAATTTCGTGCTGCGAATTCCCGGCATTCCGTTGCTGCTGGCGTTCGCCGGCGGCGGCGTCATGGCGGCGGCCGTCGGGATCGTGTTCGGCCTGCCGAGCCTGCGCATTCGCGGCTTCTACCTGGCGGTGGCGACGCTCGCGGCCCAGTTCTTCATCCTGTGGTGCCTGACCAAGGTGGGCTGGTTCACCAACTACAACCCGTCGGGCGTGATCACCGCGCAGGCGATGGTGATCATGGGTTACGCGTTCGACACACCGCAGGAAAAATATCTGCTGGTGCTGTCGATCGTCACGCTGATGGCGCTGGCCGCCAAGAACATGGTCCGCGGCAACATCGGGCGGCAGTGGATGGCCATTCGCGACATGGACGTTGCCGCCGAGGTGATCGGCATCCGGCCGATGCGCGTCAAGCTGGTGGCGTTCGCCGTGAGCTCGTTCTATTGCGGCGTCGCGGGCGCCCTGTTTGCCTACGCCTACCTCGGAACCGTCGAGCCGGAAGCCTACAGCCTCGACCTGTCCTTTCGCATCCTTTTCATGATTATCATCGGCGGCGTCGGCACGGTGCTCGGGGCATTCCTCGGGAGCGCATTCATCGTCGTGCTGCCGATCCTGCTCAGTGTCGGCGTATCCTTTCTGCAGAATACGCTGCATCTCGCCGTCCCCGCGAGTGTCGCGTCGAACGTCGAGTTGATGGTGTTCGGCGGCTTGATCATCGTCTTCCTGATCGTCGAGCCGCACGGCCTTGCTCGCATCTGGCAGATCACCAAGGAAAAGCTGCGGCTATGGCCGTTTCCGCATTGAGTCCGGCGGCGATCCCGGGACACGGGCAATAGAGGTCCGGAGCTCGCCGGTATTGACAGTACGCGGCATATGGCCAATTCTTGGCCTGGACGTCATTTTCGCGGCCCGGACCATAGGCCGGCCATGCATCAAAGGAGGAAGTCATGAAGTGGCTGCTGCAGGCATTGGCGGGTGTGGTATTGGCGGTGACGGCGAGCGCCGCGACCGCCCAAAACGAGCAATTCATCCCGGTCCTGTCGTATCGCATCGGGCCGTACGCGGCGGGCGGCTCCGGCTATTTCGGCGGCGCGATCGACTACTGGACGCTGGTCAACATGACCGGCGGGATCAACGGCGTGAAGATCGTCTGGGAGGAGTGCGAGACCGAGTACAACGCCGCGCGCGGCGTCGAGTGCTACGAGAGGCTGAAGACCCGGCACGGCGGGGCGAGCACCGTCGAGCCGCTGTCGACGGGTATCGCCTACGGCCTGTTCGAGCGGGTCGCGCACGACAAGATCCCGATGACCACCAACGGCTATGGCCTGGCGATCGCCGCCGACGGGCGCGTGTTTCCGTGGGTATTCCCGCTCGGCACGACCTACTGGGATCAGGCCGCGGCGATGATTGCCTACCTCGGACGGAAGGTCGGCGGAGAGGACAAGCTCAAGGGCAAGAAGATCGCGTTCATGTATCACGACTCGGCGTATGGCAAGGAGCCCATTCCGGTGTTCGACGCCCTGGCCGCCCGCGACGGCTTCGAGCTGACCAAGATCCCGCTTACCCCGCCGGCCACCACACAGGAATCGCAATGGCTGCAGGTCCGGCAGCTCAAGCCCGACTACGTCATCCTGTGGGGCTACGGGGTCATGAATCCGGTCGCGCTAAAGACCGCGGCCAAGCTGGGCTTCCCGCGCGACCATATCCTCGGCGTGTGGTGGGCCGGTTCCGAAGAAGACGTGATTCCGGCGGGCGATGCGGCCAAGGGCTACGTCACCGCGGCCTTTTCGGCGCACGGCACCGGCTTTCCCGTCATGCAGGACATCGTGAAGAAGGTCTACGGTGCGGGTAAGGGCAACCTCGAGGACAAGGGGCGCATCGGCTCCATCTATCACACCCGCGGCATCACCTACGCGATCATGATCGTCGAGGCGATCCGCCAGGCGCAGAACCATTTCGGCAAGGGCAAGGTGATGTCGCCCGAGCAGGTGCGCTGGGGCCTCGAGCACCTCGACCTGACCGAGGCGCGGTTGAAGGAGCTCGGCGCCGCCGGCCTGTTCCCGCCGGTCAAGACGAGCTGCGCCGACCACGAAGGCTCGGGCATGGTCAAGTTCGAGCAATGGGACGGCAAGGACTTCAAGACGCTGGCGCCGTTCATGGCGGGCGATCGCGCGATGGTGCACAAGATGGTCGAGCAGGGCGCCGACAAGTACGCCGCGGAAAAGAAGATCACGCCGCGTGACTGCAGCAAGGAAATGTAAGGCAAGAGCCCGCCGCGACCGGAGGCCTCGATGACGGCACAACCCGATCCGGCAGTACGGATCGCGCTTTCGGTCAACAACATCGAGGTCATCTACGACCATGTCATTCTGGTCCTGCGCGGCGTGTCGCTGCAGGTGCCGGAAGGACGCATCGTGGCGCTTCTGGGCGCGAACGGCGCCGGCAAGACGACGACGCTCAAGGCGATCTCGAACCTGCTGGCTGCCGAGCGCGGCAACGTCACCAAGGGCACGATCGAATTCCGCGGACAGCGCGTCGACAAGCTGACGCCGAACGATCTGGTCAGGCGCGGCGTGTGTCAGGTGATGGAGGGCCGGCATTGCTTTGCTCACCTGACCGTCGAGGAAAACCTGCTGACGGGGGCGTTCACGCGCAAGGGTCCGCAGTCCGAGATCGCGCGGGCGCTGGAGAAGGTCTATCACTATTTCCCGCGACTCAAGGAGCGTCGCTCGAGCCTCGCCGGCTATACCTCGGGCGGGGAGCAGCAGATGACCGCGCTCGGCCGCGCGTTGATGGCGCGGCCGTCGATGATCCTGCTCGACGAGCCGTCGATGGGTCTCGCGCCGCAGATCGTCGAGGAAATCTTCGCCATCGTCGGCGATCTCAACCGGAAGGAGAGCGTGAG
>JBOIGD010000082.1:0-21632 GCA_050742615.1 Casimicrobiaceae bacterium | reverse complement strand
CCGGAACCTCGCTGGGCCTTCACCCTCGCGTGTTGTTTGCCCTGCTCTGCGTCGCGGGTCTCTCCTGCTGCATTGCCATGTCGATGCCGCAGGTACACATCGTCGCCTACTGCGGCGACCTGGGCTACGGCGTCGCGCGCGGCGCCCAGATGCTGGCCGTCATGCTGGGCTTCGGCATCGTGAGCAGGCTCCTGTCGGGCGTCATCTGCGACCGCATCGGCGGGCTGCGCACGCTGCTGCTGGGCTCCGCGTTGCAGGGCGTTGCGCTGCTCTTGTTCCTGCCGTTCGACGGCCTGGTGTCCCTGTACGTGATATCGGCGCTGTTCGGCCTGTTCCAGGGCGGCATCGTGCCGTCGTACGCGATCATCGTCCGGGAGCATTTTCCCGCGCGCGAGGCCGGTGGACGCGTGGGCGCCGTTCTGATGTTCACGATGTTCGGCATGGCGCTCGGCGGCTGGATGTCGGGCAAGGTGTTCGACCTGACCGGGTCCTACCAGGCGGCGTTCGTCAACGGCATCGGCTGGAATCTGCTCAACCTGTCGATCGCGTCGGTGCTGCTCTACCGGTCGCGCGGCCAGCGGCCCGGGGCCGCGGGAGCGGCGGCTGCCGCGCGCTGAGCGCCGCAGGCCGCGTATCGAGGTGGTTTCGAACTGAGGTGGTCTCGAACGGAAAAAAACGAGCCCCGGCAGGCGCCAGGCACGGCGGCGGACCGGGGCTGATGCAACTGTGATGCGGTCAGGCGCGGCGGGTGGAAACCTTCCGCGTGGCGAACAGCATCGCAACCAGCGCGGCTCCGATCAGCAGTAGCGGTGCCGGCTCGGGAACTTCCTGGTGCGGGGTAAATACGCCGTACACGAAATCCTGATTGTTATCGCTGTGCAGCAGGTGAATGGTATACAGCGCCTGCGAGCCCGACAGGCCGGCCAGAAGCGTGTTGCCGCGATCCTGCGCGGTTTGGTTGCCGTGGTTGTCGGTCACGTAGAAATTGCCATCGGGCGAGTTGACGTCGCCGGGTGTCGTTTCGCCGAGGATTTCCCAAACCGCGAGCTGGAAGCCGGCGGAGTTGTTGGTGGTACTGACGGCCGTGGCAAAGCCTTCCGTAAAAAGCTCGCTCAGAGACGTCGCTTTTGATCCGGTCAGGATCGAGTCGTCATAGGTGTACGGTGGCGACGGGTTGAAGCCGAACGACTGCGTCAGCTCGAAGCAGAAGAAGACGATCGGATTACCGTCGAGGGTGCCCACAAAACCCCCGGTCGAGACGGGGTCGAATATCGCGGGCGGAACATTGTGCAGACTGAATGGTTCGGATCCGTTGGCGAAGTTAGTCGGGATCAGCGTCACCGCGTCCGCCAATGCGATAGGGGCGGCGCACAGCGCAGCGGCCGCGACGAGCACGTTGATCGCGCGGCGAGCAGATGAAATTCTCATGTTCCACTTCTCCAATAGGCTTGAACGAAGATTTGGTACGGTTGGCTTTCAGTCGCGGGTCATGAAAGCAATTGCCGTGCCGTCGGTGTGTAGAAATAAACAGTTATATAAATCAACGACTTTGATACAAGAATATCTCGTTACCACGTGTGCTAAACAACTGTTGTAAAGGAATCCGACATACCGGCTTCGCCACGGACGCCACGTCCCGCGAGCCGTGCCCGCACCGGCGGTACCGCCCAAGATGGTCGCGGACGACATACGTATGGGGAGATCGGTTTGCACCCGCGACAAATGTCCGGGACTGCCGCGTAGGTGCCGGCGAGGCTCGCGGGCGACCCCGAACTTGTATCGCATGCCGCATACATCGGTTGCGCATCGCGGGCGCGACGACATCCGCTCGCGTCGCGCAAACGCATCCGTATCGCCAGGGCGAAGGGGCGCGCGACGTGCCGCCGGTGAGCCTGCCCGCCAAGCGGCGGCACTCGGCTGCCAAGCGGCAATAGGCCGGCACGGCGGGGCGGCGGTGTCGAATGCATAACGTGTAGTTTCTGCAAACAACGACCGAAACCGCGCGCGAGGTGCCTGTTTGTCACAGTCTGTGCACGACGGTCTGAAAGGGCTTGGCGCAGGTTGGGGCCGAACGCCCGAAGAGAAACACCGTCTGGAAATAGCGACGCGTCACGGTGCCCGAGCGCGCGTCATGAAACCGCCATAATATCGCTTCACCGGCCACGATCCGGTAGCTGCATCCGAGGGTGGATGCTATGATCCATCGCGTTGCGTGACGAGGAAGACGAAACATGAAACCGATATTGAAAAGCCTCGCAGTCGCGGCGCCGCCCGCAGCGTGTTTTGCATCGTTGCTCGTCGGTGCCATTCTTGTTCTGCTCGCGTCCGGTTGCGCTACGACCTATCCGCCGGCGCCGCGCACCGCGGCAAGCTCGGATTTCGAATACCTGATCGGCCCGCTCGATACCGTCAACGTCATCGTCTGGCGCAATCCCGAACTCTCGCTGGCCGTGCCGGTTCGCCCGGATGGCAGGATCACGACGCCGCTGGTCGACGATTTGCCGGCGATAGGAAAGTCGCCGACGATGCTGGCTAGGGACATCGAAAAGGCGCTCGGCAAATACATCAGGGATCCGGTCGTGACCGTGATCGTCACCACCTTCGTCGGGCCCACGAGCGAGCAGATCCGGGTCATCGGCGAGGCGACCAAGCCGCAGATCCTTCCCTACCGCAAGGACATGACGATGCTCGATGTGATGATCGCGGTCGGCGGCCTGACCGAGTTCGCCGACGGCAACCACGCGACGATCGCCCGGATGAGCGAGGGCGGCAAATCGTACAGCGTTCGCCTGCAGGATCTGGTCAAGCGGGGAGACGTTTCCGCCAATATCGACATGCGGCCCGGCGATATCGTGGTCATTCCGCAGAGCTGGTTCTAGGCAGCTATTGTCGTCGCGCGGCATGCTGGCTTGACGGGCCTCGGAGACGTCGATGGATGAACTGTTACATCAGCTGCTCATCCGCCTGCGCGGCTTGTGGCAGCGGCGGTGGATCGGGCTGGCGGCGGCGTGGATAGCCGCGATCGTCGGCGTTAGCGTCGCGCTGCGCATTCCCGACCGGTACGAAGCGAGCGCGCGCGTCTACGTCGATACGCAGACCTTGCTGCGGCCGTTGCTGGAGGGCGTCTCGATCCAGCCGAATCTCGATCAGCAGGTCGTATTGATGAGCCGGACGCTCATCAGCCGTCCCAACGTCGAGAAGCTGGTGCGAATGGCCGACCTCGATCTTGCCGCCAAGTCCAACGCGGCACGCGAAGAATTGATCGACTCGGTCATGAAAGGCCTGCACCTTTCCGGCAATGCATCGACGAACATCTACATCATCTCGTATCGGGACGAGAAGCCGGAGCAGGCCCGCAAAGTCGTCCAGGCCCTGCTGACGATCTTTGTCGACTCGAGCCTCGGCGACAAGCGCGTGGATACGCGCACCGCGGTCAGGTTCGTCGACGAGCAGATCAAGCAGTACGGGGACACCCTGAATGCCACCCAGGATCGCCTCAAGGCTTTCAAGCTCAAGTACATGGGTGTTGCCGGGCAGGGCAACACCGATTATTTCGGCAGGCTCTCGAAATTGAACGAGGTCATCGATAGTACGAGGCTCGAATTGCGCGCCGCCGAGGAATCGCGGGACTCGTACAAGCGCGAGCTGGCCGGAGAAGCGCCGGTGCTGCAGCCCGAAGGACCGGTCGCGGCCATCACGGTAGCGACACCGGAACTGGACGCTCGGCTGGCAGCGCTGAAGGGGCAGCTCGACGCGTTGCTGCGCAGGTACACCGACGAGCACCCGGACGTCGTCGGCACCCGGCGGATCATCGCCCAGCTCGAGCAGCAGCGCGCGCAGGAGTTGCAGGCACGCGCCGACGCGGCGGTCGCGGCCGGGGCCGGGACCGGCAGGCCCGTCGATGCGGCGGACCGCAATCCGGTGTTCCAGCAGTTGCGCGTATCGCAAGCCGAGGCGGACGCCAACGTAGCGTCGCTGCGTGCGAAGCTGTCCGGATATCAGGGTCAGTATGCGCAGCTCAAGGCCGAGGCGCAGCTCGTTCCCCAGGTCGAGGCGGAATTTGCGCAGATCAACCGCGACTATGAGATACAGAAGGCTACCTACGAGAAGCTGCTGCAGCGGCGCCAGTCCGCCGCGATCGGCGAAGGCGTGCAGGATGCCGGCGGCACGCAGTTCCGCGTCGTCGATCCGCCGCGGGTCGCGCCGCAAGCCGTTCCCCCGACGCGCATCGCGCTGCTTGGAATGGCGCTGGCGGCGGCGCTGGGGGCGGGGCTGCTCGCTAGCTTCGCGGCCAACGAGCTGATGCCCACGTTCCACGATGCGCGTTCGCTGACCGCAGTCTCGAAACGCCCGATGCTCGGCATGATAACGATGCTTCCCAGCGAAACGCTCAACAAGGTGAGGCGGCGGAACGCGTTCTACTTTACCGGGGGCCTGGCCGCGCTGGTCGCGGCGTTTGCCGCCGTATTTGCCTTTGCCCTCCTGATCGTGCGTGCGGCATGAGGGCCGATCGATGAGCCTGATCGAGCAGGCAGCCAAGCGGCTGGAGGAATTGCGCCGCGCCGGCGTCGAAACGCCCGATGCCACCGGGGCGGCGCCGAGTCAGTCGGACCATGCTTCCGGCGCCGATCGGATCCCGACGCCGGAAGCCGCCGTACGGGGGCTCGCCGCGTCGCAGCCGACCGAACGCGCGGCGAAATCGCGTGGTGACGGCGATACCTCTGCAGGAGCCGCCGCACGGCCTTCGACCGCGGCTCGCGAGCAACGGCGGGTCGACATCGACCTGGAGCGCCTCAAGGCGAGGGGATTCGTGACACCGGACGCACCCAAGTCACAGATCGCCGACGAATTCCGGGTCATCAAACGGCCGATCATCCGCAATGCGCGCCGTGTGTCCGGCGCGGCGATCAGGAACGCCAACCTGATCATGGTGACGAGCGCGCTGCCGCGCGAAGGTAAGACCTTCACCGCAGTGAATCTCGCGCTGAGCGTGGCGATGGAAGTCGATACCACGGTGCTGCTGGTCGATGGAGACGTCGCGCATCCGGAATTCCCCAACATTCTCCAAACGCCGGGTGCGCCGGGCCTGCTCGAGTTGTTGACGCACGATGGTCTCGACGTCAGCGATACGATCGTGCGGACCAACATCGAAAACTTCTCGGTTCTTCCCGCCGGCGCGCACCACCGGCGCGCGACCGAACTTCTGGCGAGTGAGCAAATGGCGACCGTCCTGCGCGAGCTCGCCACGCGCTATTCGGACCGGATCGTCATCTTCGACTCGCCGCCGCTTCTCCCGACCACCGAGGCGCGCGCACTTGCCACGCACATGGGGCAAATCGTGATGGTCGTCGCTGCCGACAGCACCAGGCAACACGCGGTAAGTCTGGCGCTGGAGACGGTCGAAGATTGCGAGATCGTGCTGATGATGCTCAACAAAGCCGACCAGACCGACGTCGGCACCTATTACGGGTATTACGCGGATGACGAGCCGCGTTAGCGCTCGTCCGCCGCCTCGGGTGGACCTGCCGGTACCCAAAACAAATCCTGCCACGGCGCGGTTGCTGCGCCGCGCGTGCGGCGCGATGCTGGCGACTGCGCTCGTCCTGGCAGCGGCACCGGCGTGCGCGCAGAGTTGGACCTGGGGGTCCGCGGTCAGCGGCAGAGAGACTGTTACCAACAACGTCAATCTCGAGTCCTCGGAGACCAGGCAATCGGACTGGGTTACCGAGCTGACGCCGTCGCTTCACGTCACCGAAAGAGGTGCAAGGACCAGCCTGGAGGGCACGCTTTCGGTCCCGATCGTCCTCTACGCGCGCAACGGTGGCAACAATGCCGTCTATCCATCGGCAGACCTCCTGGGCGACGTCAGGCTTATCGGCGATATCTTCCATGTCGAGGGGCAGGTGTCGGTCGCCCAGCAATTCTTCAATCCGTTCGGCGCCCAGCCATTGGGCTTCGAGAACGTGACGCAGAATCGGTACCAAACCTCGACCTACCGCGTCAGCCCGTACGCCAAGGGCATCACGCCGGGACGAGTCAGCTACGAGGTGCGCAACGACAACGTGTGGACCGATCTGAGCGGCGCACCGATCGCCACCAGCAATTTCCGTTACACGGCGGTGAACGCCAAATTGTCGGACGTCGAATCCGTTTACGGATGGCAGGCCGAAGCCGACTACAACGACACCGACTACTACAACGCCGGCAGCACGACCCGTACCGCTCTCGTGCGCGGCATTGGCGTCTATACCCCGGATCCGCAGTTGCGGCTGTCCGCAAGAGTCGGCTACGAGGAAAACCATTTTCCGCTGCAAGACCAGAGCAATGCGATCTACGGCGCGGGATTCGATTGGCGCCCGACAGCGCGCGCCAAGGCCCACGGCTTCTGGGAACATCGCTACTTCGGCCCGTCGTACCTGCTTTCGCTCGAAAACCGGATGCCCTTGACGGTATGGAATGTAAGGCTGTCGCGCAACGTCACGACCTATCCGCAGGCGCTTGCGAACTTGCCGGCGGGAGCCGATGTCTCGGCACTGTTGAATCAGATATATCAAGCGACGATCCCCGACCCGACCGAGCGTCAGCAGACGATCGACCAATTCATCCGCGACCGCGGCTTGCCACCCACATTAACCAGCGCGCTCAGCCTGTACTCGCAGCAGATACTGCTGCAGGAGTCGCAATCCGCCTCCGTCGGGCTGCTGGGCGTGCGCAACACCGTCCTGCTCACGATATTCAATGTCCGCAGCGAGCCGATCGCGCCCTCGGGCAATGCATTGCCCCCGACACTTGCAGGCGCGACCAACAACCGTCAGACCGGCGCGAGCGTGCTGTGGTCGCACAAGTTCACGCCGTCGCTCGTGCTCGACACGACGATCGATCGCTTTCGCACCGTCGCGAACGAGCCATTCGAAGGGAAGACCAACCAGACGGCGGCGCGGATAGTCCTTTCATCGCCGCTCTCGGCGAAGACGACTGTGTTCGCGGGGGCACGCTATCAAACGCTGAACTCCGATGTTGCGTTTGACTACAACGAAACGGCGGCGTTCATCGGTTTTACCCATACGTTCAGATAGCGGACGCGATGTACGAATCCTTCTTCGGGCTGACCGGCAAGCCGTTTCAACTCAACCCCGACCCCTCGTTCTATTTCGGCAGCCGCGGCCACAAGCGCGCGTTCGCCTACCTGGAATACGGGTTGTATCAGAGCGAGGGATTCATCGTCATCACCGGCGAGATCGGCGCGGGCAAAACGACGATCGTGCGGAGCCTTCTCGAGCAGCTCGATCCGGAGAAAGTGGTCGCGGTGCAGCTGGTGAGCACCCAGCTCGACGCCGACGACATGCTGCGGGCCGTCGGCGCGGCGTTCGGCATCCCGGTCAAGGCGGTCGACAAGGCGATGCTGCTGGCCTCGCTCGAAGCCTTCCTTTGCCAGCTGGCGATCGACAAGAAGCGCGCGCTGCTGATCGTCGACGAGGCTCAGAACCTGACGCCGCGCGCGGTCGAAGAGCTGCGCATGCTATCGAACTTCCAGCTTGGCGACCAGGCGCTGCTGCAGAGCTTCCTGGTCGGCCAGCCGGAGCTGCGCTCGATGATGCACGGCGAGCAGATGCAGCAGCTGCGGCAGCGCGTCATCGCTTCCTACCATCTCGGTCCGCTCGACAAGGTAGAGACCCAGGCCTACATCGAGCACCGGCTGAAGCACGTCGGATGGAAGAACGACCCGCAGTTCGAGCCAGCCTGCTTCGACCTGATCCACACGCTGACCGGGGGAATTCCGCGGCGCATCAACACGCTGTGCAACCGCCTGCTGCTTGCGGCGTTTCTCGCCGAGCGGCACGTGCTCGAGGTCGCGGACGTGCAGGCGATCGCGCATGAGATCCGCGACGAGCTTGGTCCGGATGCAGCGCTCTCGACGGTCAGTATCGTCGACGGGGACGCCGCCGCCGCCGCCGGCAGTCCGCTGATGGCGCGGCTGGAGGCGGGGCGACTGCACGCGCACTTCGACAACGTCGAGGAGCGGATCGACCGCCTCGAGAAGACCGTCGCCGCCGCGGTCGATCTCCTGCACCGGCTGCTGCATCCCGAAAAAGCCGCCGCCAAGCCGGGCACGCCCGCCAAGCGCTGATGAGCGGCGATACGCGGCAAACGGGCCCGCTTGCCTGCGTCGTCGGGGCGAGACCCAACTACATGAAAATGGCGCCGCTGGTCCGCGCGTTCGGCGCGCGCAGCGAGCTGCCGCGCGCCGTGCTCGTCCACACCGGCCAGCACTACGACGTGGCGATGAACGACCGCTTGTTCGCCGACCTGGAATTGCCGGCTCCGGACTTGAATCTGGAAGTCGGCTCCGGAACGCACGCGGTGCAGACCGCCGAGATCATGCGGCGCTTCGAGCCGGTGCTGGACGAGCTCATGCCCAGTTGCGTGATCGTGGTCGGGGACGTCAACTCGACGCTGGCCTGCAGTCTGGTCGCGAGCAAGAAGCGCATCCCGGTCGTCCACGTCGAAGCGGGACTGCGCAGCTTCGATCGCAGCATGCCGGAGGAGATCAACCGCATGCTGACCGACCAGATTGCCGAACGCCTGTACACGACCGAGCGGGCGGCAGCGGAGAATCTCGCGCGCGAGGGCATCGACAGCGAGAGGATTCGCTTCGTCGGCAATGTCATGATCGATTCGCTGCTGTTGCACCGGCGGCGCGCGATCGCGCCCATCGACACCTTGACCCGGGCCGGGCATGGCGCGGACGCCCGCGGCGGCATCGGCGACTTCGGCGTCGTTACGCTGCATCGGCCGTGGAACGTCGATGCGCCCGCGGCGCTGCGTGAAGCGCTGACGATCCTGAAGGACGTCTCGTCGCGGCTGCCGCTGATCTGGCCGGTCCACCCGCGGGCGAAGAACAATATTGATCGCTTCGGTTTGTCGCCGCTGATTGCCGGCGCGAGGCTCAAGCTGCTGCCGCCGCAAGGTTATCTCGAAATGCTTGGCCTGATGGGACAGGCGCGGCTGGTGATCACCGACTCCGGCGGCATTCAGGAGGAGACGACCGCACTGGCGGTTCCGTGCCTGACCATGCGCGACAACACCGAGCGGCCGATCACCGTCGAGCATGGCACCAACACGCTGGTGGGGCGCAACCGCGCGCGAACGCTCGAATGTATCGACGAGATCCTGAAAAGCGGCGGCAAGCGCGGCAGGATGCCTGAGCTGTGGGACGGGCGCGCCGCCGAGCGGATCGCCGACGACCTGTCGGCGTGGCTGGGCCTGTCCGCGCTGGATCGCAAGGCGGTGCACGCATGAGCGCAGCCGGGCCGTCCCAAGGCGCGAATGCCGCCCCCTTGGGGGGCAGCGCAGCGGCCGCCGGCTCCGCTGCGGACGCAAGCGCGGGCGGGGCCACCGTGGACGCGCAAGGCGCCGCCGGGCCGATCGTCAATGCGCTCAGCATCGACGTCGAGGACTATTTTCAGGTCTCGGCGTTCGCCGCGCACATCCCGCGCTCGTCGTGGGAGAGTCAGCCCTGCCGCATCGAAGCCAACATCGACCGCATTCTCGCGCTGCTCGCCGATGCCAAGGTGAATGCGACGTTTTTCACGCTGGGCTGGATCGCCGAGCGCTATCCGGCACTGGTGCGCCGAATGGCGGAAGAGGGGCACGAGCTCGCCAGCCACGGCTACGAGCACCAGCGAGCGTGCGACCAGGGCTACGGGGCCTTCCTCGCCGACATCCGCCTGGCCAAGGCGGTGCTCGAGGACATCGCGGGAACACAGGTCAAGGGCTATCGGGCGCCGAGCTTTTCGATCGGACCCGGCAATTTCTGGGCCTTCGACTGCATCGTCGAGGCGGGCTACCGCTACAGCTCGAGCATTTACCCGATCCGCCACGATCACTATGGGGCGCCCGGAGCTCCGCGCTTCCCCTACCGGGTGCGCGAAGGCCTCCTTGAAGTGCCGGTAGCGACCGTGCGCGTGCTGCGCTCGAACTGGCCGGCGGGCGGCGGCGGCTACTTCCGGCTGCTGCCCTACCGCGTCTCGAAATGGTCGATCGGGCGCGTCAACGCCATCGACGGCAAGCCCGCGATGTTCTACTTCCATCCGTGGGAGCTCGACCCTGGACAGCCACGCGTCAACGGGCCAGGCGCCAAGGCGCGCTTTCGGCACTATCTGAATCTCGCGCGAACCGAGCCGCGCCTGCGCAGCCTTCTTGCCGACTTCCGGTGGGGCAGGGCGGATCGCGTATTCCTGAATGGCCGCGGATGATGGAATCGGCGGCGAGCGAAATCATCCGCACCGGGCGTGCGGCGGACCGCGTGAGCGTGCGCCCTTTCGTCGGCGCCGACGCGCCGGCGTGGGATGCTTTCGTCGAGCGCTGTCCTGAAGCGACGTTCTTTCATCGCATCGGGTGGCGGGGAATCATCGAAGAGGTCTTTCGCCATCGCACGCATTACCTGGTCGCCGAGCGCCGCGGCGCGATTGCCGGCATCCTGCCGCTGGCCGAGGTGAAAAGCCGCTTGTTCGGCCACGCGCTGGTGTCCGTTCCGTTCGGCGTCTACGGGGGCCCGGCGGCGAGCGATGCCGAGGCGGGACGCGCGCTCGTCGAAGCGGCGAGCGATCTGGCCGACAAGCTCGACGTCGAGCATCTCGAATTCCGCAGTTGCGCGGCGCGGTGCCCGGGCTGGCCGCAGCAGGACCTGTACGTGCGCTTTCGAAAGGCATTGCAGCCGGACCCCGATGCCAATCTGCAGGCGGTCCCACGGAAGCAGCGCGCGATGATCCGCAAAGGGATCCGGAATGGGCTGCACACCGAGATCGACCAGTCGGTCGAGCGTTTTTTCGCGCTGTACGCGGACAACGTCCATCGGCATGGCACGCCGCCGTATGCCAAGAAATATTTTGCGCGCCTGCGCGAGGTGTTCGGCGATGCGTGCGAGATATCGATCGTCACTGATCCCGGCGGCAAGCCGGTCAGCGGGGTGATGAGCTTCTATTTCCGCGACGAGGTCCTTCCGTACTACGCCGGCGACGCCGTCGCCGCACGCGATCTCGCCGCGAACGATTTCAAGTACTGGGAGTTGATGCGCCGGGCGTGCGAACGGGGCGTGCGGATGTTCGACTACGGCCGCAGCAAGCGCGGCACAGGCTCGTTCGACTTCAAGAGGAACTGGGGCTTCGAGCCCGAGCCGCTGCACTACGAGTATTGGCTGCGCAAGCGCTCGGCGATCCCGCAGAACAATCCGCTCAATCCGAAGTACCGGGCGCTGGTGGCGCTATGGCGCCACCTGCCGCGTCCGGTGGCGAATGCCTTCGGGCCGGTCCTGACGCGCAATCTGGGATGACGATGGGCGACGTCGCACACTGGGTACGCGGTCTGGTCGGGCGACGATCGGGGGCGACGGCACGCAAAAAGCAGTCACCGGTCGAGCCGCGCGCCGCCAGCTCCATGCCAGCGGCCGCGGAGGCCGACCGCGCGGACCCGGGCGCGCCGTCGGCGTGGCGTGCGACGTGGCGGCTGGCGCCGGCGTTGGCGGCGGGCGTTGCGGTGCTCGGTATCCTCGCCGTCCACTGGCGTACCGCGGAATCGATCGTCGCGATCTGGATTCGCTCCGAGACCTTTACCCATGGCTTCGTGGTGGTGCCGATATGCCTGTGGCTGGTCTGGCGCCGCCGCGACGAGCTGGCCGCGATCCCGGCCCGGCCCTGGTGGCCTGGGCTCGCCCTGGTGCTGGCCGCCGGCGCGCTTTGGCTGGTCACGGCGGTGGCCGACGTGCTCGGGGTCAGGCAGTTCGCGCTGGCGTTCATGCTCCAGGCGGCGATCCTCACCGTGCTGGGTACGCGAATCGCCCGCGCCGTGATTTTTCCTCTGGCGTTCCTGCTGTTCGCGGTGCCGTTCGGCGAGATCTTCGTGCCGACCTTGATGAATTGGACCGCCGACTTTACCGTCAGCGCGCTGCGCTGGTCGGGCGTGCCGGTCTACCGAGAAGCGAATCTTTTCATCATCCCTTCGGGCGCGTGGTCGGTGGTCGAGGCCTGCAGCGGTATTCGCTACATCATCGCGTCGGTGATGATCGGCACGATCTACGCCGCCGTCGCCTATCGCAGCGCGGGCCGGCGCGCGCTGTTCCTCGCTGCGGCGGTGCTGGTCCCGGTCGTCGCCAACTGGTTGCGGGCGTACATGATCGTGATGATCGGCCATCTCTCCAACAACAAGCTGGCGGTCGGTGTCGACCACATCATCTACGGCTGGGTCTTTTTCGGGTTGGTGATGCTGCTGCTGTTCTGGGTGGGTTCGTTCTGGCAGGAGGACGACGTATCGCCGGCGGCTGCGCCGGACGCGGCAGCACCGAGCCCGGCGGTCGAGCGCAGGCCGGCCGCGCCACCGCGGGTCCTGCTCGCCGCCGCGATGGCAACCATCATCGCGGCCGGGCTGTGGCTGCCGCTGCAGGCGAGCGTCGACCGCGCGGTCCGGAGCGGCCAGCCGCTCATCCCCGCCGTCGCAGGCGCGGATGGCTGGGTCGCGGCGCCAGTCCGGATTGCAAACTGGAAGCCCTTTTACCGCGGCTACGCCGCCGAGTTGCAGCAGTCGTTCAGCAAGGACAACCGCGACGTCGGCCTCTACATCGCCTACTACCGGCACCAGGCCAAAGGCAGCGAGCTGATTACCTCGGGCAATACGCTCACGCCCATGGGTGACTGGCGATGGAAACAGCTCGGCAGCGGCACCGATCGCATCGAATGGACCGGCCGCGCGGAGCGCGTCGAAACGACGGCGCTTTTGGGTGAGGGATCCACAGCCCTGGAAGCTTTCCGCCTGTATTGGGTCACCGGATACATCACTTCGAACCAGTACGCGGCGAAGGCGCTCCAGGCCTGGTCGAAGCTGTCGGGACGTGGCGACGACGCCGCCCTGGTCGTCATCTACGCGCCCAAGCGCGGGCACGACGACGATCCCGGCGTGAGTCTTCGCGCCTTTGCGCGAGCGATGTCGCCGTCGATCGAGCGCGCGCTGGCCGCCGCGAGCGAGAGCGGCAGGTGAGCGCGATGCAGCCGCCATTGATCGTTCACATCGTCTACCGGTTCGCGATCGGCGGCCTCGAGAACGGTGTCGTCAATCTCATCAACCGCATGCCGAGAGAATCCTGGCGCCATGCCGTCGTGTCGCTCACCGACATCGATGCCGCGTTCGCGTCGCGCATCTGCCGCGACAACGTGCGTTGCGTCGCCTTGCACAAAGGTCCCGGCCACGCGGTCCGGCTCTATCCGCGGATCCTCGCGCTGCTGCGCGAGATCAGGCCGGCCATCGTCCACACGCGCAATCTGGCCGCACTCGAGGCCACGATTCCCGCGTGGATGGCCCGGGTTCCGGTGCGCGTGCACGGCGAGCACGGCCGCGACGTCGGCGACCTCGACGGCACGCGCGTGCGCTACCAGAGGGTCCGGCGACTGTTCCGGCCGCTGGTGACCAAGTACGTCGCCGTATCGCCCGACCTCGAGCGCTACCTGCGCGAGCGCATCGGCGTGCCGGCAGCGCGAATCGAGCAGATCTACAACGGCGTGGACACGGCGCGCTTTCATCCCCCGGCCGGTGGGCGGGCGCCGCTGACTGGCTGTCCGTTCCAGGGGAACGGCTACTGGCTGGTCGGCACCGTTGGCCGCATGGAACCGGTCAAGGATCAGACCAACCTCGCACGGGCGTTCGTGGCCGCGCTGCGCGCCCATTCCGACGCCCGCAGCCGGCTGCGGCTGGTGCTCGTCGGCGACGGCAAGTTGAGAACCGAGGTCGAAGCGATCCTCGACGACGCCGGCGCGCGCGACCTGGCGTGGTTTGCAGGAGAGCGAGCCGACGTCGTTCCCTTGCTGCAGGGCCTCGATTGCTTCGTTCTGCCGTCGCTGGCCGAGGGAGTGTCGAACACCATTCTCGAGGCGATGGCCTGCGCGCTCCCGGTCGTGGCCACACGCGCCGGAGCCAACACCGAGCTGGTCGACGAGGAAATCACCGGCCGCACGGTCGCCGCCGGCGACAGCGACGCGCTGGCCCGCGCCATCGGCGCCTATTTCGCCGCGCCGGACCTCGCGCGAGACCATGGGCGCGCGGGCCGCCGTCGCGTCGAGCGGCGATTCAGCCTCGAACGCATGGTCGAGGACTACGACCGCGTCTACACGGGCCTGCTGCGTGCGCGCACGTCCGAGCCTTCGACCGTGGCACGCGCGCCGGCACCCCCGCGCGCCCGGGGATAGGACGGGGCGATCATGTGCGGCCTCGTCGGCATATTCGACTTGAACGGCAGGCGCGACGTCAGCCGCGAACTGCTGACGCGGATGAACGAGGCCCAGCATCACCGCGGGCCCGACGAGTGCGGAATCCACGTCGAGCCCGGCGTGGGCCTGGGGCACCGGCGCCTGGCCATCATCGACGTGTCCACCGGCCAGCAGCCGCTGACCAACGAGGACGGCAGCGTCGTCATCATCTACAACGGCGAGATCTACAACTACCAGTCGCTGATTCCCGAGCTGATCGCGCTCGGCCACCGCTTTCGCACCAAGAGCGACACCGAAGTCGTCGTCCATGCCTGGGAGGCATGGGGCGAGGCCTGCGTCGAGCGCTTCCGCGGCATGTTCACCTTCGCGCTGTGGGACCGCAATCGCAGGACGCTGTTCCTGGCTCGCGACCGGCTCGGCGTCAAGCCGCTGCATTACGCGCTGCTCGCCGACGGAACGTTCCTGTTCGGCTCCGAGCTCAAGGCCCTGCTGGCGCACCCGGCGTTCGCGCGGGACATCGACCCGCACGCGGTCGAGGAGTATTTCGCGCTCGGCTACATCGCCGATCCGCGGACGATCTTCAAGGGGGCGCACAAGCTGCCGCCGGCGCACACGCTGACCGTGCGGCAGGGCGCGCCGCTCCCGGCGCCGGTGCAGTACTGGGACCCGCGCTTTACCCTCGATCGCGTCGTCACGCTGCCGGATGCGATGGCGGAACTGACCGCGCGGCTGGACGAATCGGTGCGCTTGCGTCTGATCTCCGAGGTTCGGCTGGGGGCCTTTCTCTCCGGCGGCGTCGACTCGAGCGCGGTCGTCGCGTCGATGGCCAAGGCATCGGCCGACCCGGTGAACACCTGCTCGATCGCCTTTGCCGATCCGGCCTACGACGAGTCGCGCTATGCGCAGCAAGTGGCCGACCGCTACCGGACGCGGCATTTCGTCGACCGCGTCGAGAGCGACGACTTCGACCTGATCGACACGCTGGCGCGCGTCTACGACGAGCCGTATGCCGACAGCTCGGCGATCCCGACCTATCGCGTCTGCCAATTAGCGCGCAAGCACGTGACCGTTGCGCTGTCCGGCGATGGGGGCGATGAGAATTTCGGCGGTTACCGGCGCTATCGCCTGCACATGATGGAAGAGCGGATGCGCCGGCTGCTGCCGCTGTCGCTGCGCCGCCCGGTGTTCGGCCTGCTGGGAGATGCCTATCCCAAGGCCGACTGGGCGCCGCGGATGTTCCGCGCCAAGTCGACGTTCGAGGCCATGGGACGCGATCAGGTCGACGCGTACTTCCATGGCGTCTCGATTCTGCGCGACGGCATGCGCCGACGGCTGTTCACGGGCGCCTTTCGGGCCCAGCTCGCCGGCTACAACGCGGTCGAAGTGTTCCGCCGGCATGCCCGGGCCGCGCAGACCGAGGACCCGCTGGCGCTGGTCCAGTACCTCGATCTCAAGACCTACCTGGTCGGCGACATCAACACCAAGGTCGATCGGGCGAGCATGGCGCATTCGCTGGAAGTGCGCGAGCCGCTGATGGATCATCCGCTGGTCGAGTGGCTGGCGACGCTACCGTCGTCGTTCAAGGTTCGCGGCCAGGAAGGGAAATGGCTGCTGAAAAAGACGCTCGAGCCGCGGCTGCCGGAAGAGCTTCTGTACCGGCCGAAAATGGGTTTTGCGGTGCCGCTCGCGCGCTGGTTCCGCGGCCCGCTCAGGGAGCGCGTGCGCGAGTCGCTGCTCGGCGAGCGGCTGGGCGACACCGGGATGTTCGATCGCAGCTATCTGCAGGAGCTGGTCGACCACCATCAGTCCGGGCGCCGCGACTACAGCTCGTCGCTATGGACGCTGCTGATGTTCGACGCTTTCCTTCGCAACGTCGCCGATACCTCGGCGGGTGCCGCGCCGGCGACCAGGGCGGCATGACGCCGCCATGCGGATCCTCCACGTCCTCGACCACTCGCTTCCGCTGCAGAGCGGCTACACGTTCCGGACCGCCGCCATACTCCGCGAGCAGCGTGCCCTGGGCTGGAACACCCTGCAATTGACCACACCGCGGCAGCACGGCGGCGAGGCCGAAGTCGAAGACGCCGCCGGCTGGCACTTCCACCGCACGCCGTTGCGCCGCAGCCGGCTGTCCTTCCTGCCAGGCTCAGGCTACGTCCAGGAGATGGCCGCGACGGCGCAGCGCATGGACGAGCTTTCCTCGAGCTTTCGCCCGGATGTCCTGCATGCGCATTCGCCGGTGCTCAACGCGCTGCCGGCGCTGCGCGTCGGCGCCCGGCGGCGGATCCCGGTTGTCTACGAGGTGCGCGCGCTCTGGGAGGATGCCGCCGTCGATCATGGCTGGACGCGCGAGGGCGGCCTTCGCTACGGCGTGTCGCGGATGCTGGAAACCTTCGCGCTGCGCCGCGCGGATCACGTCACGACGATCTGCGAGGGGTTGCGCGACGAGATCGCGGCTCGCGGCATCGCCGCGGACCGGATAACGGTAATCCCCAACGCGGTCGACACCGAAGAATTTCGCTCGGGTGCTCCGCCCGACCACGAAATGAAGGCGAGGCTCGGCCTCGACGGCGCCACGGTGATCGGCTTTGCCGGGTCGTTCTACGCCTACGAGGGCCTGGAGCTCCTGATCGAGGCGACCGCAGCCCTCGGCCAACGCCTGCCGCGGCTCAGGCTCTTGCTGGTCGGAGGCGGCTTCCAGGAGCAGGCGCTGAAAGACCTCGCGGTCGCGCGCGGTATCGCCGATCGCGTTGTTTTCACCGGGCGCGTACCGCACGACCAGGTACAACGCTACTACGACCTGATCGATGTCCTGGCCTATCCGCGCCACCGGATGCGGCTGACCGACATGGTGACGCCGCTGAAGCCGCTCGAGGCGATGGCGCAGGGTCGGATGTTCGTGGCCTCCGATGTCGGCGGCCATCGCGAGCTGGTGCGCGACGGCGAGACCGGGTTCCTCTTTCCTGCCGGCGACGCGGGCGCGCTGGCGCAGGCGATCGAGGCGCTGCTGGCGCGCCGCGCCGAATGGCCCCGATTTTCCGCCCAGGCCCGGCGCTTCGTCGAGACCGAGCGCACATGGAAGCGCAGCGTCGGCCGCTACGCGCAGGTCTACCAGTCGGTGCTTTCACCGGAAATCGCGACCGGCGCCGCGCTCAAGCCGCGCGACCGCTAAGACAAGCCATGTGCGGCATCTACGGCATCCTGCAGCTGGACGGCGCGCGCGCGACGGCGGATGCGCTGCGGCCGATGGCGCGGCGCACCGTGCACCGCGGCCCGGACGACGAAGGCGCGTACGCCGACGGGCCGCTCGCCTTCGGGATGCGACGCTTGTCGATCATCGATGTCGCCGGCGGGCACCAGCCGCTGACCAACGAGGACGGCACGCTGACGCTGATCGCCAACGGAGAGATCTACAACTACAGGACCCTGCGCGGCGAGCTTGCCGCGCGCGGGCATCGCTTCCGGACCGATTCCGATTGTGAAACCATTCTGCATCTGTACGAGGAGCACGGCGATGGCTTCATCGAGCGGTTGAACGGCATGTTCGCGTTTGCGCTGTGGGATGCGCGGCGCCAGCGCCTGCTGCTCGGCCGCGACCGGCTCGGCATCAAGCCCCTATACCTGTGGAACGACGGCCGGCGGCTGGTGTTCGCCAGCGAAGCCAAGGCGATCCTCTCGCTGCCCGGCATGAATGCCGAGCTCGATCCGGCCGCGCTATCGTCGTATCTCGCGCTCGGCTACGTCCCGGCGCCGCAATCGATTTTCCTGGGCATCCGCAAGCTGCGTCCCGCCAGCGTCCTGGTCGCCGAGCGCGGACGCAGCGATGAGCGCTGCTACTGGCGCGTCCCGCAGGACGTCGATCGCGCACCGACCGAAGGCGAGTGGATCGAGCGCGTGCGCAGCCGGCTCGAGGAATCGGTGCGCATGCAGATGGTCAGCGACGTGCCGATCGGGGCGTTTCTGTCGGGCGGTGTGGACTCGAGTGGGGTGGTGGCGTTCATGGCGGCGCACAGCGAGCGTCCGGTGAAGACGTATGCAATCGGCTTCGACGGCGGCGAGGCCGAGGCTTATTACAACGAGCTCCCCTACGCACGCCAGGTGGCCAAGCTGTTCGGCACCGAGCATCACGAAATTCTGGTGCGGCCCGATGTCGCCGCGTTGCTGCCGCAGCTGCTCTGGCAGATGGACGAGCCGATTGCCGACACCGCGTTCATCACCACCTATCTGGTCTCGCAGTTCGCGCGGCGCGACGTCACCGTCATCCTGTCCGGCGTCGGCGGCGACGAGCTTTTCGGCGGCTACCGACGCTATCTCGGCAGCCACTATCAGTCCTATTTCGACCGGCTGCCTCCAGGCTTGCGCCGCGCCGCCTCGGCGCTGGGCGAGAAGCTGCCTGGCGACCGCCACTCGCCGATGCTGAACGTGCTGCGGCTGGCCAAGGGCTTCCTGTCGGCCGCGGGCTTGCCGTTCGACGAGCGCTATCGCTCGTACGTCCAGGTCTTTCCCGACGATGCGGCGACGGCGCTGCGGCGCGGGCCGCGCAGCGCCGAGCGCGACGCGCTGGCGATGGCATTCGATGCCGCGACCAGCAGCGACGAACTGAATCAGATGCTTGCCGTCGATGCGCAAACGCAGCTGCCGGACGATCTTCTGCTGCTGACCGACAGGATGAGCATGGCGGTGTCGCTCGAATGCCGCGTGCCGCTGCTGGACCACGAGCTGGTCGAGCTCGCCGCGCGCATGCCCCAGGACGTGAAGATACGCGGCGGGCGCCTGAAGCACGCGCTGAAGGCCGCGCTGAAGGACATCCTGCCGGCCGACATCCTCGAGCGCAGAAAGCGGGGCTTTGGCACGCCGATGGGCGCATGGCTCAAGGACGATCTCGCGCCGCTGCTGCGCGAGCTCCTGTCTTCGGCGTCGATCGAGGCGCGCGGATGGTTTCGGCCGGCGGAGGTCGAGGCGTTGATCGCGGCGCACGCCGCCAACCGGCTGGACGGCACCGACCGGCTGCTGGCGCTGTTGAACCTTGAAATCTGGGCACGCATGTATCTCGACGGTCGGGCGCCGGCGGACGTGGCCGAAGAGCTCAAGGCGGTGACGCCGTGAAGGTGCTCTACGTCTGCCACCGCTTTCCGTTCCCGCCAAAGCGAGGCGGCAAGATCCGTCCGTTCAACATGATCCGCCATCTGGCGGCGAAGCACGAGGTGCACGTCGCGTCGATCGCGCGCTCGGCGATCGAGGGACGGGAGGGCGAGGGCCTCGCCGCGCACTGCGCGGGTTACGACATGGCGCGCGTGAGCGCACCCGTGCAGGTGTTGCGCATGGTGGCGCGGCTGCCGACGGCGGCGCCGTCGTCGATGGGTTACTTCCGTTCGCGAAAGCTCGCGCGCCGGATCGACGCGCTCCTCGCCAGCGAGCGCTTTGATCTCATCTTCGTGCACTGCTCGTCGGTCGCGCCCTACGTGGAGAACGTCCGCGGTACGCCCAAGATCCTCGACTTCGGCGACATGGATTCGCAAAAATGGCGCGATTACGCGCGCTTCAAGCCGTTCCCCTGGTCGCTCGGCTACCGGCTCGAGGCCGCGAAGATGGAGCGCGCGGAAAGGCGTCTTGCCACGCGATTCGACCTGTGCACCGCGACCACGCGCGCGGAGTGGGAGACGCTGCAGGGCTACGGCACCGGCGTCGCCTCGGACTGGTTCCCGAACGGTGTGGACAGCGGCTATTTCGCTCCGACCGGCGAGCCCTACGATGCCGATACGATCGCGTTCGTTGGCCGCATGGACTACTATCCCAACCAGGAGTGCATGTTCGATTTTTGCGCCCGGACGCTGCCGCTGCTGCAGGCGCGCTGGCCGGCGCTCGAGCTCGTGATCGTCGGTGCCGATCCTTCGTCGCAAGTGCGGCGGCTGGCGCGGCTTCCCGGAGTCAGCGTCACCGGATCGGTCGCGGATGTGCGGCCGTACCTGCGGCGCTCGGCGCTGATGGTGGCGCCGCTCAATATCGCCCGCGGCACGCAGAACAAGATTCTCGAAGCGATGGCGACCGGTGTTCCGGTCGTGGCCAGCCGCGTTGCCGCCGGCGGCGTCGATGCGGTCGGCGGCGAGCATTTTGTCGCCGCGTCATCCCCGGAGGAGTATGCGGCCGCGATCCTGCGCATCCTCGACGATCCGCTCGAGAGGGAGCGGCTGGCGCATGCCGGCCGGGCGCGCATCCTCTCGCACCATGCGTGGGACAAGTCGATGCAGCGCCTGGACGGAATTATCGAGCGCTGCCTGGCAGTCAGGCTCGAGACCGCGCGCCGGCCGCACGAGACGGTGGGAGCCTTGATTTGAACATCAGCATCTTCGGATTGGGCTACGTCGGCGCGGTCTCGCTGGCCTGCCTCGCGCGCGACGGGCATCGTGTCGTCGGCGTGGACGTCGACCAGGCCAAGCTCGATCTGATCGAGGCCGGCAGGACGCCGGTGGTCGAGGAGGGAATGGTGCAGCTGATGGCCGACACGGTCGCCAGCGGAAGGGTGTCGGTCAGCAACGACGCCCGGCAGGCCGTGCTCGATACCGAGATCTCCCTGATCTGCGTCGGCACGCCATCGGCGGCCAACGGCAGCCAGGACCAGACGGCGATGCTGCGGCTGGCGAGCGATCTCGGCGCCGCCATGCGCGGCAAGGCTCTCCCCCACGTGTTCGTGTTCCGGTCGACGCTGGTGCCGGGCACGGTCGAGGACGTCTTGCGCCCGATCATCGAAGCGGAGTCCGGGAAAAAGGACGGCATCGACTTTCACGTCTGCTTCCAGCCGGAGTTCCTGCGCGAAGGGTCGTCGATCAGGGACTACGACAAGCCGCCGTTCACCGTGGTCGGCGCCAACGCGCCCGCTGCGGCGGCCAAGCTGCGCGAGCTCTTCGGCCATCTGCCGTGCGAGTTCCACGTGACCTCGATCCGCGCCGCGGAAATGGCGAAATACACCTGCAACAACTTTCACGCGCTCAAGATCACCTTCGCCAACGAGACGGCGCGGCTGTGCGAAGCGCTGGGCGTCGATCCGTTCGAGGTGATGGACCTGGTGTGCAAGGACCGCCAGCTCAATATTTCGCCGGCCTATCTGAAGCCCGGATTCGCGTATGGCGGATCGTGCCTGCCGAAGGACCTGCGCGCGACCATGCATCTGGCGAAGACGCACGACATCGAGTTGCCGATGCAAGGCTCGATCGCGAGCTCGAACCGGGCGCACATCGACCAGGCAATCGCCAAGGTCGCGGCGACGGGCAAGCGCAGGATCGGCATGATCGGTCTTTCGTTCAAGACCGGCACCGACGACCTGCGTGAGAGTCCGCTGGTGCTGCTGGCGGAGCACTTCATCGGCAAGGGGTGCAGCATCCT
>JBOIGD010000081.1:0-6796 GCA_050742615.1 Casimicrobiaceae bacterium | reverse complement strand
GAGCCCCTGGTGGCCGCGATCGTGGCGGCCGTCGTGGCCGCAGTGGCGGTGCCGGTGACCCTCAAGATCCGGACCGGCTGGAACCGGCAGAACAGGAATGCGATTCGCATCGCCCGCATCGCCGAGGACGCCGGCATCGCCGCGCTGACGGTGCACGGGCGCACGCGCGAATGCGCGTATGTCGGGCCGGTCGAGTATGAGACGATCCGCGCCGTCAAGGGCGCGGTCGCGATCCCGGTGACCGCCAACGGCGATATCGATTCGCCCGAGAAGGCGCGCGAGGTGCTCGACCGCACCGGCGCCGACGCGATCATGATCGGGCTGGCGGCGCAGGGCCGGCCGTGGATCTTCCGCGAAATCCGGCACTTTCTGGACACCGGCGAGCGTCTGCCGCCGCCTCGGGTCGACGAGATGCATCGGCTGATCCTCGATCATCTTGCCGACCACTACGCCTTCTACGGCGAGCGCGACGGCGTGCGCATTGCGCGCAAGCATCTCGGCTGGTACGCGATGAGCCTCGCCGGGGGCGAGATCCTCCGGGCCGAGATCAACCGGCTGGAGAGCTCCGCGGAGCAGAGCGGCGCGGTCGAACGGTTTTTCGGCCGGCTCGCCGGCGCGAGCGAGCGCCTCGTCTACGCCGCGCCGCGGAAGGCTTCCTGGGAGGAGGAGGCCCTCGCAGCGTGAAACGAGCCATCCGCATGAATGGCGGCAACGAGATCTGCCGCAGCGTCGAGAAGTCGCTCGACGAATATTTCCGCAAGCTCGACGGCGAGCAGCCGCACAGCATCTATGAGATGGTGATCGCCAACGTCGAGCGATCGCTGCTGGCTTCGATCATGCATCGCGCGGGCGGCAACCAGACGCAGGCTGCCGACATGCTGGGGCTGAATCGGAATACGCTGCGCTCGAAGCTGTCGAAGTACAAGATACAGTAGTGCCGGCCGCGTGCTGAAGACGGCGCCCGGGCCCTCATTCCAGCGCCTCGTCGCCGCCGCGCGGGCCGCGACTGCGAAAAGCTCGCCATGACGACGCCGATCGGCCGGGCGCTGCTGTCGGTTTCCGACAAGACCGGTGTCGTCGAATTCGCACGCGGCCTGGCCGCCCTGGATTTTTCCCTGCTGTCGACCGGCGGCACCGCCAGAATTCTCCGCGACGGGGGCCTCGAGGTCGCCGACGTCGGCGCCTACACCGGTTTCCCGGAAATGCTGGACGGCAGAGTCAAGACGCTGCACCCGAAGGTGCACGCCGGCATTCTCGCGCGGCGCGACTCGGCGGAACACGCGGCGACGCTCGCGGCGCATGGCATTGCCCCGATCGATCTGGTCGTCGTCAACCTCTATCCGTTTCGCGAGACCGTCGCCAAAGCGGGCTGCACGCTCGACGAGGCGATTGAGAACATCGATATCGGCGGTCCGGCGCTGGTGCGCGCCGCCGCGAAGAACCACGCCGGCGTCGGCGTCGTCGTCGACCCGTCCGATTATGCCGCGCTGCTGACCGAGCTGCGCGGCAACGCCGGCCGGCTCACCGCGGCGACGCGCTTCGGTCTCGCGCAGAAGGCTTTTTCGCATACCGCCGCGTACGACGGCGCGATCAGCAACTACCTGACCGCGCACGATGCGGCCGGCGCGGCGCGAGCGTTCCCCGACCGCTTCAACTGGCAGGGGGCCAAGCTGCAGGACTTGCGCTACGGCGAGAATCCGCACCAGCGGGCGGCGTTCTACCGCGACCCGGCGCCGCCGGCCGGATCGATCGCGACGTATCGCCAGCTGCAGGGCAAGGATCTCTCGTACAACAACATCGCCGACGCCGACGCCGCGTGGGAATGCGTCAAGTCGTTCGCCGGGCCCGCGTGTGTGATCGTCAAGCACGCGAACCCCTGCGGCGTCGCAGTCGCGGCGACGCCGCTGCAGGCGTATCGCAAGGCGCTCGCGACCGATCCGACCTCGGCGTTCGGCGGCATCATCGCGTTCAACAGCGAAGTCGACGGCGAGGCGGCCGATGCGGTCGGGACGCAGTTCGTCGAGGTGCTGATCGCGCCGGGCTACACCCCCGATGCGCTCGAGCGCGGCGCGAAAAAGGCCAACGTGCGCATGCTCGAGGTTATGCCGGCCGGCGCGACCGGCAGCTGGGACGCGAAGCGCGTCGGCGGCGGCATGCTGATCCAGACCGCGGATGTCGACGACCTGGCCGCGGCGGACCTCGAGGTGGTGACCCGCAAGCCGCCTACGCCGGCGCAGGTCGCGGACCTGCTGTTCGCGTGGCGCGTCGCCCGCTTCGTCAAGTCCAACGCCATCGTCTATTGCGCCGACGGCGCGACGCTCGGCATCGGCGCCGGTCAGATGAGCCGCGTCGACTCGACGCGCATCGCCGCGAACAAGGCGGCCGATGCCGGCCTGTCGCTGGCCGGGTCGGTCGTCGCATCGGACGCCTTCTTTCCGTTTCGTGACGGTCTGGACGTGGCCGCCGATCGCGGCGCGATCGCCGTCATCCAGCCGGGCGGCAGCGTGCGCGATGCCGAGGTGATCGCCGCGGCCGACGAGCGGGGCATCGCCATGGTTTTCACCGGCATCCGCCACTTCCGGCACTAGCTTTCGGAGCCCTCGTTGCCGATCGTCGCCGCAGCGCGCTCACCCGAGGCACAATGAACCTGCTGATCCTGGGCTCGGGCGCCCGCGAGCATGCGCTGGCCTGGAAGATCGCGCAGTCGCAGCGCGTCGGGCAGATCTTCGTGGCGCCGGGCAACGCCGGGACGGCGCGCGAGCCCGGCGTCGTCAACCTGGCGCAGGATTCAATCCCCGATCTCGTGGAATTCGCGCGCCGCGAGCGCATCGCGTTGACCGTCGTCGGGCCCGAGGCGCCGCTCGCGGCCGGTGCAGTCGACGCGTTCCGCGCCGCGGGGCTGCGGATCTTCGGGCCGACGCAGGCCGCAGCGCAACTCGAGAGCTCGAAGGATTTTGCGAAGGCGTTCATGGTCCGGCATCGCATTCCGACCGCGGCCCATCGCACGTTCGCCGACGCGTCCGAGGCGCATGCCTACGTCGACGCGCGCGGCGCGCCGATCGTCGTCAAGGCCGACGGACTGGCGGCAGGCAAGGGTGTCGTGGTCGCGGCAACCAAGGACGAGGCGCACGCGGCGATCGAGGCGATGCTGGTCGAGCACCGCTTCGCGGTCCGGCACGCGGCGGCCGGCGAGCGCATCGTCATCGAGGAATTTCTCGCGGGTGAGGAGGCAAGCTTCATCGTCATGGCCGACGGCAGGCACGTGCTGGCGCTCGCCTCCTCGCAGGACCACAAGCAGCTGCACGACGGCGACCGCGGTCCGAACACCGGCGGGATGGGCGCTTACTCGCCGGCGCCGGTAGTGACGCCGGAAATGCACGCGCGGATCATGCGCGAGATCATTGTTCCCGCGGTCAACGGGATGGCGTCCGACGGAATTCCGTACACAGGATTCCTGTACGCGGGCGTGATGATCGACGCCGCGGGCAACCCGTCGACGCTGGAGTTCAACTGCCGCTTGGGGGATCCTGAGACGCAGCCGATGATGATGCGGCTCAAGTCGGACCTGGTCGACCTGCTCGAGCACGCGGTGCAAGGCACGCTGGACAAGGTGGACGCGGAATGGGACCGGCGGGTCGCGCTCGGAGTCGTCCTCGCCGCCGCCGGCTATCCAGGCGAGCCGCGCCGGGGCGACGTCATTTCCGGCCTGGACGCGGCAACCGGCGAGGCCGGGATATTCCATGCCGGCACCGCGGCGATCGACGGCAAGGTGGTGACCAGCGGCGGGCGCGTGCTCTGCGTGACCGCGTTGGGCGACACCGTGCGCCAGGCGCAGCGCATCGCGTACGATGCGGTCGGGCGCATCCATTTCGACGGCATGCAGTATCGCACCGACATCGGCCATCGCGCGCTGGCGTCGCGCCGCGGCTGACCGGCGCGCTCCGCCTCACCTGCGATGGACCTCGACCGCGCCGCCGGCTACTTCACCGCCCTGCAGGAGGGCATCGTCGGCCGGCTGGAGGCGATCGACGGCACGGCGTTCCGGCGCGACGCCTGGCAGCGGCCCGAAGGCGGCGGCGGGGTCAGCCGGATCATCGAGCGCGGGTCGGTATTCGAGCGGGGCGGCGTCAACTTCTCGCACGTCGTCGGCGAGCGCCTGCCGCCATCGGCGAGCGCCGCGCGGCCGCAACTCGCCGGGCGCGCGTTCGAGGTCATCGGTGTGTCGCTGGTGCTGCATCCGGCCAATCCGTATGCGCCGGCCGTGCACATGAATCTGCGCCTGTTCGTGGCGAAAAAGGAAGGGGCGGACGCCGTCTGGTGGTTCGGCGGCGGGATGGACCTGACGCCGTACTACGGCTTCGAGGAGGACGCCGTCCACTTTCACCGCTGTTGCCGCGACGCGGTGGCTCCCTTCGGCGACGATTACCATCCGCGCTTCAAGCGCTGGTGCGACGAGTATTTCCTGCTGCGGCATCGTGGCGAGCCGCGCGGCGTCGGGGGCATTTTCTTCGACGACCTCAACGTTCCCGACTTCGCGCATTGCTTCGCGCTGACCCGAAGCGTCGGCGATGCCTTCCTCGGCGCGTACGAGCCGATCCTCATGCGCCGCAAGGATCTTCGCTACGGCGAGCGCGAACGGGAGTTCCAGACCTATCGCCGGGGCCGCTACGTCGAGTTCAACCTGGTCTACGACCGCGGCACTCTGTTCGGGCTGCAATCCAACGGCCGCACCGAGGCGATCCTGATGTCGCTGCCGCCGGTGGTCAGCTGGCGCTACGACTGGCACCCGGAGCCCGGCAGCGCGGAAGCGCGGCTGTACACCGATTTCCTGACCGCGCGCGACTGGCTTGCCGGCGCGGGTTGAGGCGGCAGCCCGCCGTCAGACGGCAAACGCATCGTTGAATACGGCGCCCCGATTCCGCTCGAGCACGTCGACGCTGAATTCGTCATAGCCGTCGACGAGCGTGATCCCTCTGGATTCCACGCCGCGCAGCGAAGCGCCCAGGTTGGCCGCGTGCATCGGCGTGCCGTGCGCTGTCGCGTATTCGCGCGCCAGCCGGCCGTCGCGGGCGGTGATGTCGCGCGACGGCCGGACTCAGCAGTCCGACGTTGTTCAGCAGCGGCAGCGGCGTTGCGTGATGCAGCGCGGTGAGCAGGCGCGTCGTCGTGCCGTGCGGAAGGATCTGCGTTCCGCGCCGGACCAGGTCCTCGTGCGCCCAGATCGCGAAGTCGATGAAGGAATCGAGCACCCAGGACCCGGTCGTTTGCATGCAGCGCTGCAGCCACGGGGCCACGTCGTGCGTGCGGTAGGACTGATAGACTATGGTCTTCAAACGCATTCGCGGGTGATGGGCATGAGCAGCGATCCCGCAGGCGCGTGCGGCTGCCGGTGTCGGCGGCGAGTCCCGCCGGATGATCGTGCGGCGGCATTCTACACCGCCGGGCGCGCGCCACGACCGACGACGGCGCGGCGCCCGTGCGCGATCCACCCCGCATGACGCAGGATCCGGATGCGGGCCTGCGCGAAATCGGGCTCGATTCCGAAGACGTCTTCCGCGGCAGGCTGCTGCACGTCAAGCGCGACACCGTGCGCCTGCCCGATGGCGCCGCGGCGACGCGGGAATACATCGTTCACCCCGGCGCGGTGATGATCATGCCGCGCCTGCCCGACGGAAACCTGCTCTTCGAGCGGCAATTCCGTTATCCGCACCAGCGCGTGTTCATCGAGTTTCCCGCGGGAAAGGTCGACGCCGGCGAAGATCCTCTGGCGACGGCAAAACGCGAGCTGCGCGAGGAAACGGGGTACGCCGCGGCGCGCTGGCGCTATGTCGCCACCATGCATCCGCTGATAACGTACTCGACCGAGCAGATCGCGATTTATGCGGCCGACGATCTCGCCCATGTCGGCGCGCGGCCCGATGCCGGTGAGTTCGTCGAAACCTTCTCCGCGAGCCTGGACGATGCGCTGGGCTGGCTTGATCGCGGCGAGGTCACCGACGCCAAGACGATGCTGGGGCTGCTGTTCCTCGCGCGCGAAGCGCGGGCGGCCGGCGAGCGATGAACGACGGCGGGATCATCGCCCGCCGCCTGCTGATCGCGGGCCGCGTGCAGGGCGTGGGCTTTCGCTACGCATTCGCCGACGAGGCGCGGTCGCGCGATCTGTCGGGATGGGTGCGCAATCGGCGCGACGGCAACGTCGAAGCGCTGATCAGCGGCTCGACCCCCGCCGTCGAGGCGATGATCGCCTGGACGCGACGCGGCCCGCCCGCCGCGCGCGTCTCGTCAGTCACGGTCGAGGAAGCGGCCGGCGCGCCCGGCACGTTCGAGATCGTCGCGACCATCTGAGGCAGCGCCGCTAGACCGCTTCGCCCAGGTATGCGGCGCGCACTTTCGGGTCGGACAGCAGTTGTCCGGCATCGCCCGACAGCGTGATCGTGCCGCTTTCCATCACGTAGCCGCGGTTGCTCACTTCCAGCGCGAGCTTCGCGTTCTGCTCGATCAGGAGGATTGTCACGCCTTCCGCAGCGATGGCCAGCACCGTCTCGAACACTTTCTGCACCATCAGCGGCGCGAGCCCCATCGACGGCTCGTCGAGCAGCAGGAGCTTCGGCCGCGACATGATCGCGCGTCCCATCGCGAGCATCTGCTGCTCGCCCCCTGACAGCGTGCCGGCGGTTTGCCTGCGCCGCTCCTTGAGCCGCGGAAAGAGTCCGAAGACGCGGTCGATGTCCTGCCGGATCGCGGCGTGGTCGCTGCGGCTGTAGGCGCCCATCGCGAGGTTCTCCTCGATGGTGAG
>JBOIGD010000080.1:0-3249 GCA_050742615.1 Casimicrobiaceae bacterium | reverse complement strand
AACGTGCCGCCGAAGCCGCAGCAGGTCTCGCATTCGGTCATCTCGGCGAGCCTGACGCCGGGCATTCTCGCCAGCAGAGCGCGCGGCTGCTCCTTGACGCCCATCTCGCGCAATCCGGCGCAGCTGTCGTGATACGTAACCGTGCCGGTAAAATTTCCCGGCAAGGTTTCGAGCCCGAGCACGTTGACCAGGAAATCGGTCAGCTCGCGGGTCCGCGAGGCGAGTGCCTCGGCGCGCCCGAGCATCGGCGGGTCGTCGCGAAACAGGTCCGCGTAGTGCGCCCTGATCATGCCGCTGCAGGATCCCGACGGGGCGACCAGATAGTCGCAGCCCTCGAATTCACCGACCAGCTTGCGCGCCAGCGTCGTCGCCCCGGCGCGATCGCCGGCATTGTAGCCGGGCTGGCCGCAGCAGGTCTGCGTTGGCGGCACGAACACTTCGGCGCCGCCGGCCTCGAGCAGCCTGATCGCCGCGAACCCGATTGCGGGGCGCATCAGATCGACGAGGCAGGTGACGAAAAAGCCGACGCGCATGATGATCCGACCGAAACAGGCAATCTTAGCAGCTTGCAGCGGACCGGGTCAGTACGACCGCGTCAGCGCAACCACGCACATGCCCAGCAGCCATTGCGGGAAGATGCCCAGCAGCAGCAGCGCCAGCCCGTTGATCGACAGCAGCGTCCGCGTGTCGCCTCGCGCCTCGATCGGCGCGTTGTCGAGCGGATCGTCGAAATACATCAGCTTGACGATGCGCAGGTAGTAGAACGCGCCGACCAGCGATGCCAGCACCGCGACGACCGCCAGCCAGACGAGCCCGACGTCGACAGCCGCCTCGATCACCGCGAACTTGGCGTAGAACCCGACGGTCGGCGGAATGCCCGCCAGCGAGAACATCGTCAACAACATCAGGAACGCATACCACGGACTGCGCTGGTTGAGGCCCTTGAAGTCGTCCAGCCGGTCGGCCTCGAAGCCGGCGCGCGACAACAGCATCACCATGCCGAAGCTGACCAGCGTGGTCATGACGTAGGTGATCACGTAGAACATCGCCGCGCTGTAGCCATTGATGTTGGCGGCGAGAAAGCCCATCAGCATGTAGCCCATGTTGGCGATCGTCGAATAGGCCAGCATGCGCTTGATGTTGGTCTGCGAGATCGCGATCAGGTTGCCCGCGATCATCGAAAGCAGCGAAAGAATCAGCAGCATCCCCTGCCAGTCGAATGCCGTCCCCGCGAGCGCGCCCACGAGCAGCCGCGTCATGAAGCCGAACGCCGCCAGCTTCGGCGCCGAGCCGACGAACAGGGTCATCGCGGTCGGCGCGCCTTCGTAGACATCGGGAAGCCACATGTGATACGGCACGGCACCGAGCTTGAACGCGATCGCCGAAACGACGAAGACCAGCCCGAAGGCCAGCATCGTCTTGTTGACGCCGCCGGCGAACACGGCGGCCGCGACGCGACTTATCTCGAGGGTGCCCGTGGCGCCGTAGATCATCGACATGCCGTAGAGCAGGAGCCCGGAGGCGAGCGCGCCGAGGACGAAATACTTCATCGCCGCTTCGACTGCGGAGCTGGAATCGCGCCAAAGGGCAATCATCGCGTACGAGCACAGCGACATCAGCTCCAGGCCGAGGTACAGCGTGAGGAAGTGGCTGGCCGAGATCATGACCATCATGCCGAGCAGCGCGAACATCATCAGCGCGAAGGTCTCGCCGCGGAACAGGCCGCGCTCCACCAGGTAGCTTCGCGAGTAGGTGAGCGTCAGCGCCACGGTGACGCAACTCAGGAACTTGAGCACGTCCGCCAGCGCATCGGCGATGAAGGTGTTGCCGAACGTATGCACCGGCGTCTGGTGGAACACGTACAACGACAGCCATGCGGCGACGAGCACGCCGATCTGCGTCAGCCAATAGCTCCAGTGGCGCCGGGCTTCCGGCAGCAGCAGGTCGACCAGCAGGACCGTGCAGGCGGCGACCAGCAGCGCGATCTCCGGCAAGGCGGGGAAAAAGGCGAAGCCCTGCGGAATGGCGGCGGTCACAGTTTGCTCTTGGCGACATGCGCCAGCAGTTCGCTGACCGAGGCGTGCATGACGTCGGTGAAGGGCTTCGGATAGACGCCCATGATCAGCACCGCGGCGGCCAGCGTGGCCAGCAGCCAGAATTCCCGGCGCGACACGTCCTTGAGCGCGGCGACGCGCTCGCTGAAGACCGCGCCGAACCAGACGCGCTTGTACATCCACAGCGTGTACGCGGCGCCGAGAATGAGCGTCACGGCGGCGAGAAAGCCGATCCAGAACTTCGCCTTGACCGCGGCGAGAATCACCATGAACTCGCCGACGAAGCCGCTGGTGCCCGGAAGGCCTGCATTGGCCATCGCGAAGAGCATCGCCAGCGCGGCGAACCGGGGCATCGTGTTGACGACGCCGCCGTAGTCGGCGATCTGCCGGCTGTGCATGCGGTCGTAGAGCACCCCGACGCACAGGAACATCGCCGCGGAGACGAAGCCGTGCGAGAGCATCTGCGTCAGGCCGCCCTCGACGCCGAGCTGGCTGAACAGAAAGAAACCGAGCGTGACGAAGCCCATGTGCGAGATCGACGAATAGGCGATCAGCTTTTTCATGTCGGCCTGGACCAGCGCCACGAAGCCGATGTAGATCACCGCGATCAGCGACAGGGTGATGACGAACCCCGCCAGATAGTGACTGGCGTCGGGCAGTATCGGCAGGATGAAGCGGACGAAACCGTACGCCCCGACCTTGAGCGTCAGCGCCGCCAGGACGACCGAGCCTCCGGTCGGCGCCTCGACGTGCGCATCCGGCAGCCAGGTGTGCACCGGCCACATCGGAACCTTGACCGCAAACGAGAGGAAGAACGCCACGAACAGCAGCAGCTGCGTCTTCAGCGACAGCGGCAGCTGGTACCACTCGAGGATCGAAAAACTGCCGCCGCTGACTGAATAGAGATAGATGAACGCGACCAGCATCAGAAACGAGCCGAGCAGCGTGTAGAGGAAGAACTTGACCGCGGCGTAGACCCGGTGCGGCCCGCCCCATACGCCGATGATGATGAACATCGGGATCAGCGTCGCCTCGAAAAACACATAGAAGAGCACCGCGTCGAGCGCCGCGAACACGCCGTTCAGCATCCCCGAGAGCAGCAGGAACGAGGCGAAATACTGGCTGACCCGGGTCTGGATCACGGTCCAGCCGGCGATGACGATGAGCACGGTGATGAAGCTGTTGAGCAGCACGA
>JBOIGD010000079.1:0-1673 GCA_050742615.1 Casimicrobiaceae bacterium | reverse complement strand
ACGTAGTGCCTGGCGCTGATCTCGGACGTCGTGCGCAGCGACATCGAAGCCAGCCAGACGAACGGTCCCGCCGAGAACGCCGTATAGCCGGCGAGCACGATCAGCAGCAGCGATCGCGCGACCCACGGGGGCAAGGCGAATTGTTTTGACGGACGGCGATAGCCGGTCAGCGCGAAGCCGATGCCCGAAGCCACGATTCAATATTCCAGTCGCTCGCGGCTGCGGAAGAGCCACGTTAGGAGGAGCACCCCGGCGAGCACGAACACGAACCAGATCGACGCGATCGCCGACGGGTAGCCCAGATCGAACGTGCTCCACTCGAAGGCTCGCTTGTAGACGTAGGTGGACACCGTCTCCGTGGACCACAGCGGTCCGCCCTGCGTGGTAATCCAGACCAGGTCGAAGATCTTCATCTTGCCGATGAACGACAGGACGACGAGGTTGAGGATCGTCGGCCGGACCAGCGGGACGATCACGAAGACGAGCTTGCCGCCCCAGCCGCAGTTGTCCAGCTCGGCCGCCTCGAGCACTTCCGAGGGCAATGACGACAGCGCCGCCAGCAGCACGACCATGTTGAAGCCTGTCCACATCCAGGTGGTGACGAAGATCAGCGCCGGCAGCGCGGTACTCGGGTTGCCGAGCCACGGCCGGGCCCAGGTCTCGAGGCCCACGAAGCGGAGCAGCCCGTTGGCAGCACCCCAGTCGTAGTTGTAGATCCACACCCACAGGATGCCGACGACGACGTACGAGATCAGCACCGGCGTGAACCATGCGACGCGGAAGAAGCGCGCGAACGGCACCCTCGCGTACAGCGCGAGCGCCAGCAGCAGCCCCAGCGACACTTCGAAGAGCGGCGCGACAAGCGCCCAGGTCAGCGTGTTGCCCACCGCCTTCCAGAAGGTCGCGTCGCGCGCCAGGATGGCATGCAGGTTGGCGAGACCGACCCACTCTTCGCTGCCGTTCGGAAGGACCTTGTGCAGCGCGTTCCAGAACGTGCGCAGGACCGGGTACGCCGTAAACGCGGCATAGACGGCGAGCGCCGGCAGCAGGAACCCCGAGATCGCCGCCAACGGCGTGCGCAAAGTATCGCTGGGCGCGACCTGTGTCGCGGACGGCATCGGAGCCAGCCTCGCTTGCAGCCGCGCGAGGGGCCGCGCAGCTACTGCTTGCCCACTTTCATCGCAGCGTCCATCTGGTCGGTCGCGTCCTTGACGCTGATGAGGCCCGCGGGAAACGCGGTGTTCATCACCTGGGCGAAGACTTCCTTGGCTTGACCCTGCAGGATCTGGCTCGGCAGCCCGACGAAATAGTCGATGCCGCGGGACGCGTCGGCGAGCATTTTGAAATAATCGGCGTGCTCTCCCTGGATCGAGCTCATGTCGGTTTTGATGCCGGTCTGCACCAGCGTTTCCTTGACCCAGCGCGCACCCATCTCCGGCGTCGCCATCTCGTTGAGCAGCGCAACCGCCAGCTTGGGATTCTTGCTCGCGGCATTGACCACAAAGCTGCCTCCCGCGGCAAGGGTCTTGCAGTGATCGCACCTGCCGTCATCCATGGCGGGAAAGCTCATGATCCCGAGCGGGAAATGCGCCGGCTCGCCGCCTTTGTCGGTGGGATTAAACGCCCGGCTAGGATAGAAGCTGCCCATCGGAAACGTGAGCCCGCCGGGATTG
>JBOIGD010000078.1:0-7361 GCA_050742615.1 Casimicrobiaceae bacterium | reverse complement strand
ATGTCGCCCTTCGACTCCAGCATGGTGATCACCGGGTCGACGTTGGAGATCGCGTCGATATTGCCCGACTCCAGCGCCGCGATCGCGCCGGCCGCCGTGCCGACGCCGATGATCGACACGTCGTCGCCCTTGAGCCCGTCCTTGGCCAACATGTGCAGCACCAGCCGGTTGGTGCTGGAGCCCGGCGCGCTGACGCCGATCTTCATGCCGCGCAGGTCCTTCGGCGACTTGTAGGCGCCCGCCTTGCTCTTGGCGATGCCCAGCGAGATCGCCGGGTAGCGGCCCTGCAGCACGAACCCCTGCATGTTGAGGCCCTTGGGCTGCTGGTCGATGGTGTTTTCCCACGCCCCGGAAACGACGTCGGCGCTGCCGCCGACCACGGCCTGAAGCGCTTTCGACCCGCCGGCGAAATCGCTGATCTCGACGTCGAGGCCTTCGTCCTTGAAATAGCCCAGACGCTCGGCAATCGTCAGCGGCAGATAGTAGAAGCCGGCCTTGCCGCCCACGGCGATGGACACCTTGGGCTTTTCGATCTTGCCTTGCGCCGGTGCGACCAGCGGCAGCACGCCGGCAACGGTCGCGCAAACGGCGAGCGCGAGAATGCGGAACGGTTTCATCGAAGTCTCCGGTGGCGAAAAACGGCGCGGGCCCTTGCCGGGCGCCCGCAGGGTTGGAATTCACGGCGCAATGATTCGATGCTCACATAGCGTCCCAGGCGTGTCAACGAGCCGCCGGGCGATCGCGTTCGTGGCGTCGTCTCATTGGCGCACCAGGTCGGACGGGGCCGGATGCAGGTCGCTGGCCTTCCCCGCCTTGACGACCTGGCCCGGCAGCTCGTGACCGACGATTTCGCCCAGACGCCGCGAGGTCGCGAGCAGTGCGTCCAGATCGACGCCAGTCGGATATCCCATGCAATGCAGCATGTGTACCAGATCCTCGGTGCAGATGGTGCCGGTGGCACCCGGTGCGAACGGACAGCCGCCCAGCCCGCCGAGACAGCCCTCGTAGCGCATGACCCCTGCGGCGAGTCCCGCCACGACGTTGGCGAGCCCCATGCCGCGCGTATTGTGAAAGTGCAGTGCAAGCTCCAAGTCCGGCCACGCTTGGCGCACGCGCCGGACCAGCGCCTCGACCTGTCGCGGATTGGCCATGCCGGTGGTATCGGCGAGCGTCACCCCGGACACGCCCAGGTCGACGTAGCGCGCGACAGCGTCCAGCACCTGCGGTTCCGGGATGACGCCCTCGAACGGACAGCCGAACGCGGTGGCCAGCGCGCCGGTGACGGCCTTGCCGCTGCCGCGCACGACGTCGAACACGTCGGCGAACCCTGCGAACGACTCCGCCACCGTGCGGCGCACGTTGGCGCGGTTGTGCGTTTCCGACACCGAGACGACCAGCACGATCTCGTCGACACCGGCGCCGAGGGCGCGCTCGGCGCCGCGCGCGTTCGGCACCAGCGCGACGTAGGTGACGGCGGGATTGCGCGCGATCCCGGCCATCACCGCTTCCGCGTCGCGCAGGTTCGGCACCGCCTTGGGCGAGACGAACGAGGTCGCCTCGATCTTGGCCACGCCGGTCGCCGAAAGCCGGTCGATCAGCTCGATCTTGCGCTCGGTCGGCACCCATTGCGGCTCGATCTGCAGCCCGTCGCGGGCGACGACGTCGTGAATGAAAACGCGTGGCTCCATCGCCGTCCTCAGATCGTTCCCGCGGCGCGCATCCGCACGATGTCGCCGTCGCCGTAGCCGACGCTGCGCAGCACGGCATCGGTGTGCTCCCCGAGCGCCGGGCCGATCCAGTCGACCTCGCCCGGCGTGTCGGAGAGCTTCGGCACGATCCCCGGAAACTTCATCGGCGTGCCGTCGGGGAGCTGCATCTGGCGAATCATCTCGCGCGCCAGGTATTGCGGATCGGCGACGATATCCGCCGCGGTATAGATCTTGCCGTGCGGCACGTCGGCGGCTTTGAGCGCGGTCAGCACCCGGTCCAGGTCGTGCGTCGCGGCCCAGGCCCCGATCGCGCCGTCGATCTCGGTGGTGCGCTTGACGCGTCCCAGGTTGTTGGCGAGGCTCGCGTCCTGTCCGAGGTCGTCGCGGCCGATCGCACGCATCAGGCGCTTGTAGATGCTGTCGCCGTTGCCGGCTATCACCACGCTGTGCCCGTCGCGCGTCGTGTAGGTGTTCGAGGGCACGATGTTGGTGAGCCCGGTTCCGATGCGTCCGCGCGCTTCGCCGAACACGTCGAAATCGGGCAGCAGGCTTTCCATCATGTTGAACACCGCTTCGTACAGCGCCACGTCGACGACCTGGCCACGGCCGCCGTGCGCCTCGCGGTGATGCAGCGCCATCAGCACCCCGATGACCCCGTGCAAGGCGGCGAGCGCGTCGCCGATGCTGATGTTCATGCGCACCGGCGGCCGGTCGGGAAACCCGGTGACGTGGCGCATGCCGCCCATCGATTCGCCGACGGCGCCGAAGCCGGGTTGATCGCGGTACGGGCCGGTCTGGCCGAACCCCGACAGACGGAGCAGGATCAGTCCGGGGTTGGCCGCGGCGAGCGCGTCGTAGCCGAGCCCCCATTTCTCCAGCGTACCGGGCCGGAAATTCTCGATGACGATGTCGGCGCCGCGGGCGAGCCGGCGCACGATCTCCTGGCCTTCGGCCGTGCGCAGGTTGGCGGTGACCGATTTCTTGTTACGTGCCTGCACGTACCACCAGAGCGACGTACCCTCGTGCAGCAGGCGCCACTGCCGCAGCGGGTCGCCGCCGTCGGGCGATTCGATCTTGATGACCTCGGCGCCGAACTCCGCCAGGACCTTGCCGGCGAACGGGCCGGCGATCAGCTGGCCGAGCTCCAGGACCTTGAGGCCGGCCAGCGGCCGTGCGCTCGGTGCGGGTGGAGGCATCGCGGATTCGCTCATCGCCGCCGCGGGGTGCGCGCGCAGCGGCCGCCTGTAGATTCTAGCAAGATCGGCATCGGATGCTCAGATGTTGCCGCCGGCGCGCCGCTCTCGAAGCGCCGCCTCGAGCTTCGGCAGCTTGGCGGCCATCGCGGTGCCGACGAATAGTTGCGGATCGGACGGCGGGCTCACCTTTTCCTTTTTCTCCCGTTCGGCGATGCTCCGCCTCGCCTGCTCGAAGGCCTTGACGAACGAATCCTCGAAGTGCAGCGCCTGCCGGAACAAGGCTTCGCCGAAAAACGTCGCGTCGCTGTCGGTGCCGCAGCCAAACGAGGTTCGATCCGCCGCCGATGCGGTCATGATCAGCGTGTACTCGTCCTCGAGCGGCCGGATGTAGCCTCCCGAATAGCACGCCGAGACGATGATGATGCGCCACTTGATGCCGGCTTCGTCGAGCATGTCGTGCAGCATCTGCGGCGAGAGCTCGTCCAGCTCCAGCGGCGGAAAGTCCGCGGTGAGGCGATAGTCGCGGCTGCCGTGGCTTTCCAGGTACAGCAGCACGACGTCCTCGTCGCGGTCGATCGCGCCGCCGATCTCGCTTAGCGTCTCGCGCAGGTTGTTCACCGTCGCCAGAGGAACATCGAGGACCGTGCGCGGGCTGTTGATCAGCGCCACCGAGCGGCCCTCGGTGTCGAAGCGCTCGTCGAACAGGTCGCGCGCGGCGACGACGTCCTTGCGAAACACGTCTTCGGTCGCATCGGGGGCGAAACCGACGAAGTACAGGTCGATGGCGCCCGGCCGCTGATCCTCGAGGTCGGCAAGCGTATCGTCGAGGAGCTTGGGCTGCGCGGCCAGCGCCTCTTCGGAGGCCGGGCTCGGATAGCGCGAATCGACCGCCTCGGTATCGGAAGGCGTCGCCCACCAGGCCGTGTCCGGCAGCAGCGGCGCGAACAGCCACAGCGGGCTGATCAGCACCGCCGCCGCGGCGAGCGAGCGCGGCCAGAAGTGCGGCCGCCGCGGCGCCAGGCTCACCGCCGCCGCTCGCCACAGCCAGAACATCGTCCACAGCGTGACGATCCAATCGCTCGGAAGCTCGGCGCCGAAAACGGACAGCCGGTCGCCGACCGTCGCGGCCAGCGCCGCGCGCGCGATCTGCAGCGGCCACTGGCTGGCCAGGACCACCACCGGGAGCGCGAGCAGGTAGCCCGGCTGCCGGAACGCCCTGGACAACAGCGCCGAGAAGAGCATCAGCAGCGCGCCGTAGAACGCCTCGCCGACGAAGCCCTGCATGGTGAATACGGCGCCCGGATCGCGCTCGGCCCAATCGACGGCGAAGCCGATCAACGCCTCGAAGGCGAACAGCGCCAAAAGCTGCGGCACGCCGATGCGGAAGCCGAGCCGCGTCACCGGAAGGCCGAAGGCGAGCCGTGCCCCGATTGCGATGTTGCGAACGAGATCGCGCAGCACGGGCAGCATCGTCGGTCTCATCGCGGCGGCGCGCTCATGCGGCGCGCGCCGCGATGTACGATTTCACCGCCGCGGCGTCGGCCGGAAGCACGTCGAAGCGTTGCGGCCGCTGCTCGAGGCCGGCGTACGCCGCCGGGCGCGCGGCCTCCCGGCCGAGCGCCTCGCGTATGGTCGCGGCAAACTTCGCGGGTAGCGCGGTTTCGATGCAGATCAGCGGCACGCCGATTTCGCGCTGCTCGAGCCCGACCTTGATGCCGTCCGCCGTGTGCGGATCGACGACGATCCGGTAACGGTCGGCCACCCCCTGGATGGTCGCGATCCGGTCGGCATGCGTGCTCTTGCCCGAGACGAAGCCGGACTCGCGCAAGCGTGCCTCGAGCGGCGTATCGGTCACGTCGAACCCGCCGTCGCGTTCGAGCCGCGCCCACAGTTCGCGTACCTGCCTCGCGTTGCGGCCGGCCAGGTCGAAAATGAAGCGCTCGAAGTTCGACGCCTTGGAGATGTCCATCGAGGGGCTCGACGTCGGCACGGTCTCCTCCGGACGGCGAACGCGATACCGGCCGGTGCGGATGAATTCGTCCAGCACGTCGTTCTCGTTGGTCGCGAGAATCAGCCGGCGGATGGGCAGGCCCATTTCACGCGCGACGTGGCCGGCGAGAATGTTGCCGAAATTGCCCGAGGGAACGGCAAACGAGACCGGCTCGCGCTCGCTCCGGGTCGCGGCAAAGTAGGCCTTGAAGTAGTAGACGACCTGTGCCGCCACCCTCGCCCAGTTGATCGAGTTGACGGTGCCGATGCGCATGTCGCGCTTGAACTCGGCATCGGCGCCGATTGTCTTGACGATGTCCTGGCAGTCGTCGAACACACCATCGATGGCGATGTTGAAAATATTCGGATCGTCGAGCGAATACATTTGCGCGGTCTGGAACGGACTCATCCGATCCCTGGGTGACAGCATGAAGACACGAATTCCAAGCTTGCCACGCATCGCGTACTCCGCCGACGAGCCGGTGTCGCCCGAGGTCGCGCCGAGGATGTTCAAGTCGCGTTCTTCCCTTGCCAGCGCGTGCTCGAACAGGTTGCCGAGAAGTTGCATCGCGACGTCCTTGAACGCCAGCGTCGGGCCGTTCGAGGCGCGCAGCAGCAGCACTCCCGGCTCGAGGGTGGTCAGCGGCGTGATGTCCTCGCTGCCGAAAATCCCCGCGGTATAGGTGCGGTCGACGAGCGAGCGCAGCTCCTTCTCCGGGATGTCGTCGATGTAATGCGCCAGCAGCGCGCAGGCGAGGCTGCGGTAGTCGAGCGGTCGCAACGCGGCGAGCTCGGGCGCCTCGAGGTGCGGATAGACCGCGGGGACCGTCAGGCCGCCGTCGGGCGCGAGTCCTTCGAGCAGGATCGTCGAAAAGGACTGCGGCTCGATGCCGCCGCGGGTGCTGACGTATTCCATCGACGGAAGAACCGTCTCAGCGCTCGGGCGCGAAATCGACTTCGCGCACCGCTTTCTGCACGCGCAGCCGCTCGACATTGGCGCGGATCTGCTCGCGCAACTTCAGCCCGCCGGGAACCGCGTGCAGGATCAGCAGCGGCGTCGTACGGTCGGACGACGAAAGCACGATGTCGGCCAGGCCGAACATGCGCAGGAAAAAAGGCTCGATCAGCGTCGTGTCCTTGACGCGGTAGAGCTCGATCGAGTCGGTGCGCTTGGTCAGCACGCCGCGCGTCAGACCGACGCGCTCGGTCGTCACCGTGTAGCGGAAGTACCTGAGCTCCAGGTAGTACCACAGCGCGACCAGGACCGGGATGATCAGCACCCAGAACGCCTCGGGCGCGATCAGCATGCCGGCGACGATGGCCGCCGCGGCCACCAAGGCGCACGCCACATAGGTGCCGAAGTTGGTCAGCTGCGAAGGGCTCCCTTCCCAGACGACGGTCTCGTTCATCGCGTCCATCGCTTCTTACCTCCGCAGTCAGTTCAATTCTTCCATCCGGATGCGGACCACCCTGCCGCGCACCGTGGGCAAGTCCTCGATCCGCGCGATCGCCTCGACGACCCGGCGTTCGACCGAGCGATGCGTCAGCAGGATGATGTCGGTCTGCTCGGCGCCCTCCGAGGGCTCCTTCTGGATCATCGCCTCGATCGAGATCTCGCGATCGGCGAGGATGCGGGTGATATCGGCCAGCACGCCCGGACGATCGTGCACGCGCATGCGCAGGTAGTAGCTGGTCTCGACGTCGCCGATCGCCAGGATTGGCGTGTCCGAGAGCTGGTCCGGCTGGAACGCCAGATGCGGCACGCGGTGCTCGGGGTCGGCCGTGTGCATGCGCGTGACGTCGACCAGGTCGGCGATGACCGCGCTGGCCGTCGGCTCGGCGCCCGCACCGGGCCCGTAGTACAAGGTCGGCCCGACGGCGTCGGCCTTGACCAGCACCGCGTTCATCGCGCCCTCGACGTTGGCGATCAGCCGCTTGTGCGGCACCAGCGTCGGATGCACGCGCAATTCGATACCGTCGCGGCCGTTCGCCCTGGCGCGGCGCGTGATCCCGAGCAGCTTGATCCGGTAACCGAGCTCCTCGGCGTAGCGTATGTCCTCGCGCGCCAGCCGCGAGATGCCCTCGGTGTAAGCCTTGTCGAACTGCATCGGCACGCCGAACGCGATCGCCGACATGATCGTCAGCTTGTGCGCCGCGTCGATGCCGTCGACGTCGAACGAGGGATCCGCTTCGGCGTAGCCGCGCGCCTGCGCGTCCTTGAGCGCGGCGGTGAACGTCGCTCCGGTCGTGCGCATCTCGGACAGGATGAAGTTGCTGGTGCCGTTGACGATGCCGGCGATCCATTCGATGCGGTTCGCCGTCAGGCCCTCGCGCAGCGCCTTGATGATCGGAACCCCACCGGCGACCGCAGCCTCGAAGGCGACCATCACGCCTTGCGCATGCGCCGCAGCGAAGATTTCGGTGCCGTACTGCGCCAGCAGCGCCTTGTTGGCGGTGACGACATGCT
>JBOIGD010000077.1:0-6520 GCA_050742615.1 Casimicrobiaceae bacterium | reverse complement strand
TGCAGCATGCCGCCGCTGATCACGTTGACCGCGATGCCGCTCGCCACCTCGCCCGCGCTGTACCCGCCCATCCCGTCGGCGAGCACGGCGAGGCCCGCCTCGCCGTCGACGAAGACGGTGTCCTCGTTGTGCGCGCGCACCATCCCGGGATGGGACAGGCTGGCGACGTCGAGCGGCGTCTTGGGGGCCATTACGAGCTTGTGGGTGTGCCGTGGCGAGGGCCGCGGCGCGGGCGCAAAGTGGCGGTGCTCATCGGCGGCGAGTTTACGCTGCGGAGCGCCTCAAGGCGAGACGAGGCCGAGCGTGCCGGTATCGCAGCTTGGGGCCCGGTCGGAGCCTGCCCCCGAGTGCTTGAATCGGGGGCCGGGGCGCCGAGGCGTTCTCCATTCCCGCGAAGCATTCGATATCGCTTTGCTCGGCGCGCTCAGGATCTGGCCGCGGCGCGGCGTCGCCGCGCCAGCCACAGCCCGGGAACAACAACGACGGCGATGCCGACAATCGGCGCGAGCCAATCCACCAGCGGGACGTTCGCCTCGATCCACGGCGTCACCACCGGATCGTCGGTGGCCAGGTCGCCGGCGATATAGCCCAGGAGGCCGCCGCCGGCCGGGACCAGCAGAGGCAATCGCTCGATCAGGCGCATGATGATCTGGCTGCCGAAGACGACCAGCGGAATGCTGATCGCGAGGCCGAACACGATCAGCGGCAGGTTGCCCCTGGCCGCGGCCGTGACCGCCATGACGTTGTCGAGACTCATCACCAGGTCGGCGATCAATATCGTCCATACGGCGTTGGTCAGCCGGTCGCTCGCCTTGACTTCGTGGCCGCCGTGATCTTCGCCGACGATCAGCTTGACCCCGATCCAGATCAGCAGCACGGCGCCGACCAGCTTGATCCACGGGTAGGCGAGCAGGCTCATCGCGAAAAACGTCAGCACGATGCGCAGGATGACCGCGCCGAGCACACCCCACAGGATGCCCTGCCGCCGCAGCTTGTCCGGCAGGTTGCGGCAGGCGAGCGCGATGACCACCGCGTTGTCGCCCGACAGCAGAATGTTGATCAGGATGATCTCGAATACCGCAATCCAGAATTGCGGCGTGACCAGCTCTGCCATGCCTGTCCTCCGCCTGCAGGTGTTCGTTGACCGGCCGCATCGTCCGGCCGGGTGGATCCGCGAGCGCGCGAGGCTGCGGCCGCCTCCGCGCGGGGCGCAGGCTCGAGGCTACAGCACGCCTTGCAACAGCTTCCCCATGTCGGCAGGGTTGCGCGTGACCTTGATCCCGCACGCTTCCATCACGGCGAGCTTTTCCTGCGCCGTGCCCTTGCCGCCGGCGACGATCGCGCCCGCGTGCCCCATGCGCTTGCCCGGCGGCGCCGTGACGCCGGCGATGAAGCCGACGATGGGTTTTTTCATGTTGTCCTTCGCCCACTGCGCGGCCGCCTCCTCGTCGCTGCCGCCGATCTCGCCGATCATGATCATCGCGTCGGTGTCCGGATCGTCGTTGAACAGGCGCAGCACGTCGAGGTGCTTTAAGCCGTTCACCGGATCGCCGCCGATGCCGACTGCCGACGACTGTCCCAGCCCCAGCTCGGTGATCTGCGCCACCGCCTCGTAGGTCAGCGTGCCCGAGCGCGAGACGACGCCGATGCGCCCCTTGCGATGAATGTGGCCCGGCATGATCCCGATCTTGATCTCGTCGGGCGTGATCACTCCGGGGCAGTTCGGACCGAGCAGCAGCGTCTTCCCGTCCTGCATCCGGTACTTGGTGCGGATCATGTCGCGCACCGGTATGCCCTCGGTGATGCAGATCACCAGGTCGAGCCCCGCGTCCACCGCCTCGTCGATGGCCGCCGCGGCGAACGGCGGCGGCACGTAGATCACGCTGACGGTGGCGCCGGTCGCCTGCTTCGCCTCGCGAACCGTCGCGTAGATCGGGATGCCCTCGAAGTCCTCGCCCGCCTTCTTCGGATTGACGCCGGCGACGAAGCAGTTCCTGCCGTTCGCATAGTCGCGGCACATCCGCGTGTGGAACTGCCCGGTCTTGCCGGTGATGCCCTGCGTGATGACCTTGGTGCTGCCGTCGATCAGGATGCTCATCGGTGTTTCCACTTCATTTGGTCGCCCCGGCGAAGCCTGTCCCGGCGTAGGCCGGGAGCCGGGGCCCAAGCAGCGATGTCCGTTTGCGCGACACAGTAACGCGACGCGGCAAACAGGTCCCGGCGCATCCGTTTCACCGCGAAATCTCGTCGTACAGATCTCTCCACTCCGGATTCATCTCCTGAATCAAGTTCACCTTCCAGCCGCGTCGCCATTCCTTGATCTGTTTCTCCCGCGTTATGGCGGCTTCGATCGACGTATGACACTCGAACCAAACCAAGCGCGTGATTTCATATCGGCTTGTGAAACCAGGGACGCGGTGCGTCCGATGCTCCCATGTCCTTCGTATCAGATCGTTCGTCACTCCGATATATAGAGTGCCATAAGGCTTGCTGGCAAGAATGTATACGTAGCCTCGAAACTCGCTCACGGCCCTGGGTCCGGGACGGTTTTGCCTGCGAACCTTGGGCCCCGGCCTACGCCGGGGCGACCAAGCTAAATCGTTTCCTGCTTGCACTTCCACCTGAACCTTGGGCCCCGGCCTACGCCGGGGCGACCAACTCAATCGTTTCCTGCCTGCACTTCCACCTGAACCTTGGGCCCCGGCTCCCGGCCCACGCCGGGACAGGCTTCGCCGGGGCGACCTATGATCTCTTCGCGGCCGCCACGACCTTCTCCGCCGCCTGGCCCATGTTGTCGGCGGTGATGATCGGGAGCCCCGAGTCGGCGAGGATCTTCCGGCCGAGATCCTCGTTGGTGCCTTTCATGCGCACGACCAGCGGCACCTTGAGCTGCACTTCGCGCGCAGCGGCGATGACGCCGTTGGCGATGGTGTCGCATTTCATGATGCCGCCGAAGATGTTGACGAGGATCGCCCTCAACTCCGGATTCTTCAGCATGATCTTGAATGCCTCGGTCACCTTTTCCGCCGTCGCGCCGCCGCCGACGTCCAGAAAGTTTGCGGGCTCGCCGCCGTAGAGCTTGATGACGTCCATCGTCGCCATCGCGAGTCCGGCGCCGTTGACCAGGCAGCCGATGTTGCCATCGAGCGAGATGTACGACAAATCGAATTTGGACGCCTCGATCTCGGCCGGATCCTCCTCGTCGAGGTCGCGCATCTCGACAATCTCCGGGTGCCGGAACATGGCGTTGTCGTCGAAGTTGAGCTTGGCGTCCAGCGCGATCACGCGGCCGTCGCCGGCCACGATCAGCGGATTGATCTCGACCAGCGAGGCGTCGGTCTGGTCGAACGCGCGGTAGACGCCTTGCAACAGCGTGCGCGCATCGGACAGGCTGCCTTCCGCGATGCCGATCTGCCGGGCGATGCCGTCGGCCTCGGCGTCGGTCAGCCCGTTGCCCGGGTCGATGAAAACCGTGTGGATCCGGTCCGGCGTCTTCGCGGCGACTTCCTCGATATCCATTCCGCCGTCGGCGCTGGCCATCAGCACCACGCGCTGCGTCGTGCGGTCGACGACCATGCCGACGTAGAGCTCCTTGCGGATGTCGGCGCCTTCCTCGATCAGCAGTCGCCGCACCTTCTGTCCCTGCGGGCCGGTCTGATGCGTGACGAGCTGCATGCCGAGAATCTTTCCGGCCAGATCGCGCACCTCGGCGATCGACTTGGCGACCTTGACGCCGCCGCCCTTGCCCCGGCCTCCGGCGTGGATCTGCGCCTTGACGACCCAGACCGCGCCGCCCAGCGCCTCAGCGGCCTTCACGGCCTCGTCGACCGAGAACGCCGGAATGCCGCGCGGCGTCGGAATGCCGAACTGGCGCAGAATCTCCTTGCCCTGGTATTCGTGGATCTTCAACCGCGCTCCTCGCGTTCAGTGGCGCTTTACGCCGCGCCGCGATACCAGCGCGGGTAGTAGCGCCGCACCGTGTCGGTCGTCGTCTCCAGCGCGTGGCAGCGGTCGAGCTGGAACGGCTTGTCCTCGCCGTCCTCGATTTCGCGGCGCAATCCCGCGAACATCTGGATCGCAGCGGTGGGCGCGTGCGACAGGAGCTCGGTCAGGTGGCTGCAGCCCTCGACCCCGCCCATCGTCTCCTGCAGGGTGCGGCGAAATCCGTGCAGCAGGCTCGCGCCGACCAGCCTCCCGTACGCCGGCGTGATCAGGTCGCAGGCGCCGGGATACGGCATCTCATCGGTCTTCACTTCGATCGCCCGGATCGTGTAGTCGCGGCCGACGGTCAACCGGATCCACATGTCGTGCACCGGGTCGCCGGCGCGGCGCACGCCGGTCAAGAGCGCATAGTCGTGATCCTTGACGTCAGTCAGGTGGCCCTCGATGTCGAACAGGCCGTCGTCGCGCCGAAAACCCTCGTAGGTCACGGCGCGCACGTGCAGGCGGGAACGGTCGACGGCGGTGGAGGAAAGTGGCATCTGTCACGGGGACCGGCGTCGCGTACGCGCCGGCCTTGGCCAGTGGCCCGCATGCGGGCAGCCACAAAGCGCGTTATCTTACCTCATTTGTCCCATTTCCTCAGGCGGCGTTGACCATGTCCTTCGTGCTCGCCCTCGACCAGGGCACCACCAGCTCCCGCGCCATCGTGTTCGATCACGCCGGCGCGATCCGCGGCGCCGCGCAAAAGGAATTCCGGCAGATTTTTCCGCAGCCTGGCTGGGTCGAGCATGACCCGTCCGAGATCTGGGCAACGCAATCGGCCGTCGTCGCAGAAGCCCTCGCCGCGGCCGGCATCGGCGGCGGCGACATCACGGCGATCGGCATCACCAATCAGCGCGAGACCACGCTGCTGTGGGACCGTGCCAGCGGCAAGCCGCTGGCCAACGCGATCGTCTGGCAGGACCGGCGCACCGCCGGCCAGTGCGACGCGCTGCGCGCGGCGGGCCACGAACCGACGTTCGCACGCAAGACGGGACTGCTGCTCGACGCGTACTTCTCCGGCACCAAGCTCAAGTGGCTGCTCGACAACGTCGCCGGCGCGCGCGCGCGTGCCGCGCGCGGCGAGCTGGCGTTCGGCACCGTCGACTCCTGGCTGATCTGGAATCTCACCGGCGGCGCGGTGCACGCGACCGACGCATCGAACGCGAGCCGGACTCTGCTGTTCGACATCCACCGCGGCGACTGGGACGACGAGCTTCTCGCCCTCCTCGACGTGCCGCGCGCGGTGTTGCCCGCCGTCGTTGCTTCGTCGGGGGTTTGCGCCGAGACGACGATCGCCGGGGCGAGCGTGCCGATCGCGGGCATCGCGGGAGACCAGCAGGCGGCGCTCTTCGGCCAGGCCTGCCTCGATCGTGGCATGGCCAAGAATACCTATGGTACCGGCTGCTTCCTGCTGCTCAACACCGGCGCGGCCGTGGTGGCGTCGCGCAACAAGCTGGTCTCGACCGTCGCTTGGAAGCGCGACAGCCGCATCGACTATGCGCTTGAGGGCAGCGTCTTCATCGCGGGCGCCGTCGTGCAGTGGCTGCGCGACGGGCTCGGGATCATCCGCCACGCGGCGGACGTCGAAGCGTTGGCCGCCAGTGTTCCCGACAACGGCGGCGTGTACCTGGTGCCGGCGTTCGCCGGGCTGGGCGCGCCGCACTGGGACGCCTATGCGCGCGGCGCGATGTTCGGCCTGACCCGCGGCTCGACCGACGCGCACGTCGCGCGCGCCGCGCTCGAATCGATCGCCTACCAGAGCGCGGAAGTGCTGCGGGCGATGGAGGCCGATGCTGGCCTCGACCTCGCGGAGCTTCGCGTCGACGGCGGCGCCACGGCCAACAATCTGCTGATGCAGTTCCAAGCGGATCTGCTCGGCGTCCCGGTCGTGCGCCCGAAAGTGCAGGAGACCACCGCGCTCGGCGCCGCGTATCTCGCCGGGCTGGCCGTCGGCTACTGGAAGAATACCGACGAAGTCCGCGCCAATTGGCGGATCGACCGGCGCTTCGAGCCAGCGATGACGCGCGACCGTGCCGCGGGGCTGACGGCGGGCTGGGACAAGGCGGTGGCGCGGGCGAAAGACTGGGCGTAGCAGTCATCCCGGCGAAGCCTGCCCCGGCACAGGCCGGGGGCTGGGATCCAAGTTACGTTCCTCGCGCGTCGGCATCCTGCTGGCCCCGGCCCGCGCCGGGGCGACAAAAATGCCGTGGTCATCGCCGTCGTGCTGGGGCACCCGCGCCGTGTGGATAACCCCCTGCTGCCCCTTGCCAGGCGGCAATCAGGTGCATATAGTCCCAATCGCGTGCACATGCGCCTAATTCGCCTGATGCGCGCGATCCGCTTCATGCCAGCCGTGCGACCGCCGATGCCGATTGCTTCACCCCCGTCCACCGCTACCGGCGCGGCGCCGGCGCCCGCCTGCGCCTGCGGGCGGCTGCGCCGTGCCGCGCGCGCGCTGACGCAGCTCTACGACGACGCGATGGCGCCGTCGGGCCTGCGCATCACCCAGTTCTCGCTGCTGCGCACCGTCGCGCGC
>JBOIGD010000076.1:0-4929 GCA_050742615.1 Casimicrobiaceae bacterium | reverse complement strand
CGTGGGTCGCGCGATCGCTGCTGCTGATCGTGCTCGCCGGCTATACGGCGTTCTCGGCGGGACCGTTCGTCTGGCTGGCTTCGATGTCGCTGCGCACGACGTCCGAGATCAGCGCCAGGCACTACGTCCTGCCTTCCGTACTGCACTGGGAAAAATACCCGGCCGCATGGTTCGGCTCGTCGTACGGAACCTACTTTGCCAACAGCGTCGAAGTGGTGACGACGGCCGTTTTCTTCGTGACGCTGATCGGCGCAATGGCCGCCTATGCGTTCGCGCGCTATCGCTTCCGGCTGAACCGCGTGCTGTACTTCGTGATCTTCTCGACGATCATCTTTCCTCCGCAGATCACGATCATCGCGTTGTTCCAGGTCCTGGTGGACTACGGACTGTTCAACAGCCTGCTCGGGCTCACGCTGGTTTACATCGCGTTCCAGCTGCCGCTGACCGTCTACATCCTCGAATCGTTCTTCGCCCGCGTTCCCCAAGACCTGTTCGACGCCGCGCGCATGGACGGATATTCCGACTGGGCGATCTTCTGGCGGGTCATGCTGCCGATCGGCATGCCCGCCATCGCCACCACCGTCATCCTGAATTTCATCCTGCTCTGGAACGAGTTTCTCTACGCCGTGGTACTGATCTCCGACGACGCCAAGCGCACGCTGCCCCTAGGCATCCAGAAGTTCATGGGCGACCAGCTCGAGGACATCGGCATGATCTCGACCGGCATGATGATCTCGATCATTCCGGTGGTGATCCTGTACGTCTTCTTTTCGGAGAAGCTCATACAGGGCATGACCGCAGGTGCGGTGAAGTAGGGGCCACGATGGCATTTGTCACCATCGATAACATCGCCAAGCGCTACGATGGCGCAACCGAGGCGGCGGTGTGCGATATGAGCCTCGAGGTCGGCGACGGCGAGTTCATGGTGCTGCTCGGACCTTCGGGCTGCGGGAAGTCGACGGCACTGCGCATGATCGCCGGGCTCGAGTCGATCACCGCCGGGGAATTGTCGATCGACGGCGTGCGGATGAACGGCGTTCCGGCGAAGGACCGCGACATCGCGATGGTATTCCAGTCCTACGCGCTCTATCCGCACATGAACGTACGCGACAACATGGCGTTCGGACTGCGGCGGCGCGGTCTGCCGCGCGCCGACGTCGACCGTGCGGTGAACGACGCCGCAGTTCTTCTGGGTCTCACGCCGTACCTCGAACGCAAACCGCACGCATTGTCCGGCGGCCAGCGGCAGCGCGTCGCGTTGGGCCGCGCGATCGTGCGGAAGCCCAAGGTTTTCCTGTTCGACGAGCCATTGTCGAACCTGGATGCCGCGCTGCGGGTGAGCATGCGCGGCGAGCTTATCAAGCTGCATCAGCGGTTGTCGGCGACGATGATCTACGTCACCCACGATCAGGTCGAGGCGATGACCATGGGGACGCGCATCTGCATCATGCAGGCGGGCCGCGCCGTGCAAATCGGCGCGCCGCTCGAGATCTACCGGAACCCCGCCAATACCTTCGTGGCGGCGTTCCTCGGCAACCCGCCGATGAACCTGCTGCCGGCCCGGCTGGAGACCGAGGGTTCGGCGCTGCTGCTGAGAATCGGCGAGACCCTGCTCGAGGTTCCCGAAGCCCGCAGCGTTGCCTATCGCCGCGACGCCGGGCGCGACCTGATCTTCGGCCTGCGGCCCGAGGAGATCGCCGAGTCCGATGAGGCGGTGGGCTCGCTCCCGGCGAGGGTGGTCGCCGTCGAGCCGCTGGGCGCCGAAACGCTGCTCGTTCTCGCGCCCTCGGGTAGCGACATCGAGCTGGTCGCGCGGGTGAATCGCGACAGCCGTGCGCGCGTAGGCGATCGGATCGGGCTGCGGATGAACCTCGCCGCGATGCATCTGTTCGACCCCGTGACCACCGAAGTCATCCCAATCCAGTAGGAGCTTTCATGGCAGCCCAGCCCCCCGCGCTCACGATGCGCAAGATCTTCCCGCGCCCCGACCCGGCCCATGTTGGCGCACTCCACGGCGTGCAGAGCGGCTATGTCGTCGATGCGCGCGGCCGCAAGGGAGCCCTCGATCACCATATTCGTCCGCTGACCGTCAACACCGCGTTCTGTGGTGTCGCGGTGACGGTGCAAACGCGTCCGCGCGACAACCTTGCGTGCTGGGCGGCGCTGGAGGCCTGCAAACCCGGGGACGTGCTGGTGATTGCCTGCAACGAATACGAAGAGGCCTCGGTGATCGGCGACGTATTCGTGGCCATGGCCGTGAACAACGGCGTCGTCGCCTGCGTGACCGACGGCATGGTGCGCGACATCGCCGGCATCAACCAGGCGGGCATCCCGGTATTTGCCCGTGGGCTCACGCCGAACTCGCCGTTCAAGGACGGGCCCGGTGAAATCGGACTCGCGGTGGTGATCGGAGGCGTGACCGTCAATTCCGGCGATGTCATCGTCGGCGACCGTGATGGCGTCGTCGTGGTGCCGCAGCGGGAGATCTCCGCCGTGCTGCACGGGCTCGAGGCCGTGCGCGACAAGGAGGCAAAGATGGAATCGGGCGTCAAGAGCGGGCAAAAGGTGCCGCCATGGCTGGCCGAGGCATTGCTGCACAAGGGCATCCGTTACGTCGACTAGGCGAGGCCCGTGCCCAAGATCTTCTACAACAGCCACGCGGGCGAGGACGTGTACGCCGTCATTCGCGAGGTCATGCCGCCCGAATTCGAGCTGGTGACGCTGCAGCACGACGACGACGTCGAGCGCAGGGCGAGGATAGCCGACTGCGAGGTCGTCATCTGCGCGGCCTATCGCCTCAGCGCCCCGCTGATCGCCGCGGCCGGCAAGCTGAGGCTCATTCACCACCAGGGCGTGGGCTACCACGATACGCTCGACATCGAGGCGGTGAAACAGCGCGCGATTCCGCTCGCGCTGACGCCTGAAGGCACCGACATCAGCGTCGCGGAACATACGGTCATGCTGATGCTGGCCGCATGCCGGCGCCTGACTTTCGCGGATGCCGAGCTTCGGGCCGGCCGCTTCCACATCAACGCGCTGCGTCCGGTGTCGCGTGAGCTCAGCGGCATGACCATCGGGTATGTCGGCATGGGGCGGATCGGCCAGGCGGCGGCGGAGCGTCTGAAGGCGTTCGCGACCAAGGGGATCTACTTCGACGAGTTCGCGGTGCTCGGTGACGAGGCTGGCGCGAGGCTCGGCGTACGGCGCGTGCCCACGCTGGATGCGCTGCTGGGCCAAGCGGATATCGTCACGCTGCACGTCCCGCTGACCGAAATGACCCGGCACCTGGTCAACGCCAAGACCATCGCCGCGATGAAGCCCGGCGCGATCCTGATCAACACGGCGCGAGGCCCGATCGTCGATGAGGCTGCACTGGCCGACGCGCTGCAGCGTGGGCACCTCGCCGCGGCCGGCCTCGACGTGTTTGAAACGGAACCGTTGCCGGCGACGAGCCCGCTCGCTGGGCTGCCGAACGTCGTCCTCACGCCGCATATCTCGGCGGGCACGCGCGACGCGCTCAAGACCAAGATGCGCGCTATCGTCGCCAACATCCGGCGCTTTTACGCCGGTGAACCGCTGAAGAACCAGGTGACGCTGTGAGCGATCCTGCGCGGCGCCGGATGCCGGTCGATCGGGCGCGGGCAACGGCCGGGACGAACCGATGAAGGTGTCGCCCGGCAGCATGGCGCGCGACAGGCCCGCCAGCGACGGCGCGGACCTGCCGGTGCACCACGCCGACGGTCCGCTGCGGCTCGTGGTCGACGAGCTCGAAACGGACATCGTCTTCGGCCGCCTGTTGCCGCGCGAGCGCCTAGTCGAGGACGAGCTGGTGACGCGGTTTGGCGCCAAGCGGCACGTGGTCCGCCAGGCGCTGGTGGAGATGGAACGCATGGGTCTGGTCAATCGCGCGCGCAACCGCGGCGCGGCGGTTGCCGATTTCAGCCCGGACCAGGTCGAGCAGATCTACGGCGTGCGCCGCCTGCTCGAGGCCGGGGCGGCGAGCCAGATTCCGCTGCCGCTCGAGGCGGCCAGGCTCAAGACCCTGCGCGCGCTGCAGCGCCTGCACGATCGCGCGGTGAAAAGTGGCGACGCATTGCGTGCTTTTCGCGCCAATAACGATTTTCATCGCACGCTGTTTGCCTGCTGCGGCAATCCGTACCTGACCGAAGCGATCGGGTATTTTGCGCAAAAAACGCATCTGATCCGTTCGTATTCGATCGGCAGGCCGGAATATCTGCGCCGGGCGCGCGACGAGCATTGGGCCATGATCGAGGCGCTGAAAAGCGGCGACCGCAAGGCGCTGGTCAAACTCTGCGGCGATCATCTCGACATCTCCAAGGTGCCATACATCGAGGCATCCCGGGCAAGGCTCGCCCCTTAAGCGGCGCAAAGTTGCAGCGCGAGAAAACCAGCCGCGATCGGGGCCGGGCTCGTTTCGTATGCCACCACGCTTTCAGCGACGCGCAGCCAGCCGGCCGCCGCGGGCGATATGCAGAACGAGCCAGCCGGGCAGGAGGAACCTGAAGTCGATAGTACCGATACCTGAAACTAAACGCAAATCATTCCTATTTACGGTCAGTGCGATTTATGCTACTTTGGTCCCGTCGCGCCGCGCTCCGCACGGCGGCGCCGTCCTACGGGAGAGAGCATGGTCAAGAAGGTACGGCCGCGCCGTGGCCGATCCGGCGCCCGGGTCAAGCTCGCGATTTTCGTTGCCCTAATCCTGGCGGCGCCGATAGCGTTCGCTCTGGAGTATCCGATCGGCAAGCCGCAGCTCCAGGCCGGGATGGAGATCGCGGCGGTGTACCTGCAACCGGTGCCGATGGAGCCCGCAGGCATGATGCGCGGCGTGGCGGAGTCGGACATCCATCTGGAAGCCGACTTCCATGCCCAACACGACAATCGCAACGGGTTTCCGGATGGCGCCTG
>JBOIGD010000075.1:0-10151 GCA_050742615.1 Casimicrobiaceae bacterium | reverse complement strand
AGCGCTTCGCACAGCGCTCGCCAGAACTTGGCCTCGAGCGCGCCGACGGCCAGGTAGCGGGCGTCCTGCGTCGCGTATACGCCGTAGCAGGGCACGCCGCCGCTCAAAAGATCGCGGCCGCGCGGCTGCGCATGGCCGTGGGTCTCGATCGAATGCAGCGCGAAGATGTTGTGCGCCAGCGCGCCGTCGGTCATTGCGATGTCGACGTGCGCGCCGCGGCCGCTGCGCGATGCGCCCAGGAGTGCGGCGAGGATTGCCGTGGCCGCGCTCATCGCGCCGCCGAGGAGATCGGCCACCTGCAGGTTCGACAGCGCCGGCGCGCCGTCGGCCGTTCCGGTCTGGTCGAGGACGCCGGCGTAACCCAGGTAATTGATGTCGTGGCCGGGCCGGTCGCGGTACGGGCCGGTCTGTCCGTAGCCGGTGATCGAGCAATACACCAGCCGCGGATTGATCGCCGCTACGTTCGCGTAACCGACGCCGAGCCGGTCGGTCACGCCGGGTCGGAAGCTCTCGACGATCACGTCGGCGCGCTGCGCGAGCCGCAGGAACGCCTCGCGGCCGGCCGCGGGCTTCAGATCCAGCGCGAGGCTCCGCTTGTTGCGATTGACCATGCGGTAGAACGCAGAGGCTCGCTCCGGGGCGCTCGCGCCGGCCTCCTCGGGCAGGACGCCTAGCGTGCGGGCGTAGTCGCCGCGGCCGGTGTCCTCGACCTTGACCACGTCGGCGCCGAGATCGGCCAGATGGAGGGTGCACACGGCGCCAGGCAGCAGGCGCGAGAGGTCGAGCACGCGCACGCCGGCGAGCGGCGCGGTCACCACGCATCCTCGTCGGGGATGCCCAGACGCCTTCTCACGCCGCGCGCCGCCGCGATCGCCTGCGCGAGCGTCGGCGCGACGCAGGTCACATGGCCCATCTTGCGGCCGTGTCGCGGGTGGTGCTTGCCGTACAGGTGCAGCTTGGCCTCCGGCGTTTCGAGCACCGTGCGCCAATCGGGTTCGCGCCGGAGACCCGCCGCGCCGCCGGATCCGGGCTCGAACCACAGGTCCCCCAGCAGGTTGACCATGACCGCGGGCCCGTGAGCCCGCGTGTCGCCGAGCGGCAGATCGGCAAGGATGCGCACCTGCTGCTCGAACTGCGAGGTCACGCAGGCGTCGATCGTGTAATGCCCGCTGTTGTGCGGGCGCGGCGCGATTTCGTTGATCAGCAGGTGATCGCCGGCCGTCACGAACAGCTCGACGCACAGGACGCCGCGGTAGTCGAGGGCAGCGGCAACGCGAAGCGCGATATCGCGCGCCTCCGCGGCCAGGGCGGGCGCGATGCGCGCCGGCACGATGCTCACGTCCAGGATGCCATCGCGATGACGGTTCTCGGCGACCGGCCAGGTCGCCGCGTCGCCGCGGTCGTTCCGGGCGACGATCACCGAGAGCTCCCGGGTCAACGCGATCCGGCGCTCGAGCACGCAGCGAGCGGGGTCCATCGCGGCGAACGCCGCCGGGACCGCGGCCGTGGTGTCGACGCGGATCTGGCCCTTGCCGTCGTAGCCGAACCGCGCGCTCTTGACGATGCCCGGCAGCAGCGCCGGATCGACCGCCCGCGCGTCGGCATCGCTCGCCAGGACCGCGAACGGCGCCACCGCGAAGCCTTGCGCGGCCAGGAAGTCCTTTTCGCGGATGCGATCCTGCGCGATGGCGACGCTGGCCGCCGCCGGCGTGACGCGGGCCCGATCGCCGAGGTACTCGAGGCTCGCCGCCGGAACGTTCTCGAATTCGGTCGTCGCCGCGGCGACCAGGGCGGCGAGCGCCGCAAGCCCGTCCTGATCGGCGTAGCCGGCGCGGATATGCCGGTCGGCGACCGACCCTGCCGGGCTCGCGTCGCCCGGATCCAGCACCGCGACCCGATACCCCATGCTTTGCGCGGCCATGCAGAACATGCGGCCGAGCTGTCCCCCGCCGAGCAGCCCCAGCCAGGATCCGGGGACGATCACTGTGCGCGCGGCTTCGGGGGAAGCTTCATCGCGCGCGCGGCCGTGGTCTGCGCGGCGCGGAAGGCGGCGAGCTTTTTGCCGAGCAAAGCGTTGCCGCGCGCCAGCATCGCGACCGCGAACAGCGCCGCATTCGCCGCGCCGGCTTCGCCGATGGCGAACGTGGCCACCGGCACGCCCTTGGGCATCTGCACGATCGACAGCAGCGAATCCTCGCCGCGCAGATGGCGCGTCGGGATGGGAACGCCGAGAACCGGCAGCGCCGTCTTGGCGGCGAGCATGCCGGGAAGATGCGCCGCTCCGCCGGCGCCGGCGATGATGCAGGCGAGTCCGCGCGCGGCCGCGCCCTCGGCGTAGGCGAACATCGCGTCCGGCGTGCGGTGCGCCGACACCACGCGGGCTTCGTAAGCGATGCCGAACGCGGCGAGCTGGGCTGCCGCGTGCTGCATCACCTCCCAGTCGCTGTCGCTGCCCATGACGACGCCGACCTGAACGGACTTTTGCTGTCGAGGCATCTCGGTGTCCTGCCCTTCGCTGAAGCCGCGGCGTCAAGGCCGGCGGACGACGATTTTACCATCGGCTCTTGCGTCCGCCCCGCGACTCGCCTGCTTCCGCTGAGACGGCAGCGTCGACGAATGGCGACAATAAGCGATAATCGCGCTCATGCGTGTACCGCCGATGTGGGGAAGGATGCTGCGCTGTCTCGCGCTCGCTGCCGTCAGCGCCGTCGCGAGTGCCGCGCAGCCGGCGCCGACCGACGCCGATTTCCTCGCCGCGCGCGAGGCGTTCCAGGCCAACGACGCCGCCCGGCTGGACCGCGTCGCGTCGCGGCTTCAGGGCCATCCGCTCGAGGCCTACGTCGCCTACTGGCAGCTGCGCATCAAGCTCGATGACGCTGACCCCGAGCGCGTGCGTGCGTTTCTCGATCGTTACCGCGGCATGCCTCTGGCCGACACGCTGCGCGGCGAGTGGCTGAAGTCTTTGGGCAAGCGCGCGCAGTGGGGCGATTTCGCCGCCGAATATCCGAAGCGCGACGGCGAGGACACCGAGCTCGCTTGCTTCGCGCTGCAATGGCGGCGCGAGCAGGACGGCGCGGCCCCCGCCGAGGCTCGGCAGTACTGGTTCAGTGGCCGCGAGCAGCCCGATTCGTGCCGGCCGCTGTTTGCGGAGCTCAGGGCGAAGGGCGTGATCACGGCGGACGACATCTGGAGCCGTTTCCGCCTCGCGCACGAGGCCGGCAACGTGCGCCTGGCGGCGAGGATGGTCGCCGAGCTGCCGCCCGGCGAGCGGCCGGCGGCCGCCGACTACGATCGCCTCGAGCGCAATCCTGCCGCGGGGCTCGTGGGCGGCGACTTTCGCTTCGCCAGCCGCAGCGGCCGCGAGCTCGCCCTCTACGCGCTCGACCGGGTCGCCCGCAGCGACGCGGCCGAGGCCCGCCAGCGGTGGCTCCGCTGGCGCGTGCGCCTGCCCGAATCCGATCGGCGCTATGGCAACCTGATCGTCGCCTACAACGCGGCCACGCAACTGCTGCCCGAGGCAGATGCCTGGTATCGCGACGCCGACGGCGCGGCGGAGAGCGAAACGCAGCGGGCCTGGCGCGTGCGCGCAGCGCTGCGCGTGCTCGACTGGCGCGCTGCGCTGCGCGCGATCGACGCGATGCCGGAAGCGCAAGCGCAGGAAGCGGCATGGCGTTACTGGAAAGCGCGTGCTTTCGAGGCCACGTCGCGCAACGAAGACGCGACGCGGATGTTCGGCGGGCTCGCCGGCGAGCCCAATTTTTACGGTTTTCTCGCCGCGGAGGCGATCGGCGCCTCGATCATGCCGGTCAGCGAGCCGCTGCCGATCGACCCGGAAGCGCTGGCTGCCTTCGGGGCGCTTCCCGCGGTGCAGCGCGTGCTGCAACTCAGCGCGCTCGACATGCGGGCCGAGGCGCGGCGCGAGTGGGTCTACGTTGTGCGGGGCAGCGACGACGCTTCGCTGCTGCTCGCGGCGGAATTCGCACGCCGCAGCGGTTTGTACGACCGCTCGATCAACACCGCGGAACTCACGCAGCGACGGCACGATTTCGCCCTGCGCTACCAGACACCTTACCGCGCCGAAATCGCCGCGGCGGTGCGTGAAAACGACCTCGACGAGGCGTGGGTACTCGGCCTCACCCGACAGGAAAGCCGCTTTGCCGCCGATATCGTGTCCGCCGCCGGTGCAGTCGGCCTGATGCAGCTGATGGCGCCGACCGCCCGATGGATCGCGCAGCAGAAGCACCGCAACGACTATCGTATCGCGCAGCTCGAAGAGCCCGCGGTCAACGCCGAGTTCGGCACCTACTACCTGCGCCACGTTCTCGACCTCCTCGACGGCTCGCCGGTGCTCGCCACCGCGGCGTACAACGCGGGCCCCCGCCGGGCGCAGAAGTGGCGAGGTCAACAACCGCTCGAAGGCGCGATCTACGCCGAAACCATACCGTTCAACGAGACGCGGGACTACGTCAAGAAGGTGATGGCGAACGCGATGTTCTATCAGGCGCAACTCGGCCTGCCTTACGTGACGCTCGCCAAGCGGCTGGGCATCGTCGCGCCGCGCGGGACGGCGGAATCGACGGCGATGGCAACCACCGATCGCGCAACGATCCCGCCATGAACGGCATGCCGATTCTCGTCCTCGGCGGCAGCGGCTTCGTCGGCCGGCACCTGGTCGCGCGCCTCGCCGCCGACGGCCGGCGAGTCATCGTCCCAACCCGCAGCCGCGAGCGCGCGCGGCACCTGATCCTGTTGCCGACCGTCGACGTCGTCGAGGCCGACGTGCACGATCCCGCCGTGCTCGCCGCGCTGGTCCGCGGCGCCGCCGCGGCGGTCAACCTGGTCGGCATCCTGAACGAATTGCGGCGCGGCGATTTTCTTCGTGTGCATGTCGAGCTGCCGCGGAAGCTGATCGAAGCGTGCCGGGCCGCGGCGGTGCCGCGCCTGCTGCACATGAGCGCGCTCAACGCCGACACGCGGGGGCCGAGCGAATATCTGCGCAGCAAGGGCCAGGCGGAGGCCCTCGTTGCCGCATCCGGGATGCAATGGACCATTTTCCAGCCATCGATCATCGTCGGGCGCGAAGATTCCTTCCTGAACCTGTTCGCGAAGCTCGAGCGTCTGCTGCCGGTCATCGCTCTGGCCTGCGCCGGGGCGCGCTTCCAGCCGGTCAGCGTCGACGACGTCGCCATCGCGTACGTGCGCGCGCTCGCCGACGACGCCACGCACGGGCAGCGCTACCGGCTGTGCGGCCCGAAGGTCTACACGCTGCGAGAGCTCGTCGCCTACGTCGGCGAGCTCACGGGCCACAGGCGGCCGATCGTCGCGCTGGGGCCGGGATTGTCCCGGCTGCAGGCGCGCGTGCTCGAATACCTGCCGGGCAAGCTGATGAGCCGCGACAACCTGGCTTCGATGCAGCGCGACAGCGTCTGCGACTGCGCGTACCCGTCGCTGCTCGGCGGGCCGCCGACCGCGTTGGAAGCGATCGCGCCCGAGTATCTCGCGCCGGCTGCGCCAGCAAGCCGCTTCGTCCGCCGACCGCCGCGGCCCGGCGGCTGATCATGTCGGCGCCTCGCCCAGGCCCGCGCTTCGGCGCGATTCGCAACCGGACACACCGGGCGAGGGCGGCGGACACGCGGCGCCCGCGCCGGCGCGGATGAAGGTCTACCGCGTCGGCGGCTCGGTGCGCGACGAGCTTCTCGGCGTGCCGACCGGCGATCGCGATTTCGTGGTCGTCGGCGCGACGCCGGAGCAGATGACAGCCGCCGGCTACCGCCCGGTCGGTCGCGACTTCCCGGTTTTCCTGCATCCGGAAACCAACGAGGAGTACGCGCTGGCCCGCACCGAGCGCAAGAGCGGGCGCGGCTATCACGGGTTCGTGTTCCACGCCGCGCCCGAGGTGACGCTCGAAGCCGACCTGGCGCGGCGCGACCTGACGATCAACGCCATCGCGCGCGGCAGCGACGGCGAACTGGTCGACCCGTATGGCGGCATCGCCGACCTGCGCGCCGGCATCCTGCGCCACGTCAGGCCCGCGTTCGCCGAGGATCCGCTGCGCGTCCTGCGCGTCGCCCGTTTCGCGGCGCGCTTCGGCTTCGCGGTCGCTCCCGAAACCGAAGCGCTGATGCGCGGCATCGCGAGCGGCGGTGAGCTCGCGACCTTGACGCCCGAACGGGTCTGGCAGGAACTCGCCGGGGCACTGATGGCCGCCACGCCGTCGCGCTTCTTCGCGGTCTTGCGACGCTGCGGCGCGCTCGGAGCGCTGCTGCCCGAAGTCGATGCCCTGTTCGGCGTGCCGCAGCCTCCAGCGCATCACCCCGAAATCGACACTGGCGTGCATCTGCTGCAGGCGCTGGATTTCGCGGCGGGCGCCGCCGACTCGCTGCCGGTGCGCTATGCGGTGCTCGCCCACGATCTGGGCAAGGCGACCACGGCGCCCGAGCTGTGGCCGCGCCACATCGCGCACGAGGCGCGCAGCGTCGCGCTGGCGCAACAGTTGAGCGCGCGGCTCCGCGCGCCCGGCGATTGCAGCGAACTGGCGCGCCTGGTCGCGCGGTATCACGGCGACGTGCACCGGGCGCACGAGCTCCGTGCCGCGACGGTGCTCGACCTCCTGCATGCGGCCGACGCGCTGCGCCGGCCGGAGCGGCTCGAGGGCTTGCTCCGCGCGTGCGAAGCCGATGCGCTCTCCCGTCCGGGACGATCGGGCGGCACTTACGCGCCGGGAGTGCGCATTCGCGCGGCGCTCGGGATCGTGCGCGCGGTCGACGCGGGCGCGATCGCCACGGCACACCCCGGTGCGCACGACCTGCCGCAGCGCATTCGCGCCGCGCGGATCGATGCGCTGCGGGCGTGGGAGACTCCAGAGGGTAGCGCCGCGCCGCGCTGGCCCGATTGAGGTGCCGGTCCGTCGTCGCTCCGCAGCCGCCTGCGGGCGGCGACGTGCGGTCAGGCCTCAGAAGAAGTGCGCGATGCCCAGCACGATGCCACCCGGTTTGGCGCCGGGCGCGACGGGGTAGGGATTGATGTTGAACGTATAGGCCGCGTTCGGACGATTGTCGATCTTCACCCATCCGGCGTAGAGCATCGTGCGCAGCGACAGGCTGTAGCTGTACGACAGCTCCCACTGCTGGCTCGCCGTGTCCGGCCCCTTGGCAAGCGCGCCGATCGTCGTTCCGTCGACGGCGCTACCGTTGCCGTCGCCCGCCCTGCCCCAGAAGGCGTAGACGGTGCCGTCGCCGATGGCCAGCGTCGTCGCCAATCCGTAGAAATCGCGCTTGAGGCTGCCGGTCGGCGTGTCGTATCGCAGCCGCTCGTAGACGCCGGCGACGCGCAGGCCGACATTGCTCGCAATCGCTCCGAAGTCGTAGCCGCCGGTGATCGACAGCGCGTCGTCGGCGGGGCCGGTCGGCCGGACGCGGAAATTGCGTTCGTAGGCGATGCCGACATCGACCGGGCCCCCGTTGTAGAACGCGCCGGCCGACACCACGCTGGCGCGGCGGAGCTCCGACAGATGGTCGCCGTTCTCGCTGCCGTTTGGATTGTCCGAGGCGTCGCGCGTCGCGAATTGCAGCGCCGCGGAGAAGCCCTGCAGCGGCGGCGTCTCGTAGCGCAGCGAGTTGCCCAGCCGAGCGTCGAATCCTCCTTCGCTCTTGGTCAGCGAGCCCTGCGCCCACAGGGCGGCCGTGGACAGGATCGACGTCGTCAACGTCGGGGAATTGCCGAAAATCGTATGGATGTCGTCGTACGGCGTCAGGAAATTGCCGACCTTCAGCGTACCCCAGTCGCCTTGCAGCCCGACGTAGGTTTCGCGGGAGGCGAGGGACGATCCGCCGGTATCGCCCAGGACCGATGATTCGAGCTGGAATATCGCGACCAGGCCTCGGCCCAGGTATTCGTGGCCGCGCAGGCCGAAGCGGGACGAATTGCTGGACACCCGCGCGACGGCGGGATTGGAGCCGTCGGCCTGCGCGCCGTTGACCACCTCCAGGTCGAGATTCAGGGTGCCGTAAAGGCTGACGTTGGCGAACTGCGCGTGCACGACCGGTGACAGCGCGATGCAGCCGACCGCCAGCAGCATGGCCACACGATCACGCACGGCGTTTTCCCGTCTGCGCGGCTTTCGGCGCATCGCTCACGACGTCTCCGAACGATCGGAACAATGGACGGAAGTGTACCGCAGGGACTGCGGCCTCCGGATTCAGACGCGATAGGCGGTTAGCGTCATCAGCTTCGCGGTCGCGCGCATCAATGTCCGGATCGGCAGCGGCAGCGTGCGCGCACCGGCCTCGCTCGCCGCCGTGCCGTGGCGAATTTCGTCGTCGCGCATCGCGGCCACGATCGCGCGGCTTCTCGCGTCGCCGACGGGAAGGCGATCGATGTGCGAGGACAGATGCTCTTCGACCTGCCGCTCGGTCTCCACGACGAAGCCCAAATTGCTGCGGTCGCCGGCCAGCCCCGCGGCCAGCCCGATCGCGAACGAGCCCAGGTACCACAGCGGATTGGCAAGGCTCGCGCGGTCGCCGAGCTCGGCCAGCCGATCCTGCGTCCATGCCAGATGATCCTCCTCCTCGCGCGCGGCAGCCGCGAAGCGCGAGCGAACTTCCGGATCGCGCGCGACGAGTGCCTGCGCCTGGTAGAGGGCCTGTGCGCACACCTCACCCGTGTGATTGACGCGCATCAGCCCCGCCGCGTGCCGGCGCTCGGCCGGCGTGAGATCGTCGCCCGAAATGCCCGCGGCCGGATTGGGTCGCGCCGCGGATGCCGCCCCCGACAGGGTGCGCAGCGCCCGGTCGAATCCGACGATCAATCGGTCGATGGCGTCAGGCATCGCGTACCGGGACGGAGCTCATCGCAGGGTGGGCGGAGGAGCGCAGGGAGGCAGCGCGTCGGGAAAAAAAAGGGCGTCCAGAGGACGCCCTAGCGATCACTTCAAACCCAGTTACGCTGAATACGTTGCCAGAAACGTTTAGAAATTGTGGATGATGCCCATCACGAAGCCTTGCGGATCGCCACCCGGCGACACGGCGTAGCCGTTCACGTTGAACGTGTACCGTGCCCTGGCATCGTTCTTGATCAGCACATAGCCGGCATTCAGGCTGGTGCGTTTCGACAGATCGTAGCGATAGCCGACTTCGAAGTTCTGCGAACCCGTATCGCTGCCGTGCGCCAGCGAGTTGATGTAGGCTTCGCTGTCCGACGCGCCGCCCTTGCCGTCGCCGGCCTTGCCGTAGTACGCATAGACCAGGCCGCCGCCGACCGGGATCGTGCCCGACACGCCCCACATGTCGCGCTTCAGGTCGCCGGTCGCCGTTTCGTATTTCAGGTGCTCGTACATCAACGCGACGCGCGCGACGCCGAAGTCGTAACTGCCCGCGATGGTGACCGCGTCGTCGTTCGCGAACGAATTGCGGAACTTGTTGTGACGCGAGTAGACGATGCCGGCCTGGATCGGACCGTTGTTATAGAACAGACCCGGCAGGATCGCCCAGCCATGGCGCGTGTTTTCCTGCGTGGCGAGCTGCACTTCGCCGGTGAAGCCGGACCAGGTCGGGCTGTTCCAGCGGATGCTGTTGCTGTAGCGGTCGTCGTAGCTGCCGCTGACCGGATCGCCGCCGCCGTTGGAGTTGTTCGCCCACAGGCTGGAGTTGTTGAACAGGCCCGTGTTGTAGTTGTACGGACCCGCCGCCCAGATCGGCGTGATGTCGTCGTACGGCGAGAGCGAGCGGCCCAGCCAGAGCTGGCCGTAGCTGCCCTGCAGGCCGACGAAGGTTTCGCGGCCCGCGATCGTGCCGCCGTTGCCGTCCCAGTTCACCGAGTTCTCAACCTGGAAAAATGCGGTCAGACCGCCGCCCAGCGATTCCGTCCCGCGCAGGCCGAAGCGCGACGAGTTGCTGGCCACGCGCGTCACCGTCGCCGTCGAACCGCTTGCCGCATCGCCGGCCCCCGAGGCTTTGACGAATTCGAGGTCCATATTGGCACGGCCGTAGAGCGTGACCTGTGCGGTTTGCGCTTCCGCCGCCAGCGGCAGCGCGAGCGCGCCGGCCACGGCAAGAGCGACGAGTTTCTTATTCATGGAATCTCTCCTCTAACGATAAGATTGGCAAGTAGTGCGATTGCGCCTGCCACCGGAACCTTCTCAGGTGCAGCGGAGA
>JBOIGD010000074.1:0-5979 GCA_050742615.1 Casimicrobiaceae bacterium | reverse complement strand
CTTCGGATTGAACGACAGCAGCAGGCCGTAGATGAACGGATAGATGAACAGCAGCAGCATGAACGCTGCCGCGGGCGCCACCAGCAGCAGCGCGCGGTCGAACGGTGCGCGCGCTGCGGCCCGGGTGGCGGTTGTCATGGCGGTCCGGCGCCTGTCACTCGACCGGATACACGAGCGCGCGCTCGACCGGGACGTGCACGCGGACGCTGTCGCCGCGCGCCGTCGCGACCGGTCCCCTGACATGCAGCAGCGTGCCCGACGGCGTAACGACATCGAGCAGCGAATCGCGGCCGCCGTACTCGACGTTTTCGACCGTGGCGGCGATCGTGTTGACGCCGCCGGCATCCGCGCCGACGGCGATATCGTCCGGACGGATCGCCACCATCGCACGGGCGCCTTTGAGCGGCTGCTTGCGCACGCCCGCGAGCGCGACGTCGGGACCCTTGAGCGTGACGCGATCGCCATCTTCGCGCACGACGTCGAGCTCGAGCACGTTACGGTAGCCCATGAACCGCGCGACGTGCAGGTTCGACGGCTGCGCGTACACGTTCTGCGGCGAGGCGATCTGCTGCACGACGCCGTCCTTCATCACCACGATACGATCGGCCAGCGACAAGGCCTCGTCCTGGTCGTGCGTGACGTAGATCGTCGCACGGCCAAGCTCGCGGTGGATGCGGCGTATCTCGGCGCGGGTCTCGATGCGGAGCTTCGCGTCGAGGTTCGACAGCGGCTCGTCCATCAGGATCAGCGGGGGCTCGATGACGATCGCGCGGGCGATCGCGACCCGCTGCTGCTGGACACCGGACAACTGGCCGGGAAGCTTGTGCTCCTGGCCGACGAGCTGCACCAGCTTCATCGTTTGCGCGACGCGCGCGTCGGCCTGCGCGCCGGTGACGCCGCGCATGCGCAGTCCGAAGCCGACGTTGCGCGCGACGTTCATGTGCGGGAACAGCGCGTAGTTCTGGAAGACCATCCCGAAACCGCGCTTTTCCGGCGGCAACGTGTCGATCCGCGCCTGGTCCAGCCAGATGCTGCCGCCGGACAGCGACAATAGCCCCGCGATGCAGTTGAGCGCGGTCGACTTGCCGCAGCCCGAGGGCCCCAGCAGCGCGATGAATTCGCCGCGCCTGACCGTCAGCGTCAGCTCGTCAAGCGCATTGAATGCCTTGCCGCCGGCACCGGCGAAGCGGCGCGTTACGCCATCGAGGCGCAGTTCGGTGAAATCGTGAGTCATGGCGTGACTTCTCTAGAGCGGGGCAGGCATGCGGTCGCGCTCACGTCCGCCCGGCATGGCGCATCCGTCGAGCGCGGCCCGTCCTGCGGCGGACCGCGCTCGCGCCTGCGTCACTTCGTCTTCTGCGCCCCCACCTGCTGATCCCAGATGCGGAACGCCTCGACCTGCGCCTGCGGCGGCAACGACTGGGTGTGCGGGAATTGCTTGAGCCAGCCTTCGTACTCGGACCGTCCGTACTCCTTGATCAGATCCTGGCTTTCCTTGGGCGCCATCGACAGGGGAACGTTGTTGACCGCCGGGCCCGGGTAGAAATAGCCTTTGTCGTAGGTGTAGGCCTGCGCCTCGGGCGTCAGCAGGAACGCCATCAGGTCGAGCACCACCGCGATTTTTTCCGGCGCCACGCCCTTCGGGATCACCATGTAGTGCGCGTCGTTGACCCAGGTCATGCCCTTGAACGGCGCGACCTTGTAGTCCTTCGGCACGATCCCGAGGATGCGCGGGTTCAGGTCCCAGCCGGTCATCGTGACCGTCATGTCGCGCGCACCCTGGCCCAGCTCTTTCATGACCGCGGTGGTTCCCGACGGGTAATACTCGATGCAGCTATTGAGTTCCCTCAGATATGCCCAGGTCTTGTCCCATCCGTGCACCGGATCCTTCGGATCCTTGTCGCCGAGGATGTACGGCAGGCCCATGATGAACGTCCGGCCGGGACCGGAGTTGGCCGGCCGCGCGTACATCAGCCGGTTCGGATTCGCCTTGCACCAGGCCAGCAGCTCGGCCGGCGTCGTCGGCGCCAGCTTGACCTTGGCCGGGTTGTATTCGAGCAGCGGCCCCGCCGGCATGAACACCACTTCCACCCCCTCATCCTGCGCCAGCTCCTGCATCTTCGCCGCGGCCGGCTGGTAATTCGCCCCCAGATTGGGGAACTTCGCCGCATACACCGGCAACAACTTGGTCAACAGGCCCTGCTCGATCCCGGCAGCCAGAAAGTCGGTGCCCGTCAGCACCATGTCGATGTCGCTGCGACCCGCGCCCTGCATGGCCTTGAGCTTGCCCGGAAGCTCGGGCGAAGGCGCCTGAGTGAAATTGAACTTGCTCACGAGCTTCGGGTTCTTCTTCGCGTACAGCTCGATCGCGTCCCGTGTCAGCTGAAGGTCGCCGGCCACATCGACGATGTTGATCGTCACCGGGCTCTTGGGCAGCACGGGGACCTGCGCGCCGGCGAACGACGCGCCCAGCGTCAGGGCGGCCGCGGCACAAAGCCCGGAGAGCGCAACCTGCAATGCGTTGCGACGAGCCGGGTTGAAGCGGGATATGCTGGTGCTCATGAGACTCCTCCATTGCGGTGATGACACTTTGCGCCAAAGCTGGCGGACTGCGCTTGCATGATCTTACGAACGGCGTGCCTGGCGGATCTCACGGGCGCGCTCGCGGCTGCCGGAGCTTGTTCGCGGCGCGCGACGCCGGCCTCGCCCGCGGTGCCGACCCGCGCCGGGCTCCGTCGACGCCTCGCTGGAATTCGCGCGCGACGCGCGACAGGTGCCGGTGCATTGCCGCGCGCGCGCCCTCCGCATCGTGTGCCGCGATCGCGCGAACGATCGCGTCATGGTCCTCGATGGTCTTCTGCGCCAGTTCCTGGGTATGGAAATGCTGCTGCATGCGTCCCCAGAGCTCGGCGCGCTGATCCCACAGGCCGGCCACCACGAGCTCGAGCGAGCCGTTGCCCGTGGCCTTGGCGATGCGCAGGTGAAACTCGCGGTCGATCGCCTCTCGCTGCGCAAAGTCCCTGACCTTGGCCTCCATGTCGCGAACGCTGCGCCGAAGCGCGTCGATGTCGGACGGCCCGGCCGCGGTCGCCGCGAAGGCCGCGATCTCTCCCTCGACGAGCTTGCGCGCATCGAGCAGCTCGAAAGGCCCCGGTCCGGCGTCCGAGCGCGGCGCCTCGCGCGGCGCGGCGACGGCGACAAAGATGCCGGTGCCGACCCGCACCTCGACCAGCCCGCCGATCTCCAGCGAGATAATCGCCTCCCGCACCGACGCGCGGCTCACGCCGAGCGAGGCCGCGAGCTCGCGCTCCGCGGGCAGCCGGGATCCGGGAAGAAACTCCCCGCTGGCGATCAGTTGCTCGATTTGCTCGGCGATCTGTCGGTACAACCGCCGCGGCTCGACTGCCTGTAAAGGCAAGCTGGACTCCTCCGGTCACCATCGGCCGGGGCGAATCTGCCGTTCGCTCCCGGTGGGGCCGATGCATCCGGCCCCGCGTCGCAGCGCGCCTCGTCGATCCGGCGCGCTCGACGGCATCTTAGTCCACCGCTATACTGTGGTCAAGTGGTCGAACCACCAGACCACAGACTCCTCACAATGAAAATTACCGACTGCCGCGTCGTCGTCTGCGCCCCGGGCCGCAATTTCGTCACGCTCAAAATCGAAACCGACGAGGGCGTGCACGGCATCGGCGACGCCACCTTGAACGGCCGCGAGCTCGCCGTCGCATCCTACCTCACCGAGCACGTCGCGCCGACGCTGCTGGGCCGGGACCCGGCAGCGATCGAGGATATCTGGCAATACCTGTACCGCGGCGCCTACTGGCGACGGGGACCGGTGACGATGAGTGCGATCGCCGCGGTCGACACGGCGCTGTGGGACATCAAGGGCAAGGTCGCGGGCCTGCCGGTTTACCAGCTGCTGGGCGGCAAGAGCCGCGACGGGGTGATGGTGTACGGGCATGCCAACGGCCAGGACATCGCCTCGACCCTCGACGAAGTCGCGCGCTACATCGACATGGGATACAAGGCGATCCGCGCCCAATCCGGGATTCCGGGCCTCGCCTCGACCTACGGCGTGTCGAAAAACCGGATGTACTACGAGCCCGCCGACGCGGCGCTGCCGAGCGAAACCGTCTGGTCGACGGCCAAGTACCTCGACCACGCGCCGCGCTTGTTCGAAGCCATCCGCGCCCGGTTCGGCTTCGATCACCATCTGCTGCACGACGTCCATCACCGGCTGACGCCGATCGAGGCGGCGCGACTGGGCAAGGCGCTCGAGCCGTGCCGGCTGTTCTGGATGGAGGATCCGACGCCCGCGGAAAACCAGGAGGGGTTCCGCCTGATCCGGCAGCACACGGTAACGCCGCTCGCCGTCGGCGAAGTCTTCAACACGATCTACGACTGCCAGACGCTGATCACCGAGCAGCTGATCGACTTTATCCGCACCACGGTCGTGCATGCGGGGGGCATCACCCACCTGCGCCGCATCGCCCATCTGGCCGAGCTCTATCAGGTGCGCACCGGCTCGCACGGCGCGACCGACCTGTCGCCGGTGTGCATGGGCGCCGCGCTGCATTTCGACCTGTGGGTGCACAACTTCGGCATCCAGGAATACATGCGCCATACACCGGAGACCGACGCGGTGTTCCCGCACGCCTACACGTTCCGCGACGGCTATCTGCATCCGGGCGACACCCCGGGGCACGGCGTGGACATCGACGAGAAACTCGCCGCCAGGTATCCGTACAGGCCCTCCTCGCTTCCGGTCAACCGGCTCGAGGACGGCAGCATCTGGAACTGGTAGTCCGGAGCCCGCCCGAGCGCCGGCTCTTTAGTCGGCCTTGAAATGCCCCGACCGGCCGCCTGATTTCTCCAGCAGGTGCAGGCTCTCGATGCGCATGCCGCGGTCGACGGCCTTGCACATGTCATAGACGGTCAGAAGGCCGACGCTGGCGGCGAGGAGCGCTTCCATCTCGACCCCGGTCCGATCGAGGGTTTCCGCCGTCACCGCGATCCCAACGGCATCGTCTTCGAGCGTAAACTCGACGGCAACGCGGGTCAGCGGCAGCGGGTGGGCGAGCGGAATCAACTCGGCCGTGCGCTTGGCCGCCTGGATGGCGGCGATGCGCGCGACGCCGAGAACGTCGCCTTTGCTGGCGGTCCCCGCGCGGATCAGCGCCAATGTTTCCGGCCGCATCGAAATCCGGCCGGCGGCGCGCGCGACACGCTTGGTAACAGCTTTTCCGGCGACGTCGACCATATGCGCCTGACCCGCCGCATCGAAATGGGTAAACTGCGCACCTTTCGCCGCCATCGTGCCGTCCCTGAAACTTTGCGCGATTTGCGGCAATCATAGCACCATGCCCAAGCCGATTTTGCCGCGTCCACGCCGTTGCATCGCGGCGCTGCTCGCCGTCACGATCGTGTTCGCGCCACTCGCTCGCGCGCAGCAGAACCTGCCCGATCTGGGCGACCCGTCGCAGGTGGCGCTTTCCGGACCGCAGGAGCGCAAGCTCGGCGAGTCGGTCATGCGCGATATCCGGCTGTCGGGAGGCTATCTCGACGATCCCGAAGTCAACGGTTATCTGAACCAGCTGGGCAATCGCCTGGTGACCGCGATTCCGGGGGCGCCGTTCGACTTCGAGTTCTTCGCCGTCAACGATCCGTCGATCAATGCCTTTGCGCTGCCCGGCGGCTTCGTCGGCGTCAATACGGGCCTGATCCTGATGACGCAGACCGAGTCGGAGCTGGCCTCGGTGCTGGCGCACGAAATCTCGCACGTCACCCAGCATCACATCGCGCGCGGCATCGCCAAGCAGAAGGACGCGATGCTGGCGTCGCTGGCCGCGCTCGCGGCGGCGATCCTCGCCGCGCGCTCGGGCGGCTCCAACAGCGGCCAGCTCGCCGAAGGAGCCATCGCCTCGGCGCAGGGCATCGCGATGCAGATGCAGATCAACTTCACGCGGCAGAACGAGCAGG
>JBOIGD010000073.1:0-4322 GCA_050742615.1 Casimicrobiaceae bacterium | reverse complement strand
GTTGCACGCCGAACCATGGCCCGTTGGTCACGTAGATGTCGCCTTCCCATAACAACGGCGTCGCCGTCGGATAGATCGTGCCTACGTACCAGATCGGCTTGCCGGCAGAGTCGTAGACAAACATGGTGATGAAGATGATCGGGCCGCTCTGGACGAGCTGGATTCCCCAACCGGCTTCGGTAGGGATGTAGTACAAATCCGATTGATCCGTCGAGAACGAAGTCGCGAGGGCCGGCGTGGCCGATCCGGCTACGGCGACCAACAGTGCCGTCACAACGATGCGAAGCAGGCGCATGGTCACCTCCGCTGGTTCTAATTGTCCGGCGCGCCACCACTCTACGCCAAACGCCGGGTTGGCATACGGACCGATCCGGCAACCAACGCGCTGATTGAGCGCCCGCCGAAGCTTGGCGCAGGGAGCAGGGATGCTCACGGACCTCCGGGGCGCCGTTCGACCCCAGTCGCACAATCGTGATCGTAACGGAGAATATGATATCATCTGATTGATAACTGACATCGCATCGGAGACGCGCGTGGCCGCAGATCGACTTCGTGATTTTGGCTTCCTGCTGAAGACCGCCGGGCGCCTGTATACGAAGAGGTTCGAGCAGAGGGCGCAGGCGCTTTCGCTGACCCTTCCGCAATGCAGGACGCTCGGCCACCTGTCGAAGAACGACGGCATCAGCCAGGTTCGGCTGGCCGAGCTCGCCGACATCGAGCCGATGACGCTGGTGCGCATTCTCGATCACATGGAGGCGCACGGCTGGGTCGAGCGCCGGCCCGATCCGGTCGACCGGCGGGCGCGCAAACTCTATGTGACCGCGAAGGCCAGGCCCGTCTTGCGCGTGATCTGGCGCGTTGCGGCGCAGACGCGGGCCGAGGTTCTGAAGGGTTTGTCGACCGACGAGTGCAGCGCCTTGTTGTCGCTGCTCAAGCACGTGACGGCCAATGCCGCGGCGTTGCGACCGCTGCGGGCTACCGGCAAACCGAGCGGGGCCGGGAAGACCGTTCGCTCGGGGCGAGTCGGCAACACCGCGGCGGCGATCCGCCGCCATTCGAGGCGGGCGCCATGAGCGAGTCCTCCGCCGATCCGAACGCCGAAGCGACAACCGACGACGCTGCGGCGCGACCCGCCCGCCGGCGCCGCGTGCGCCAGAGGCTGCGGCTGCCGTTGTTGCTGCTTGCGCCGGTCGCCCTGTTGATCGGCGGCGCGTGGCTTTATTTGACCGGCGGACGGTATGAGTCGACCGACAACGCCTACGTGCAGGCGGCACGCGTCGCCATCAGTTCGAACATCGCCGGCCGAGTCATCGAAGTCGCCGTCCACGACAATCAGACGGTCCATCGCGGCGAGGTCCTGTTTCGACTCGATGACGCCCCGCTTCGCATCGCGGTGCAAGAGGCTCAAGCGCAGCTCGCCACGGCTCGGCTGCAGGTCGACTCGCTGAAGGCCAGCTATCGGCAGCGGCAAGCGGACCTGCGGTCCGCGGCGGACACCGCCGCCTACCACCAGCGCGAGTATGAACGTCAGCAGACGCTTCTCGCCCCCGGCATCGCGTCGCAGGCGCAGGTCGATCGCGCGCGCCACGACCTGGACAGCGCGCGCCAGCAGGTGGCCGGCGTACAGCAGCAGATGGCGTCGATCCTCGCCAGTCTCGGCGGGAGCATCAACCTGCCGATCGAGCGGCATCCCTCGGTGCAGCAGGCCGGCGCCCTGCTCGAGCGCGCCAGGCTCAACCTGTCCTATGCCGTCGTCACCGCACCGGCCGACGGCATCGTGACCAAGGTCGAGCAGCTGCAGGTGGGGAGCTACATCAACGCCGCGGCACCGGTCTTCGCGCTGGTATCGACACACGACCTGTGGGTCGAGGCCAACTTCAAGGAAGTGCAGCTGACGCACATGCAGCCGGGTCAAACCGCGACCGTCGAGATCGACACTTATCCGAACAAGTCCTTCAGCGCCAAGGTCGCGAGTCTCAGTCCCGGCACGGGCTCGGAGTTTTCAGTCCTGCCTCCCGAAAACGCAACCGGCAACTGGATCAAGGTCATCCAGCGCGTGCCGGTGCGCCTCCAGATCCAGCATCCGGCTGCCGACGCGCCTTTGCGCGCCGGCCTGAGTGCCACCGTCACGGTCGACACCCACTATCGGCATCGCCTGTTCGGCAAGGACGGGCTGTTTTCGGCTCGCACGGCGGCCCGATGATCGCACTGGTGCGCAAGCTCGGCGCTCGGGCAGGCGGCGGCACCCATCGGGGGCTGATTACCGCCTCGGTCATGCTTGCCTCGGTGATGCAGTCGCTGGACACGACGATCGCGAACGTCGCCTTGCCGCACATCCAGGGCAGTCTGTCGGCGACGCAGGACCAGATGACGTGGGTGCTGACATCGTACATCGTCGCTTCGGCGATCATGATTCCGTTGAGCGGATGGCTGGCCGGACAATTCGGCCGCAAGCGCGTGTTCCTGATATCGATCGCGCTGTTAACGCTGGCGTCGGCGCTTTGCGGCATGGCGCAGACGTTGCCGGAGCTCGTCGCGTTCCGCCTGCTGCAGGGTCTGGGCGGCGCCGCGCTCATCCCGCTGTCGCAGGCCGTGCTGCTCGATATCAATCCCCGCGAGCGCCACGGCAGGGCGATGGCAATCTGGGGCATGGGCGTCGTCATGGGCCCGATACTCGGCCCCGCGCTCGGCGGATGGCTGACCGAGGACTACAACTGGCGCTGGGTGTTCTATATCAACGTCCCGATCGGGATCCTGTCTTTCCTGGGCATGCTCGCTTTTCTGGCCGAAAGCGAGCGCCTGCGCTCGCGCTTCGACTTCTTCGGCTTCACGACGCTGAGCTTTGCCGTGGGCGCGCTGCAGATGATGCTCGACCGGGGCCAGTTGAAGGACTGGTTTTCGTCGACCGAGATCTGGATCGAGGCCGCTGTCGCCGGCGTCGCCCTGTACCTGTTCATCGTGCACACCCTGACCAGCGATCGGCCGTTCGTGAATCCGGCTCTGTTCCGGGACCGCAACTTCGTCACCGGCAACGTCTTCATATTCATCGTGGGCCTGGTGCTGTTCGCGACGCTCGCGCTGATGCCGCCGCTGCTGCAGGATCTCCTCAAGTACCCGGTCATCACGACCGGCCTGGTCACCGCGCCGCGCGGCATCGGCACGCTGCTGGCGATGATCATCGTCAGCCGGATCATGGGCAAGATCGATACGCGCCTCATCATCGCAACAGGCTTCGGGCTCACCGCGCTATCGCTTTGGCAGATGACCGGCTTCTACCTGCAAATGGATATTGCGCCGGTGGTGTGGTCGGGATTTGCGCAAGGGATCGGCACCGGCTTCGTCTATGTGCCGCTGGCGGCGATCACCTTCGCCACGCTGTCGCCCCGGTATCGCAACGAAGGCACCGCGTTGTTCAGCCTGATCCGCAACCTCGGCAGCAGCATCGGCATTTCGGCGGTGGAAACGTTTCTGACGCGTGGCACGCAAACGATGCACGCGCGCCTCGCGGAGCAGGTCACGCCGTACGGCCACACGTTGGGTCCGCACGCATCGACCCCGCAGGGACTCGCCATGCTCAATCACTTGGTCACCGAGCAGGCGGCGATGATCGCGTACAACAACGACTTCATGCTGATGATGATCCTCACGCTGTGCGCAGTGCCGCTGGTGATGCTGCTGCGCAGCGGGCGGAAGCAGGCCACTGACGAAATGGTGATGGTCGAATGACGCGAAGGCGATTCGCCGCGGTGTTGGGCGCGCAGATCACAATCGCGATCACCTCGCTCGCGGGCTGCGCGCTGGGCCCGGATTTCGAGCGGCCGACACCACCGCAGGCCGATCGCTACACGGCGCAGCCGCTGGATCTCGGCGTGGCCGGCGACGATGCGTCGCAGCACGTCGTGCTCGGCGAGTCACTGCGCGGCGATTGGTGGCGCTTGTTCCAATCGGATGCGCTCGATGGCGTGGTCGAGCGCGCGCTCGTCGGCAACCGGACGCTGAAAGAAGCCGCGGCGACGCTCGCGCAATCGCAGGAGCTCGCGGTGGCGCAAGCAGGTGCGCTCGCCCCGCAAGTGGGGCTGACAGCAGGCACCGGCCGGCAAAAATACGGCGCCGAGTTCCTCGGCACGTCGCCGAAGCCGCCGCCTTTCACTTACTTCGCCGTGGGCGCGACCATCAGCTATGCACTGGACTACACGGGTGGTATCGCGCGCTCGGTGGAACAGCGCTACGCGCTCGCCGACTACCAGCGCCAGCAATTGCAGGCGGCCTATCTGGCGGTCACCGGCAATGCCGTCATGCAGGCGTTGAAGATCGCTTCGCTG
>JBOIGD010000072.1:0-5651 GCA_050742615.1 Casimicrobiaceae bacterium | reverse complement strand
GGTAATGCCGTAGGCGCGCGCGGGCACCGCGGCGGCCAGCAGCGCGGCGGTTACCGCGAGCACCGCCATCGCGCGCCATGTCCTGGTCATCATTGTCTTGCCTGCCTTCCTTCGAGTTGTCGAAAATCCGTGCCGGCTCGAGCGCCCAGCCCGGAGATTGGCCGCCATCATAAGTGGGACGCGCACGCCGGGCATGGCGGCCCGACTGGTGGCGCCTGCCGAAGAATGAACGGTTGGCGCGTCCGGCTCCTCCTGCGACGTCGGCAGGCGATCGGCGGCCGCGTCTTGTGGGCTACTTGTTGCGCGGCCACAGAATGAGCTGCGTACAACGGAACAGCGCCAGCTTCTTGCCCGTGCCCCGATCGCTCACGACAGCATCCCAGATCTGCGTTGCGTTGCCCAGGTGGACGGGCACCGCGACGCAGCCGATCGTGCCGGCGCGCGCGGTGCCGAGAAAATTGCTCTTGAGCTCGACCGTCGTGAAGTTGTCGGCGCCGATCGGCAGATGCGCAAGGCAGCCGTAACCGCACGCCGTGTCAGCCAGCGCAATGACCGTGGCCGCGTGCAGGTAGCCGTTCGGCGCCAGCAGCTCGGCGCGGATGTCGAGCTCGGCGTCGACCTGCGTCTCGCTGATGGCGGTGAAGCGCACGCCGATGAGTCCCGGCAGGAAGCCTTCGCCGCGACGGGCGAACTGCCCGAGGGTGACTTCGGGGCGCAACGCCACGCTGTCTCCCGTGCCTTCGTACTAATGGGCGAGAGCCGCGCCTACAGGCGCTGCTCGACCCAGCCCCTGACGCTGGCGAGCGCCGCGGGCAGCGCCGCAGCGTCGGTGCCGCCCGCTTGCGCCATGTCGGCCCGGCCGCCGCCCTTGCCGCCGACCTGCGTGGCAACATGGTTGACCAGGTCGCCGGCCTTGATCCTGGCCGTCAGGTCGGAGGTGACGCCGGCGATCAGGGTGACCTTGCCCCCCTCGGTCGACCCGAGCACGATCGCCGCCGACTTGAAACGGCCCTTCAACTGGTCGACCGCGTCGCGCAGGACCTTGGCGTCGGCGCCGTCGATCGTCGCCGCGAGAACGCGTACAGTCCCCGCATGGCCGTTGATTTCCACGGCCTGTGCCGACAGGTCGCCGCCCTGGCTGGACGCGAGCCGGCCTTTGAGGCGGGCGAGCTCCTTTTCCATCGCCCTCGCGTTGTCCTGCATCTGCTGGATCTTCGCCGCAAGCTCGGTCGGCGAAGCCTTCAGCGTGCGCGCCGCCTCGTTCAGCCGCGTCTCGATCTCGTGCGTGTAGGCGAGCGCTCCTTCGGCGGTGACGGCCTCGACGCGCCGTATGCCGGCAGCGACGCCCGATTCCGACACGATCTTGAAAAAGCCGATGTCGCCGGTGCGCTTGACGTGCGTCCCGCCGCAGAGCTCGGTCGAGAACTCGCCCATGCTGAGCACGCGCACCTCGTCGCCGTACTTCTCGCCGAACAGCGCCATCGCGCCGGAGCGGATCGCATCGTCGTATTTCATCAGCCGCGCCTCTACCGGATAGTTGGCGCGGATCGCCCGGTTGACCAGCGCCTCGACCGTCCGGATCTCGATTTCGCTCATCGGCTGCGGATGCGAAAAGTCGAAGCGCGTGCGGTCCGGGTCGACCAACGAGCCCTTCTGCTGCACGTGATCGCCGAGCACCTTGCGCAGCGCTGCGTGCATCAGGTGCGTCGCCGAATGGTTCCAGGCGGAACGCGCGCGCGCGTTGCCGTCGACCTCGGCGGCGACCGCGTCGCCGATCCCGAGCTCGCCGTTCTTGACCTCGCCGTGATGGCCGAAGACGTCGGGCTGGATCTTTTGCGTGTCGTGCACCGTGAACAGCGTGAGGCACGCTCCGGTGCGCGAGAGCTCGCCTCGATCGCCCACCTGGCCGCCCGATTCAGCGTAGAACGGCGTGCGGTTGAGCACGACGACGCCTTCCTGCCCGGTCGAGAGCGACTCGACGGCGCTGCCGTCGCGGTACAGCGCGACGATGCGGCTTTCCTCGGCCAGCGTGTCGTAGCCGTCGAAGACCGTCTTGGCGCCCGAATAGCTCAAGCCGCCGGCCGACTTGAAGCTCGATGCGGCGCGCGCCCGTCCGCGCTGCCGGTCCATCGCGGCGTCGAAACCGGCCTGGTCGACCGCCACGCCCCGCTCGCGGCAGACGTCGGCGGTCAGGTCGAGCGGAAAGCCGTAGGTGTCGTAGAGCGTGAACGCCGTCTCCCCCGGCAGCACCTTCGCGCCGGACTTCCGCGCGTCGGCCAGCGCCGCATCGAGGATTTTCATGCCGTGCTCGAGCGTCTCGGCGAAGCGCTCCTCCTCGGCCTGCAGCACCTGCATGACGAAATCCTGCTTGCGCGGCAGCTCCGGGTAGGCTTCACCCATCAGGCGCGCGAGCTCGGGCACCAGCTTGTGGAAAAACGGCTGCTTCTGCCCGAGCTGATAGCCGTGGCGGATCGCGCGGCGGACGATCCGGCGCAGCACGTAGCCGCGTCCCTCGTTGCCGGGAATCACGCCGTCGACGATCAGGAACGCGCAGGCGCGGATGTGATCGGCGATGACCTTGAGCGACGGCGATCCGAGATCGCGAGTGTTCGTCAGCGTCGCGGCCGCCTCGATCAGGTCGCGGAACAGATCGATGTCGTAGTTGCTGTGCACGTGCTGCAGCACCGCCGCCAGACGCTCGAGTCCCATGCCGGTGTCGACGCAGGGCTTCGGCAGCGGCGTCAGGCGCCCCTGCGCGTCGCGATCGAACTGCATGAACACCAGGTTCCAGATCTCGATGTAGCGGTCACCCTCGGCGTCGGCCGAGCCCGGCGGCCCGCCCGCGACGCCGGGCCCGTGGTCGTAGAAGATCTCGCTGCACGGTCCGCAGGGTCCGGTGTCGGCCATCTGCCAGAAATTGTCCGAGGCGTACGGCGCGCCCTTGTTGTCGCCGACGCGCACGATGCGCTCGCGCGGCACGCCGACAACGTCCGCCCACACGCCGTAGGCTTCGTCATCGGTCTGGTAGACGGTCACCCACAGCCTGTCCGCGGGCAGGCCGTAGACGCCGGTCAGCAATTCCCAGGCGTACCGGATCGCCTCACGCTTGAAGTAGTCGCCGAACGACCAGTTGCCCAGCATCTCGAAAAACGTGTGATGCCTGGCCGTGTAGCCGACGTTCTCGAGGTCGTTGTGCTTGCCGCCAGCCCGCAGGCAGCGCTGCACGTCCGCGGCGCGCACGTAGCTGCGCTGCTCGGCGCCGAGAAAGACATCCTTGAACTGGACCATGCCGCTGTTGGTGAACAGCAAGGTCGGGTCGTTGGCCGGCACCAGCGACGCCGACGGCACGATCGTGTGCCCGTTGGCGGCGAAGTAGTCGAGAAACTTGCGGCGGATGTCGTTGGCTTTCATCGCTGCTCTGGCGAGAATGCGGCGGCGGCGCCGGCCCGACGCACGCAACGCTCTGAATATTCAATATGTTAGCACAGAATCACTGGTGCTAAGTGTCAGGGCTTCGACGCGCGCAGCAGCTTGAGGATCGCCGAGAGATCGAAGCCGCGCGACTGCAGAAAACGAACCTGCCGCGCCTTTTCGCGATCGTTCGCCGGCGCCGCGCCGAACCGGCGCTGCCACAGCGCGCGCAAGGCGGCATCGTCCTCGACCGTCGCCTCGGAAAGCGCCGCGTCGATCGCCTCGCCGCCGACGCCCTTGCGCTTGAGCTCGCCGCGAATGCTGCGCCGGCTATAGCTGCCCGACTTCTGCGTGACCATTGCGCGCGCATAGCGCTCGTTCGACAAGAGGCCCTGCGCGGCAAGCTCGTCGAGGACCGACGCGACCTCGTCGCGCGGCGCGCCCTTCGCCCGCAGGCGCTGCTCGAGGTCGGCGCGGGCGTATTCGCGCCGCGCCAGCAGGCGGACCGCCTGCGCTTTGAGCGAGACCGGCGCGCCCGCCCTCAACGGTCGGACGCGTCAGGCGTCGGGCGCGTGCGGCGATCCGGCGACCGGCACGCCGACGGCGCTGCGGATTTTAGCCTCGATCTCCGCCGCGACGTCCTGGTGCTCGCGCAACCAGTCGCGCGTGTTGTCCTTGCCCTGGCCGATCTTGTCGCCGCCGTAGGCGTACCAGGCGCCGGACTTCTCGATGATGTCGTGGGCGACGCCCAGCTCGATGATCTCTCCCTCGCGCGAGATCCCCTCGCCGTAGAGAATGTCGAACAAGGCCTCGCGGAACGGCGGCGCGATCTTGTTCTTGACGACCTTGACGCGGGTCTCGTTGCCGACGACCTCCTCGCCGCGCTTGATCGAGCCGATGCGGCGGATATCCAGGCGCACCGAGGCGTAGAACTTGAGCGCGTTGCCGCCGGTCGTCGTCTCCGGATTGCCGAACATGACGCCTATTTTCATGCGGATCTGATTGATGAAGATCACCAGCGTGTTGGCGCGCTTGATGTTGCCGGCGAGCTTGCGCAGCGCCTGGCTCATCAGCCGCGCCTGCAGTCCCGGGAGCTGGTCGCCCATCTCGCCCTCGATTTCGGCTTTCGGCACCAGCGCGGCGACCGAGTCGATGACGATGACGTCGACGCCGCCCGAGCGCACCAGCATGTCGGCGATCTCGAGGCCCTGCTCGCCGGTGTCGGGCTGCGAGATCAGCATGTCGGCGACGTTGACCCCGAGCTTTCCCGCGTAGACCGGATCGAGCGCGTTCTCGGCGTCGATGTAGGCGGCGGTGCCGCCGGCCTTCTGCACCTGCGCGACCACCTGCAGGCACAAGGTCGTCTTGCCCGACGCCTCGGGCCCGTAGATCTCGACGACCCGGCCGCGCGGCAGCCCGCCGACGCCGAGCGCGATGTCGAGCCCGAGCGAACCGGTGGAAACGACGGAAAGGTCGTTCTGCACCTGGGCCTCGCCCATTTTCATGATCGAGCCCTTGCCGAACTGCTTTTCGATCTGCGCCAGCGCGGCCGCGAGCGCCTTGCTCTTGTTGTCGTCCATCGCGTTCATTCCGTTGGATTTGCTCAGGTTCGCAGTGCTCATCGCGGGCTCTCTCGGGTGGCGGTCCGCTTCGGGCGGACGGGAAATGAGCCCATTAGGCCATATTATACTTGACGTACCCAAAAATACGGCCTAGAATGGTCTCGTTCATAGGGAAAACTCATGACTGACTCCATACTCTCGGCACCCCACTTCCATAACGAAGAGGCGGCCTACAAGTTCGTTGAAGCGCGGATTTGGCCGCGCGGCCCGGTCTGCCCGCATTGCGGCGGAACGGAGCGCAATCGCCCGATGGCCGGCACGTCCACCCGGATCGGCACGTATAAGTGCTACGACTGCCGCAAGCCCTTTACGGTCAAGGTGGGCACGATCTTCGAATCGAGCCACATTCCGATGCGCCTTTGGCTGCAAGCGATCTTCCTGATTGCGTCCAGCAAGAAGGGCATTAGCACCAACCAGTTGCATCGCACGCTCGGCATTACCATTAAGAGCGCGTGGTTCATGTCGCATCGCGTCCGCGAGGCGATGAAGGATGGCGGCCTTACGCCCTTCGGCTCTGGCGGTGGCGTGGTCGAAGTGGACGAGACCTACATCGGCCAAGCGAAGCCCCGCAAGTCGGCCAAGTCTCGCGGCGCGCAGCACAAGCGCAAGGTTCTGTCG
>JBOIGD010000071.1:0-10015 GCA_050742615.1 Casimicrobiaceae bacterium | reverse complement strand
GGCGCTTCGCGCCGCGGCACTGCATCCGACGGAGGTCCACCGATGTCCAGCGCCCGAGCCGCCGCGATCGCCGCCGCAACCGCGTGGTTCGATGCTGGGTCGCTGCTCGGCGAATTACAGCGCCGGGTCGCGTTCCGGACCGAAAGCGTGGATGCGGCGCAAAGCGATGCGCTGAGCCGCTATCTGACCGACGAAATCGGCCCGAGCGTCGAGCGCTGCGGGTTTGGCTGGTCGCTCTGGCCGAATCCGGTGGCCGGCGCCCCCCCGCTCCTGTACGCCGAACGCGGCGAGGATGCCGCGCTGCCCACGGTGCTCATCTACGGCCATGGCGATGTCGTCGCCGGCTACGACGAGCAATGGTCGGGCGGTCGCTCGCCGTGGAAGCTGTCGGTCGCGGGCGGCAAGTGGTACGGACGCGGCACGGCCGACAACAAGGGCCAGCACACGATCAATCTTGCGGCCCTCGCCCGGGTGATCGAGCGCCGCGGGCGGCTCGGCTTCAACGCCAAGCTGTTGCTGGAGATGGGCGAGGAGATCGGCTCCCCGGGACTCCGCGCGACCTGCGAGCAGCGTGCGCAAACCTTGCGGGCCGACGTCTTGATCGCCTCGGACGGACCGCGTTTGCGCGGGGCGCTGCCGACGATCTTTCTAGGCTCGCGCGGCGTGTTCAACTTCGATCTGGTCGTGAGCCTGCGCGACGGCGCGCACCATTCGGGCAACTGGGGCGGCCTGCTGGCGAATCCGGGAACGATCCTCGCCAGCGCGATCGCGTCGCTGGTCGATGCGCGCGGGCGCATCCTCGCCGAAGCGCTGCGGCCGCCGCCGATTCCCGCGTCGGTCAAGGGCGCCCTGGCGACGATCGAGCCGGGCGAGCCCGGCGGCCCGGCGATCGACGAAGCGTGGGGTGAGCCCGCGCTGACGCCGGCCGAGCGCGTCTTCGGCTGGAACGCGCTCGAGGTGCTGGCGTTTCGCACCGGCAATCCCGACCGTCCGGTCAACGCGATTCCGCCGCGCGCGATCGCGCACATGCAGCTACGGTTCGTCGCCGGCTGCGACTGGCGCGGCTTCCTGCCTGCGCTGCGCGCCCACCTCGACCAGCAGGGATTGGCGGCCGTCGAGGTCCGGCAGGCGACGATGGAACCAATGGAGGCGACACGGCTCGATCCGGCCAACCCGTGGGTGCGCTGGGCGAGCGCCTCGATCGAGGCGACCACCGGTGCGCCGCCGGCGATCCTTCCCAACCTGGGCGGTGCACTGCCGAACGATTGCTTCGCCGGCGTGCTCGGCCTGCCGACGATATGGGTGCCGCACTCCTATCCGGCGTGTTCGCAGCACGCGCCGGACGAGCACATGCTGGCCGCGGTGGCGCGCGAGGGCCTGCAGATCATGACCGGCCTGTTCTGGGACCTGGGCGAGGCTGGAACGCCGGCGGCCTAGCGGCTAGGGACGGATGTAGGCCCAGCCCTGCTGTTGCCGCTGCATCAGCTCGACCACGCCGGACGGCACGTAGCCGATGCCGTTGAGCATGTCCGCGGGCGTGAGCTTCTGCCCGCGCATGGTGTTCTCGCAGGCGACGACCTTGACGCCGGCCTTCCCGGCTTCCTCGATGCGGTTGCCGACGACCGAATCGGCCTTCAGCATGCCGATGCCCGGCCCGTACGCGACGACTTCGATGTCGACTTTGCCGGCACCGACGTCGCTCTGGATGTTCCGCGCATTGTTCAGCGCGAGGTTCCATTTGGCCGGACTGGCGTCGCTCATCTGGATGACGACCCTGCTGCGCTGCGCCGCCGCTTGCCCCTGCGCCGTCGCGACGCCGGTGCCCAGGCAGACTGCCACGGCCAGCGCGGCGAGGAATGGGCTCGAATGCTTGATGATCATCGCGTCTCCTGGAAGGCACGGCCGGCGGCGCCCGCCGGAGCCCGTGCGAAGAGACCATTATCGGTGCTTTCGCCGCAGTTGGCTTGCTTCCCGGCTGCGTCTGGCGGCCGGGGGTCGCGGCGGTTAAGATGACGATGTCAGGCGGCGTGGCGCTCGCCGCTTGTTTTCGCCGGAACCGATGTAACGCTGTTCCATCCCCTTTTTGCCTGGACGAGCACGCGTTGCAATCCTCCGATGCGGATGTCGATGTCGCGCCTGCTGCGGGAGCGCCGGCAGCGATCGCGCCGATGCCGCGGCCGGCGCACATGCCGCTCACCGCCGTCGTGCTGATCGTCGCCGCGTGCGCCTGCTTCACCAGTATCGACGTCACGGTCAAGTACCTGAGCCAGCGCTACCCGGTGCCGCTGCTGGTGTGGGCGCGGTGGGGAGTGCAGGCGCTGCTGATGTTCGCGCTGCTCGCACCGACGATGCGCTGGAACCTGGTTCGCACCGGCAGGCCGGCACTGCACCTGGTACGCGGAAGCGTGCTGATCGCCTCGTCGCTGTGCTTCTTCAGCGCGGTCAAGTACCTGCCGCTGGCGGAGGCGACTGCGCTCAATTACACCAGCCCCATCCTGGTCACGCTGCTCGCGGGCTGGCTGCTGCGCGAACGCATCACCCTGCCGCGATGGGGCTTCGCCGCCGCCGGATTCGTCGGCATGCTGCTGATCGTTCGGCCCGGCACCCGGATGCTCGACGCCGCATCGCTGTTCGCGCTGGCCGCCGCGGCCGCCTACGCCAGCTACCAGATCCTGACCCGCAAGCTCGCCGGCGAGGACCTCCGCGTATTGTTGTTCTATCCGTCGCTGTGCGGCGCGGTGCTGATGTCGATCGTGGTCTTGTTCTACCACGACGATGCCTGGTACCCGACGTCGGACCTGGTGCTTTTCCTGGGCATCGGCGCGATGGGCTCGTTCGGCCATTGGCTGTTCACGCGGGCGTTCAGGCTCGCCTCGGCCTCCGCCATTGCGCCGTTCACGTACGTTCAGCTGGTCTTTTCGACGATCGCGGCATGGTTCCTGTTCGGAACCTTTCCCGATCGCTGGGCGCTCACCGGCATGATCGTCATCGCCGGCAGCGGCGTCGTCCTCACCTGGTACGAGCGCTGGCGCGCGAGCCTCGCGCCGGCGGAGCCGGCCGCAGTCGACTAAACGCGGGTGAATCGGCTAGAATTGGCCTGACCGCCTTACCAGTCAGTCAGGCAGCCGACCGCGTCCGTCGTGCACCCGAAGGAACATCGCTGTGAGCAACGCATCATGAGCAGCGCCGCGCCCCGCATCGGCTTCATCGGCCTGGGCCTGATGGGCCATGGCATGGCAAAGAACCTCCGCGCCAAGGGATTCCCGCTGACGGTGCGCGTGCACCGCAACCGCAAGCCGGCCGAGGACATTCTCGCGGCCGGCGCCAGCGAAGTGAAAACCAACGCCGAGGTCGCACGCGCGTCCGACATCGTGATCCTCTGCGTCACCGGCTCGCCGCAGGTCGAGGAGATTATCTACGGAGCCGAGGGCATCCTCGGCGCCGCGCGCGCCGGCTTGATCGTGGTCGACACTTCGACCGCGGAGCCGTCGTCGACCGCAAGAATCCGCGCCGATCTCGCCGCGAAGGGAACGAAGTACGTCGACGCGCCGCTGGCGCGCACGCCGAAGGAGGCGGAGGAAGGGCGGCTCAACACGATGGTTGGCGCCGACGACGCGACGTTCGCCCAATTGAAGCCGGTGCTGTCCGCGTACTGCGAGAACGTCGTCCATGCCGGCGGCCCGGGACACGGCCACACCCTGAAGCTGATCAACAATTTCATGGCGATGTCGATCGCCACCACGGCGGCCGAAGCCTGCGCCGCCTGCGCCAAGGCCGGGGTGTCGATCGGCAAGCTGCACGAAGTCATCTCCGCCGGCGGCGTCAATTCCGGCATCTTCCAGATGATGGTCGGGAAAATGCTCGAAAGCGGCGACCTCTCCGGGCTCAAATTCACGCTGGTCAACGCGATGAAGGATCTGCGCTACTACACGCACCTGGCCGAGTCGCTGCCGACGCCGGCGATCGTCGGCGAGGCGGTGCACCAGAGCCTGGTCAACGCGAACCTGCTCGGTTTCGGCGAAAAGTACATCGCGTCGCTGATCGAGGCGCAGGAAAAGCTCGCCGGCGCGGCCATCGTGCCGCGGCGCTAGGACGGCAAAACCGCCGATCGGGTGCGGGCCGTCGGCGCCGGGAACGCGGGCGCCGGCCGCATCGGGCTCGCGCGGGATGCGCCGCCGCCCGGCTGGCGGTATCCTTGAACCCATCAGCGATCGAGCAGGAGAAGTCCGCCATGGCCGTCCCCTCCCTCTGGGACAATCCGCTCGGGACCGACGGCTTCGAATTCGTCGAGTACGCCGCGCCGGACCCGGCGGCACTGGGCCGGCTGTTCGAGCAGATGGGCTTTTCGGCGGTCGCCAAACACCGGTCGAAGAACGTGCTGCTGTACCGGCAGGGCGACGTCAACTTCATCGTCAACGCCGAGCCGGGCAGCTTCGCGCAGGGCTTCGCCCGCGTGCACGGGCCGTCGATCTGCGCGATGGCGTTCCGGGTCAAGGATGCCGGCCGCGCATACGCCAAGCTGATCGAGCAGGGCGCCTGGGGCGTCGAGGTCCACCCCGGCCCGATGGAGCTCAACATCCCGGCGATCAAGGGCATCGGCGATTCGCTGATCTACCTGGTCGACCGTTATCCGGTCGACGGCGCCGGCGTGTCGATCTACGACATCGACTTCGTGCCGATCGCGGGCGCCGTGCAGCATCCGCCGGGCGTGGGCCTGGCCGCCATCGACCACCTGACGCACAACGTACACCGCGGCCGGATGGACGAATGGGCGAGCTTCTACGAGCGCCTGTTCAACTTTCGCGAAGTCCGCTATTTCGATATCGAGGGCAAGCTGACCGGCCTGAAGAGCAAGGCGATGACGAGCCCTTGCGGCAAGATCCGCATCCCGATCAACGAAAGCTCCGACGATCAGAGCCAGATCCAGGAATACCTGGTTGCCTATCACGGCGAGGGTATCCAGCACATCGCGCTCGGCACCGCCGACATCTACGCCACCGTGCATGCGCTGCGGCAGCGCGGTGTCGTGTTCCAGGACACGCCCGACACCTACTACGAAGCCCTCGCGACGCGGCTGCCCGGTCATCGGGAAGACACCGCGCGGCTCGAGCGCGAGCGGATCCTCCTCGACGGCCGAACCGCCGCGCAGGCCGCGGAAATGATGAACGAGGCCGTCGGCGGTTCGCCGATCGCCCCCGGGGCCGCACCGTCCGGGGGCGGGACCCCTGCCGCCAAGGACGAGATGCTGCTGCAGATCTTCACCGCCACTGTGATCGGTCCGATCTTTTTCGAAATCATTCAGCGCAAGGGAAACGAAGGCTTCGGCGAAGGCAATTTCCGCGCGCTGTTCGAATCGATCGAGCTGGACCAGATCCGGCGCGGCGTGCTCAAGGGCTGATGCGGGCCTGCCGCACGGCGCCCGCCTGTCGATCGCGTCGACGCCTGCTTTCGTGCTGACTCCTCTCGGCTTTCGCCTGCTGCGCCGTCTGGCCGATGGAGAGATCCATTCGGGCGAGGCGCTCGCGACCGCGGTGGGCATGTCGCGCGCGCGCGTCTCGCAGGTGTTGAGGGAAGCCGATGCCGCCGGACTCAAGCTCGAGCGCATCCGCGGCCGTGGCTATCGCCTACACGATCCGGTGCCGTTTCTCGATCGCGGTGCGATCGCCGCGGCGCTCGGCGCCGCGGCGAAGGCGGTGAGAATCGAGGTCGTCGACGCGATCGATTCGACCAGCACCGCGCTCGTCCGCCGTGCCGCGCGCGAGGACATCCATCGCAACCTGCTGATCGCCGAATGGCAGACGGCGGGCCGCGGCCGGCGCGGTCGCGGCTGGACCGCCGTCGCGGGCGGAAGCCTTACTTTTTCGCTCGGCTGGCGGTTCGAGCAGGGTGCGGGCTTTCTGGCCGGCCTGTCGCTTGCCGTCGGCGTGGCGCTGGCGCGCGCGCTCGAGGGCTTTGGCGTCGGCGGCGTCGAGCTCAAGTGGCCGAACGACCTGACGCATCGCTACTGCAAGTTCGGCGGCATCCTCATCGAGCTTTCCGGTGACGCGCTCGGGCCCTCGCTGGCGGTAATCGGCGTCGGGCTGAACGTGAAGCTGCCGCCGGCCGCGCGGCGCGGCATCGCGCAGCCGGTCACCGATCTCGCGACGATCTCGCGCGGGCGGCCGATCGACCGCAATCACCTGCTTGCGGCGCTGGTGCGGGAGCTCGTGGCGATGCTCGAGCGCTACGCGGTCGACGGCTTCGCCCCGTTCATCGCCGAATGGCAGCGGCGCAATGCCTTCCGCGGCAAGCCGGCGAAGATCGTCCTTCCCGACGGCAGCACCGCGTCGGGCGACGTGGTCGGCGTCGACGCGAGCGGGGCGCTGGTGCTCGACCATCGCGGCCGGCGGCTGCGCTTCGTCACCGGAGAAGTCTCGCTGCGCCGCCCCTGACCGGCACCGCATGCATCGGCGCTACCCACGCGGGCTTCCGGCGGCGGTGCGCCTCGTGGATAATCGGCGCATCGCGCCGCCTCCCGCTTCGGCAAGGCTCTGATGAGAACGCTGGTCTTTCTGCTGCTGCTCGCCAACCTGAGCCTTTTCGGCTACATCAAGCTCGACAGCCTCGGCACCGGCGAAGGCGTGCGCCTGACGCAGCAGGTGCAGCCGGACAAGATCAAGCTGCTGACCCCGCAGGAAGTGGCCGCGCTGGGTCCGGCGAAGGCCGCCTCGCTCGCCGACGTCTGCGTTGAATGGGGACCCTTGTCGGACAGCGACCGCAGCCGCGCGCTGGCGAGTCTCGAGCCGCTGGACCTGTCGCGGCTGATGAGCCAGAAAAAGGTCGAGGTCATCGCCAACTACTGGGTGTACCTGCCACCTGCCGCGAATCGCGCCGCCGCGGACAAGCGCCTGGCCGAACTGAAGGCGAGCGGCATCAAGGACGTCTCGGTCATCGACGCCGGGCCGCAGCGGAACGCCATTTCGCTCGGCGTATTTCGCGGCGAAGACGCGGCCCGCAGCCGGCTTGCGTCGCTGCAGGTGCAGGGCCTGACCAATGCCAAACTCGAGCCCCGCACGCAGTCGGTGCAGCAGACGGTGCTGGTGGTGCGCGATCCGACCGTGCAGGCGATGGCTCGCATCAAGGAGCTGCAGGGCGAGTTCCCCGGCAGCGACACCAAGATCGGGTCGTGCGACAAGCAGGCCTGAGCGCCGTGAAGCAGGGATCGACCGCTGCCTCGATACGCGAGGCGACGACGCCGGCCGACATCGAGCTTGCGCGCGCCCTTTTCGTCGAATATGCGCGCTGGCTGAACGTCGATCTTTGTTTCCAGGGTTTCGCCGAGGAATTGCGCAGCCTCCCCGGCGCCTATGCCGCGCCGCGCGGGCGACTGCTGCTGGCCGGAGACGACGCAGCGATGTTCGCCTGCATCGCGCTGCGGCCGCTCGCGGAGCCGGCGGTCGGCGAAGTCAAGCGACTGTACGTTCGATCCGATCGTCGCGGCGAAGGCTGGGGTCGCCGGCTGGTCGGCGCGCTGCTCGCCGATGCGCGCCGGATCGGCTATGACGAGCTCAGACTCGACACCCTGGCCTGGATGAGCGCGGCGCGCTCGCTGTACGAGAGCGCCGGTTTTCGCCGCTGTCCGCCGTACTACGCCAATCCGCTGCCCGACGTCGTCTACATGTCGCTTTACCTGCGCGACGCGAACGGGCGCGGCTGATCGCGTCCTGCGGATGTGCAGGACAGCGTCGTCGGGTCGCGCGGTGGCGGTTGAGCCAAAGGCGCGTTCGGCGCCACACTAGACGCGGGCCGTCACCGCGAAATGCCTCGCAGGCCTGTCGTTCGGCGCCTGGCGCCACGGCAGAGGTTCGCAGCGGATGCCGCCATATCCCGCGTCGCGCACGATGGCGACGATCTCCTCCTCCGCGTACCAGGTGAGCTCGCACACGTCATCCTCGCGAGCGGTCACTTTCGCGCCGCGTCGCCGTTCGAAGCGGTTGTGAACGACGCTGCGTCGGGCGACGGGGTCCACGACCGTCTCGGAGCGTCGCGCAATCTGCGAACCGTCGGGAAGCGCAAGGGTGCGCAGCTCGACGATCGGTGCTCCCGGCGGGTGCGCCGCTTCTTCGGGCACGACGAGATCGAGCAGCAGCAGCCCCGGCCCGATCATGTGGGCACGAATGCGCAGAAGGGCGTCGAGCGCGCGCACGCGGCTGGTCAGCCGCTGGAACGTGCCGGCCGCAAAAAACGCGGCGGCATATCGGAACGGGAGGTTGAGCGCCGTCGCGTCCTGCCGGAACAGCTCGGCGCGGCGCCCGGCCTCGTCGAGGCGCTCGCCGCAGCGGCCAAGGCAGGCGGCGGACGTATCGACCCCGTGCAGGCTCAAACCCGCCTCGAGCAGCGGAATCAGCAACCGGCCGTGGCCGACGCTCAAGTGCAGCAGAATGCCGGCTTCGCGTGGAAGGCTCGCCTCGTACCAGGCGATCTCGTCCGTGGCGGCGCGAGGCGCCATGCCTTCATCGAATAATGCGCGCAGCGGGCCGTCGCCCGGCACCCGCGCGCCGTCCGCCGCGACGGGTCGCTGGCCGGGCGACCGGTTCAGCTTTGCTCCCACGGCGGGTTTTGCTCTCGCACTCAGGCGTTCGCGTCCAGCACCGCCCGTCCGGCGACGGCGATGGCATCGATCCAGTCGTGCGCGGCCGGCACGGAACCGGTCCAGCGCAGGAAGCCGTGGATCATGCCCGTGCAGCGAATCAGGCGCACCGGAACGTTCGCCGACTCGAGCCGCGCCGCGTAGTCCAGGGCTTCGTCGCGCATCACGTCGTACTCGGGCACCGCCAGCACCGTCGGCGGAAGACCCGACAGATCGGCGGCGGCCAGCGGCGAGAGCCCCACCGCGCTCTTCGCCGCGCCGGCGCGGTACGCGTCCCAATACCACGCCATCTGCATCGCCGAAAGATTGTAGCCGGTGGCGAACTCCCGGTACGAGGGCCGCGAGCACGTCGCGTCGAGCGCGGGATACAGGAGCAGCTGCAGGTTCGGCTGCGCCGCGCCGTCCGAGCGCAATCGCAAGGTCAATGCCGCGGCAAGATTGCCGCCCGAGCTGTCGCCGGCGACGGCGAAGCGCGCACCGTCGGCGCCGAGCTGCTTCGCCTCGGCACGCGCCCAGCGCCAGGCCGCTTCGAAATCGTCCAGCGCGGCGGGATAGACGCTTTCGGGGGCGCAACGGTAGTCGACGGCCACGACCACGGCGCGCAGGCGATTGGCGAGGATGCGGCACAGCCGGTCGTGCGAATCGAGCGAGCCCGTCACCCAGCCGCCGCCGTGAGCATAGACGACAAGCGGCAGCGCATCCGTTGCCGCGGGTCGGTACACGCGCACCGGCAGCGCCCCGCTTTCTCCGGTCGCGTGCGCGTCGACGATCGATGCGACCGGCTCGGGCTCGCCGCCGAGGAGCACCGGGTGCTCTTCCGCGGTCGCGCGAAGCTGCGCGATGTCGGGAGCAGGAGCGCCGGCCGGCCTGTCGAAGATCGTGTCCAGCAGGCGCTGAATATCGGGATCGAGCATCGTCGCCATGATCGTGACGCGAGACGAGAATATTACCCGAATCGCGCCGTGCGGTTGACAACGGAACCCCCAACCCTTACCTTATGTACAGCGCCGATTTGATTCGGGGATTACTCCGCAGCTTGCGGGCGCTATACAAATCCAGCTAAAGCGGTTTTCGACCGAAACCCGCTCGGCGGCAAGCTGAACGGGTTTTTCTTTTTTGGCGGGCGAGGACGATGCAGGACAAGACCGCGCTGCTGCAGCGGCTGCTGCGGGAACGCATACTGATTCTCGACGGCGCGATGGGCACGATGATTCAGGAGCGCAAGCTCGACGAGGCCGGCTTTCGCGGCCCCGCCGCGTGCGGCCTGCACGACCATGCGCACGATCTGAAGGGCGACAACGACCTGCTGGCGCTGACCCGGCCCGACGTCGTCGCCGCGATCCACGATGCGTTCCTCGAGGCCGGTGCCGACATCATCGAGACCAA
>JBOIGD010000070.1:0-16993 GCA_050742615.1 Casimicrobiaceae bacterium | reverse complement strand
CCCTTGACGGCGTGCCAGACGCCGTTAAAGCCGTCCCCCGTCATGTCACCGGGCTTCTTGTCCTTCGACCAGTGATAGAGCGGCTTGCCATCGTACGCCCACTGCTTGCTGCCATCGTCGCGGGCGATGATCGTCCAGTCGCCGGAAGCCTTCGCGCCGGCGGCGGCGAGGAACGGCGGCCAGTTTGCCGCGCAAGGGCCATTGCACGCGCTTTTGCCGCCGGCGTCCTTGTCGAACGCGTACAGCGTCATGCCGGCGCTGTCGGTCATCATCCCGCCGGCCATCTTGCCGGGCGCCTGTGCCAACGCGACCCCGGACAGCGCGACGGCAGTGACAAGGCTTGCTGCAATCATGCGAATCTTCATGAAATCCTCCTGGCTCGTTGCTGAGAAAGGTCGTCGATCACACCACGGCAGCGCTAACACGCGTTGCGGCGCCTTATTCCCGGCTGCGCCGGACAACTGGCTCATGCCGCGGGCGGCGGTGGCGGCGGCTGCCGCCTGCTGCTGCGCTGTATTGCCAGCACCAGGCTCGCCCGCAGGCGCTCGGTCGCGAGTATCAGCTGGTGGATTTCGTTGCCGCTCTTGCGCGCGATGCGGGAAACGCCCAGGTCCGCCTGCTCGCCGACCGAGATCCGGCCCGCGGCAGCGGTCAGGCGGCGCACCGGCCTCACCACCGCAAACTGGATGAACACGACGGCGATCAGGAACGCGCCGAGCAGCAGCGCAATCTGCAACGGTCCGACGACGCTGGTCGCCACCGACCAGAACGAGCGCGTGGGCAGACGCACGCTGATGATCCCGGCGACCTCGCCTTCGCGGAAGCCGAACCCGTGCTCCGTGCCGTAGCGCACCTTGACGTCGGCCGGCGCGCTTTCCGCACTGGCGTGGCAGGACAGGCAAGATGCCTTGACGTAGAGCGTACGCGCGTAACGGTAGGTGTCTGGCAGCGTCTCGTAGTATTCGGCCAGATGCTTGCCGCGGATTGCATCCAGCGCCCGAGCCTCGAATGCATCCGGCTTGTTGACCGGGTTCATGAAGTTGTGCGACGTGACGCGGAACTTCGCCGGCGACGCCGATTTCTCGACGACCTCGGAAAATTCGCGCTGCGCCAGCGCCGGATTCTTCGAATAGAAGTGCCACAGCGCGGGCGCGGGGGCGCCAGGCACGGCGGCTGCGCCCTGCGGATCGGGTGCGCTGACCAGCGTCACCTGACCCAAGTAGCTCTTGTCGTCGTCCCTGACCCAGACGCGACCGTATTGCGAAACCCAGCTCCCGAAGGCGTCGACGTTGTCGGCGACCGTCTCCGCCTGCGACTTGAGCTGGCTGCGATAGACGCTCTCGAGGACCAGGTAGAACGAGCCAACGATCAGCAGCAGCGCGACAACGAAAACGATCGTGAATTGCGTCGTGATCGATCGGTTGAGAAACATGGCACTCCCCTTTTTGCCGTTGTCGGATACGCGGCGCGGCTACAGGTGGATGCAGGCCCGCGCCTCACTGCCGAATGCACTCCGCCGCTCGTCATCCTCGATGTGCTGCGCCAGCAGCGCAACGTAGTCTTCCACATCCGATGGCTTGGTCTTGTTGCCGTTTGCGAGCCACGCCACGCGCGCATCCTCGGCGAGTTGCCTGCCGAACGGCCCGACCTCGACGACGAAAAGCCGGTCGATGTTCGCGCAGATGCGCAGCAATACCGGAAGCGCGCGAAAGTTGGGTGGCACCGGCACCGGTCCGTCAGCGCGGCGCTGCCGCACCTCGCCGCGGATTGCCACCAACGCCCGCCGCGGACGAGTCGCGCCTCGCCGCCTCGGACGTGCGTCCGATCGCAACCGGCGCACGCATTGTCGTCGTTCCCCCTTTGTACATTACGGCTTGTTACGGCACGGCTTCAGCGCAACGCTTCGACCCGAGCCTGCATCCTGCCCCACAATGAGCGTCAGGGCAACTCCGCCGCCGGCATGCCCGCCATGATGAGGGGAATCCTGCGCGCCAGCGCTTTCGACCCGGGATTGCGCTCGTAGCGGCGCGGATTGGGCGTCATCGCGGCCAGCCGTGCCGCCTGCTCGGCGCCGAGCTGGGCAGCGGAAGTGCCGAAGTAATGGCGTGCGGCCGCCTCGCAGCCGAACACGCCGTTGCCCCATTCGATGACGTTCAGATAGATTTCCAGGATCCTGCGCTTGTCCAGGATCGCCTCGAGCATCACCGTGATCAGCGCTTCCTCGCCCTTGCGCCAGTAGCTGCGCTTCCCCGAAAGGAAAAGGTTCTTGGCGAGCTGCTGCGAGATCGTCGATCCGCCCGCGACGACGCGCCCCTTGCGCAGGTTCTTGTCCATCGCACGCTGTATTCCGTCCCAGTCGAACCCTTCGTGGTCGACGAATTTCGCGTCCTCGGCGGCGATCATCGCGCGCTTCAGGTGGGCCGAGATCCGCTCGTACGGCACCCACGTGTATTGCAGGCGCGCACGCGGCCGGGTCTGCCGCAACTCGTCGAGCCGCATCGACATGAACGCCGTCTCGCGCGGTGCATGGTCGCGCCACCACCAGATGTGCACCGCATACCAGGCCTGGAGCAGGAGGAAGGCCGCCAGCAGCGCGAGCATCGCCCAGATCGCCGTCCGCAGCACCGCGCGCATCTTCAGTCAGCCGTCGGTGCGCGCAACAGCGGAAATACCGCCGCCGTGTCGGGGCGCACGCCCCGCCAGAGGAAGAAGCTTTCCGCCGCCTGCTCGACCAGCATGCCCAGGCCGTCGGCGGTGCGGCGGGCACCGTGCGCGCGGGCCCAGTGCTGAAAGGGCGTCGTCCGGCCGCCGTAGACCAGGTCGTAGGCGAGCGCGTTCGCCGCGAACAGGTCGTGCGGCCACAGGCCAGCCGGCACGGCGGTGCCGAGCCCCAGGCTGGTCGCATTGACGACGATGTCGAAGTGCTGGCCCGCCAGCGCGGGCAGCAGCGAGGCGCTGATCGAGCCATGCGCCATGAATCGCGTGGCGAGCTCGGTCGCCTTCGATTGCGTGCGGTTGGCGACGACCAGCCGGCGCGGCCCCTCGGCGAGCAGCGCCCCGACGATCCCGCGCGCGGCGCCTCCGGCGCCCAGCACCAGCAGGTCGCGTCCGGCGATAGGCTCTGCCAGATTGTGCACGAGGTCGCGCACCAGGCCGACGCCATCGGTGTTGTCGGCGAACCAGTGATCGCCGCGCCACACCAGCGTGTTGCAGGCGAGCGCCGATTGCGCGCGCTCGCTGTGCTCGCGCGCCAGGGCGAACGCCTCGAGCTTGAACGGGACGGTGACGTTGAGCCCCCGCCCGTTCGTCGCGGCGAACTCGCGCACCGCCGCGGCAAAGCCGTCGAGCGGCGCGAGCAGGCGTTCATAGCGGATCTGCTGGCCGGTGGCCTGCGCAAAAGCGGCGTGAATGATCGGCGACTTGCTGTGTTCGACAGGATTGCCGATGACGGCGTAGCGGTCCACGGATTAGGAAGGACGACCCTCGAAGCGGTGCGGCGAGGAAAGCGACGGGCCGGCGCTCACCGCCGGCTACGCGCGCGCTCTTTCGCCTCCGCTCATTGCGAGGTCAGCGAATCACCCGGCGCGAACGTCCACGTGCGCGTGATGTAGAGGATGTCGGTGTCGCGCCGGATGTCGGGGGGGAACGGCGCGTACGGGCTGCCCATCCGCACGATGTGGCTCGCCGCCAGATCCAGGACCCGCTGCCCGGATGAGCGCTCGACGACGACGCTTTCGACGCTGCCGTCGGCTCGGATGCCGGTCGTCAGCAGCAGGCTGCCATAGAGCTTCTGCGCACGCGCCGCTTCGGGATAATTGAGATTGCCGATGCGCTCGACCTTGAGGCGCCAGTCCTCCACGTAGCGCGCGAATCGGTATTCCTCGGCGCGTGCGCCGATGAAGCGCCGCTTCGGGCGCTTCTGGTAAGCGTCCATGTCCTTGGCGATCTGCGCTTCGAGGCGCATCGCTTCCAGCGTGCGCTGCATCATCTCGGTCGCGGTCGGGAGCTCCGGCTGGTCGGTCGTCTCGTTCGGCTTGGGTTGCGGCAACGCGATCGGCGCCGCGGCCCTGAGCTGGGCCATCATCTCCCGAGTGCGCTGCTCGAGAGCCTCGACCTTCTGCGTCGCCACCGCGAGCTGGCTGCTGGCGCTTTCCTTCGGCAGCACCGGCAGGGGGCTCTTCGCACGGCGGTTGGCGTCGGTGTTGCCGCCACCATCCAGATGCGCCTGCGCGAGGATATCGGCCTTGGTCGGCTTCGACGCCGACTTGGCATTGACCAGCGCGACTTCGAGCGGCGGCCCGTTGCGGTCGAACTTGGCAAGATCCAGCGGGCTGAAGTGCAGGGCAAGAACCACCAGATGCACCAGGACCGAGGCGCCGACGGCGGTCGCCAGCAGCCGGTCACCGGGCGCCGTATCGGCGACCAGGAACGGCAGCGACATCGTGCGCGCTTCCGTGTGCACGACCAATGCGCGCGGTCGCGCCACCGGTCGTTTCCTCGCGGTGACCAGCGGCTTGACGACCGCGCTGCTTCGCGTGCCCTTCGGCATAACCGAGAAGTATATCGCCAGCCGCCCTCAGTCGGGCGCCGCCCCGGCATACCGCACCTCGACTGTCGCCGCCAGAAGGTCGATGCGGCCGACGGCGACACGCACGCGGGAGCCGCTCGCCGCGGGCAGATCGGCGACCCGCAGGTACAGCGGCAGCGCATCGAAGCGCACCAGGTTGTCGCGGACCACGGTGGCTGTCGCCTCGCCGACCTTTTCCTGCTCGAGCCAGCGCAAGCACCAGTAGTGCTCCATCCGGTTCTGGAACTCGGCGTACTGCGCGTACGTGAGCTCGAAATCGGCGAGCACGGCGAAAAGCTCGGCATCGCCGATCGCGTACGGCGGCCGATCGCCGGCGATCGCGGCCACCAGCTGCCGCTGATTGACCAGATCGCTGTAGCGGCGCAGCGGCGAGCTCGCCCAGAGATAATGCGCGACGCCGAGACCCTGGTGCGGCTCCGGGCGGGTGCTCATCTTCACCTTGCCTGCCTGCTGCGTGCGGTACAGTCCCGGCGCGTCGGCGTCCTCCAGCAGCTTGCCCCAGCTGCTGTTGACGTGAATCATCAGTTCGGCGACCAGCTTGTCCAACGGCGAGCCCCGCGGCCGTGGCACGATCGCGATCCGGCCCTCGGGCGTTGCGCCCCAGTCAACCAGGAACGTGTAGTCGATGCGCGGCACGTCGGGCTTGCCGCGAGCCGCCTCGAGCTTCTGCGCCACGCGCCAGAGCGTGCGCAATTCGTCGGTCCAGCGCGGTTCGCCGGGCGACGCCGCGGCGGCGAAATGCTCGCCGATCGCGTCGAGGCGCAGATTCGCGGCGACCCGCACGCGCTCCAGCCGCGTCGACTGCCTGAGCGGCGTGCCATCGGGCGCGGTCTCGATGTAGAGCGACAGCGCCGGACGCGGCGGCCCGGCGGCCAGCGTAAAGCGCCCGATCACCTCGTCGGGCAGCATCGTGATCTTGCGGCCCGGCATGTAAACGGTCGAAAGGCGGGCGCGCGCGATGGTGTCGAGCGGCGAGCCGCGGGGCATCGCCAGCGCCGGAGCCGCGATGTGAATGCCGATCTCGAGATGGCCGTCAGGCAACGGCCGCACCGAAAAAGCGTCGTCGATCTCGGTCGTCGCCGCGTCGTCGATCGAAAATGCCTCGGCCGGGGCGAGCGGCAGGTCGAGCTCGTCCGGCACCGCCCCGTAGGGTGGAAACGCGATGCCGCGGGGAAAAGCGTCGGCGAGCAGGCGGCCGAAGTGGTAGTCGTGCGTCGAGGGAATCGCTCCGCACGATGCGAGCAGGGCCAGCGCATTGGTGTGCAACGACTCGCACGCCGCGGCCACGGCCCGCGATTCGATCGCCTGCTTGTCGGGCCGGTAGAACAGCATCGGCAGCCTGTCGCGAATCGCCTGCGGCAAGCGGCCGGCTTCCAGCTCCGCGGCCAGCGCCGCGATGTCGTCCGCCTCGCGACGCTTGCGCTGGGTGCCCGCCAGCGCCGCCTTCAGCGCCTCGGGCGGCGCCGCCTTGTAGCGCCCCTTGCCTTTCTTGTAGAAATGCATCGGCGAGGCCTGCAGGCAGAATGCCAGAGCAGCCGCTTCGCTCGGCCGCGACGCGCGGCCGAAATACTCGCCGGCGAGATCGCCGAACGCGAACTCGTCGCCTTCGCTGACTTCCCACAGGAACGTCGGATCGATGCCGTCGGCGAGCGCCTGCGCCTCGGCCAGCAGCGCCGCGGGCCCGGGCTCGGTGAACCGCAGCAGCACGTTTGCCGCCTTGATCTTCATCCGCTTGCCCGATGCCGTCTCGACCTGGAGCGATGTGTCGTTGTCGGCGAGGATCGTGCCGGCCTTGAACGAGCCGTCGTCCTCGAAAAAAACATGCATGGAATGCGGGAACCGCGGGAAGAGGCGCGGATTATACCGTGGCGGCGTGCCGGTTGCAGGATAGGGCGCTTTGCTGCACGATGGGGAAGACCTCAACCATAGGAGTCAGCGATGGATTTCCGCCGCCTCGGCGACAGCGGCCTCGAAGTATCGGTGCTGTGCCTCGGCACGATGATGTTCGGCGATCGCACCGATGCCGCCGCCGCGCAGCGCATCATCGCCTCGGCCTTCGACGCCGGGGTCAACTTCATCGACACCGCCGACGTCTACGCGAAGGGCGCGTCCGAGACGATCGTCGGCCCGGCCATCGCCGCCAATCGCCGCCGCTGGATCCTGGCGACGAAGGCCGGCAACGTGATGACCAAGTCGCCGCACGACGGCGGCCTGTCGCGCCGCTGGATCATGCAGGCGTGCGACGACAGTCTGAAGCGGCTGGCGACCGACTACATCGATATCTACTACCTGCACAAGGACGATACCGAGACCCCGCTGGCCGAGACGATCGAGGCGATCGGCGGCCTGATCCGCGCCGGGAAGATACGCTATTTCGGCGTGTCCAATTATCGCGGCTGGCGCATCGCCGAGATCGTGGCCCTGAGCGCCGAGCTCGGCGTGCCGCCTCCGGTCGTCTGCCAGCCGTACTACAACGCGATGAACCGCATGCCCGAGGTCGAGATCCTGCCGGCCTGCGACTACTACGGCATCGGCGTCGTTCCGTACAGCCCGCTGGCGCGCGGCATCCTCACCGGCAAGTACGCACCGGGCGCGGCGCCGCCGCCCGAGTCGCGGGTCGCGCGCAAGGACCGGCGGATGATGGAAACCGAATTCCGCGACGAGTCGATCGCCATGGCGCAGACGATCAAGGCGCACGCGGCGAAGAAGGGGCTGACCGCCACGCAGTTCGCGCTGGGCTGGGTGCTGCGTAATCGCATCGTCAGCTCGGTGATCTGCGGCCCCCGCACGGTCGAGCAGTGGGACGATTACCTCGCCGCGGCCGGGACGGCGCTCGACGACGGCGACGAGGCGCTGATCGATTCGCTGGTCACGCCCGGGCACCCTTCGACGCCCGGGTACAACGATCCGCAGTATCCGTTTTTCGGCCGGATCGTCGACTGGTAACGCTTGGAACGCGGCGCCGCCCGGCCCCGGCGCCTACTCGTTGGCGACGCCGTGCGGCACGTGCCCGGTGGCGACGTGCCTGGCCGCCGATTCCACGTGCGTGCGCTGGTCGTCGAAAAAGATGTCGGCGCCGAACGCCCGCAGGAACTCGCCCTTGTCGAGGCCGCCCAGGAACAGCGCCTCGTCGATGCGGATGTTCCATGCCCGCAGCGTCCGGATCACGCGCTCGTGCGCCGGTGCGCTGCGCGCGGTGACCAGCGCCGTGCGGATCGGGCTCGCATCGTCGGAAAAATCGCTCTGGATGCGGTGCAGTCCGGCGAGGAATTCCTTGAACGGCCCACCCGACAGCGGACGCAGCGCCGCGTCGGTCTCGCTCCGGGCGAACGCCGCCAGCCCGCTCTCCTGGTAGACGCGCTCGGCCTCGTCGGAAAAGAGCACGGCGTCGCCGTCGAATGCGATCCGCAGCTGATCGGATTCGTTCTTGCCCACCGTCGACGGCACGATCGTCGCGGCGGCGTAGCCTTCGTTGAGCACGCGCTTGACGTCCTCGGTGTCCGCCGACAGGAACAGGTGGGCGCCGAACGCGGGCACGTAGCGCGACGTCGGCTCGCCCTTGGTGAACGCCGCCCGCGTGATATCGAGCCCGTGGTGATGTATGGAATTCATGACGCGCAACCCGGTGTCGGCACTGTTGCGCGACAGCAGGATGACTTCGACGTACTGCTTATCCGCGCGATTGAGCCGCAGCAGCTTGTTGACCAGCACGAACGCCGGCCCGGGTGACAGCATCTGGTCCTCGTGCGCCACCTGGTAGCGGTGATATGCGTCGACGCCGGCCTCGGTGTAGACGCGATGGCTCTCCGCAAGATCGAACAGCGCGCGCGACGAAATCGCGACGACCAGCTTGTCCGCGAGCGTGGGTTTGGGCACCGCGCTAGTATAGCGCCGCGCGGCCGGGCGACCCCGCCGTGCGCTACGCCGCCCGGCGCAGGCCCTTGTCGAGCTCCTCGAATACCGCACGCACCTCGCCGACCGCCCAGTCGATCTGCTCGCGGTCGATCACCAGCGGCGGAGCGAAGCGCACGACGGTGCCGTGCGTGTCCTTGGAGATCACGCCGCGCGCCAGCAGGCGTTCGACCACCGTGCGCGCGTCGGTCCTGCGGGCGTCGACTTCGAGGCCGATGAACAATCCTTTGCCGCGGACGTCGCGGATCAGCGAGCTCTTCACGGTCTTGAGCTGCGCGAGCAGGTGGGCACCGAGCGCCGCCGAGCGCTCGATCAGCTTTTCCTCGAACAGCACCGCGATCGCCTCGAGGCCGACCGCGGCGGCGAGCGGATTGCCGCCGAAGGTGCTGCCGTGGTCGCCTGGCTGGAACACCTGCATCAGCTCGTCGGTGGCGACGAACGCCGACACCGGCAGCATGCCGCCGCCAAGCGCCTTGCCGAGGATCACGCCGTCGGGCCGGACGCCGTCGTGCTCGCAGGCGAGGAATTTGCCGGTGCGTCCCATGCCCGTCTGGATCTCATCGCAGATCAGCAGTACGCGCTGCGCGCGGCAGATGCGCGCGCATTCGGCGAGATAGCCGGCCGGCGGCACGATCATCCCGGCCTCTCCCTGTATCGGCTCGACCAGGAACGCCGCCGTATTCGGCGTGATCGCATCGGCCAGCGCCTGCGCATCGCCGAACGGAATCGCCTTGAACCCCGGCGCGAACGGTCCGAAGCCGTCGCGATACTGCGCCTCGGACGAGAAGCCGACGATGGCGATCGAGCGGCCGTGGAAGTTGCCCGCGCACACGATGACCTCGGCTTGGTCCTCCGGGATGCGCTTGATCTTGTATCCCCACTTGCGGACCGCCTTCAACGCGGTCTCGACCGCTTCGGCGCCGCCGTTGGCGGGCAGTGCGCGCGGAAGGCCGGTGATCTCGGTCAGGCGCTTCAGAAAAAGCGGCAGCTTGTCGTTGTGGAAGGCGCGCGAGGTCACCGCGAGCTGCTGCGCCTGCGCGACCAACGCGGTGACGATGCGCGGGTGCGCGTGACCGTGGCTGACGGCCGAATACGCGCTCATCATGTCGAGAAAGCGCCGCCCATGCGTATCCCAGAGCCAGGCTCCTTCGCCGTGCGACACGACGACCGGCAATGGATCGTAATTGCGTGCGCCGAAGGTCTTTTCGAGCTCGATGAAGGCGGCCATCGACTCGACATCGTGCGGCCTGCCGGTCTTGGAGATGCGGTCGGTCATGTTTTGACTCCTCGTGGCTCGACCGGAGGATCACTCGGTCATCTGGCGCCGCGGCCACGCAAGCTCCTGGTGGGAGTTCGAAGCAACGGCGCGGTAGGGATGTCGCAGCGCGGGCCCGGCTCGGCGCCGGGTGGCGCGATCAGGATTCGGGAGCGAGGCTACTTCGCCAGGACATCGGTCGGATTTTACCCTCGAATGGCGGCGGAGGCGCGCTGCGATGCACAAAACGCCGTGCCTGGCGCGTGGTGAGCGTCGACTATGGCATGCGCCCAGCCAGAGAGCTAATGGCAAACGGTCCCAGGGGCCACAAAAACCTCGCGCGTAATCGCCTTGCTCTGCATCACCCCATCGAGGGCGTAGACAAATGTTCCACTATTGCCATCGGTGAATGCAAACGTGGCGGACCCAACGATACCCCCCGTCACACCGCCGGGGCTTCCGAGCGGGGGAAATGATACGGCTATGAATGGCGGCCCCGACGCGGGGCGATACAACTGGCCCGCGTATGTCGCCCCAGTCTTGGCTGCGGTCACAACCAGCCACATAGGCGCATGATCGTGATCGTAAGTAAACCAGGTGGCGAAGATTGTGTCGCCTTGGTGCGTAAGATTGATTCCCCAACCGGCTTCCGACCCAGCAGGAGCGGCCCACCACAAATCCTGATAATTGGTCGCAAGCGCAAGATTTGGGGCGCTACCGAAGGCACACGTGGGAAGTGGCCCAAAGACTTGTCGCGTGATGGGCTTGGGGTTGGAAAAACCGTAAACCGAAGGGTAGAACACGCCGTTGTCGGAATCGGTGAAAATGAGTGTTGCTTCTCCTACGGCCGTTCCGGTCGCTCCGCCCGGACTGCCCAGAGGTGAAAATGGCGTCGCGTCGAAAGCCGGCCCGTTGGTTTGATATAGCGTACCGGTATAGGTGTCGTACGTATCGTCGGTCTTCGACGCGGTCATGACCAACCACCACGGCTTGCCGTAGAAGTCGTACGTAAACCACGTTGCAACGATGATGTCGCCCTGATGAGCCACGTTCAGGCCCCACCCTGATTCCGAACCCGGCGGTGCGTTCCACCAAAGTCCCTGGTAGTTGGCCGGAGCTGGAGGAATCTCGGACACGGTGAGTTTCGTCGTTGTCCCGATCGTCCCCCAGTAGGATTCGTTGTTCCCAATAGGCCATCCATTCGGTGGATCGGGAGACGCTGTGAAGACAACCGTATAGTCGCCCGCGGCGAGCGGCTCCAATGAGGTGTCCAGAATCATCGGCGGTGGTTCGGGAAATCCGACGACGAAGCAATGCACATAGTTACCGCTGATCCGGACAACGTTGCCCGTCACCGATTTGCTCAGACTGCGAATGCAAGCATCCGCCGGCATTGCGCTAGGCCGGATCGTAACGTCGATCGCCTGGTCTGGCCTTGGCACCTTTGGAGAAAAAAAAATGCAGCCGGCAGCGTCCAGACAAGGCGGGGCATTGAACGCGATCGCGCAGGTTGGATAAGTTACTGCACAGGCCACGACCGCGGCCAGCGCAACTCTTATGCGGGGCTGCCAGCGATAGACGGATGGTTGTCGCATACGAGGCGCGGTCGTCAGCAGTGGGCGCTTAGTTTGATGCTCAGCAAGGAGCAGGATGGCGGTATCACATATTGGTGATCGTTCGCCCCTACTCGTTCGCGACTCGCATGATCGAAGGAATTTGCCCCGGTGAAATCAGCGTACGCACGATCGCCGCCGCCTCGCCCGGACCGCCAAGTCCCCGCATAGTAAGCGATCGCTTGATGTGCGTCGAGCAATGCGAGCAGCTTGCGTGTCGGTGGGTCGGCCGATGATGCGCTCGCGGCTCCAGGGATGCAGCGGGCAGCGCAGACGATCGCGCCGCCGAGTTGCTGTCCCTCGATCGAGTTGGGCGACCTGGTGAAACCGTGCAGATGGACGAGGGTGTTGGTCAGTCGATGACAGGCAATCTACTGTCATCACTGCTGCTTCTGCGAGACCCCGAGCGTCGTGAAAGTCACGCGTCTGCGGGCTTGGTCGCGAGCCGCGCCAGCAGCCTGCCGTGGATCCCGCCGAAGCTGCCGTTGCTCATCACCAGCAGATGATCGCCGGGCCGCGCATCGCGCGCGATCGTCTCGATCATCTGGTCGAGGTCGCCCGCCACCGATGCGCGCCCGCCGAGCGGTGCGAGGACGGCGGCCGCGTCCCAGCCGAGGTTGGCCGCGTAGCAATAGACGCGGTCGGCACCCTCAAGGCTCGCCGGCAGCCGTGCGTTCATCGCCCCGAGCTTCATGGTGTTCGAGCGAGGCTCGATGATCGCGACAATGCGCTCGTTGCCGACCGCGCGGCGCAAGGCGTCGATCGTCGCGCCGATCGCGGTCGGGTGGTGGGCGAAATCGTCGTACACGGTGACGCCGTCGATCTTGCCGCGAACTTCCAGCCGACGCGCGATTCCGCGGAACGCCGCCAGCGCCGCGAGGCTCACCGCGACCGGCACGCCGACATGCCGCGCGGCGGCGATCGCGGCCAGCGCATTGAGCTGATTGTGCCGCCCCAGCGGCGCGAACGGCGCCAGCGCGCCCTGCGGCGCGCCGCCGAGCTTGATCGTTCCGTCGACGGCGATCGTCCAGTCCGGCCCGGTATCGGCGACCGCGGCGAAGCCGAAGCGCTCGATCTCGCTCCAGCAGCCGCGCGCCAGCACGCGCTGCAGGCTCGCTTCGCCGCCGTTGACGATCAGCCGGCCGGTGCGCGGGATCGTACGGACCAGGTGATGGAACTGGGTCTCGATCGCCGCCAGGTCCGCGAAGATGTCAACGTGGTCGTATTCGAGGTTGTTCAGTATCGCGGTGCGCGGCCGGTAGTGAACGAACTTCGAGCGCTTGTCGCAGAACGCGGTGTCGTACTCGTCGCCCTCGATCACGAAGAACGCGCTGTCCGACTGCCGGGCCGACACGCCCAGGTCGGGCGCGACGCCGCCGATCAGGAAGCCCGGCTGAAGACCCGCATGCTCGAGGATCCACGCGAGCATCGCGCTGGTCGTCGTCTTGCCGTGCGTGCCGGTCACGGCGAGCACCCACTTGCCTGCGAGGACGTTCTCGGCGAGCCACTGCGGGCCCGAAACGTAGCGCCGGTTGGCATCGAGAATCGCCTCGAGCAGCGGGTTGCCGCGGGAGATCGCGTTGCCGATCAGGAACACGTCGGCGTCCCGCGCGACGGCGTCGAGCTGTGCGGCGTCGTAGCCTTCGGTCAGCGCGATGCCGAGCTTTGCGAGCTGCGTGCTCATCGGCGGGTAGACGCTGGCGTCGCAGCCGGTGACCGCGTGACCGGACTGGCGCGCGATCGCGGCGATCCCGCCCATGAAAGTGCCGCAGATGCCGAGGATGTGCAGGCGCATCTTCGGGTCCCTCAGCGCCGCTGGCCGCACAGGTCGAGAGCGCGCTCGTAAGCGTTCTCCAGGTTGCGGGTATGGCGGTCGAGATCGGCCAGGCCCGATCGCGGCAGAGCTTCGGCGATCGCCGCGGCGATTTCGTCGCGCCAGTGGCGATCCTGCGCCAGCCGGCACGCGATCGCCACATAGTCGTCATCACTCTCGGCAACGGTGGCCGTGACGCCGAGATGGGCCAATATGCTGTAGCCCATGCGCTCGGCCTGCCGCTCGCCAACCCGCGTGACGACCGGCACGCCCATGTCGAGCGCCGCGGCGGTGGTGTCGCCGCCGGTGTAAGGCACGGTGTCGAGGACGACGTCGATCAGGCGGTAGCGCGCGCGATCGATCGTTTCGTCGAGCGACCAGGGTATGAACACGAGGCGCCCGGCTCCGATGCCGAAACTCTCGAGGCGGCGCCGGTACGGTGCGTGCAGCGCTTCGCTGCGTGGCGAAAAGGCAAGGACGCTCGACGGAACGGCGTCGAGAATCCGCCGCCACAGCGCAAGACAACGCGGCGAGAGCTTGACGAGGCTGACGAAGACGCAGAACACCGCGGCTTCCCCGGCGATACCGAGGTCCGCACGCGTGACCGCTGGCTCGGGTGCGGCGGCGACGCGCCGGAACGGCAGCACGCAACCGTCGAGTGCGAGCGGCGCCTCGATCTGATACGCCGCCGCATCGGGCAGGTCGGCATGCCGGTCGGTCATCTTGAAGTCGATCTGCCGCATGCCGAGCGCGCCGTGATTACCCAGATGCGTGACGATGACCGGCGCCGGCTTGTACGACAGAATCGCGGGCCGCGACGAGCCGGAATGGCCCATCAGGTCGATCAGGATGTCGAGGCCGTCGGCCGCGATCGTCCTAGCGGCCCCCACGTCGTCGACATCCTCCAGGCGAGTGAATGCCGCGCAGCACCGGCGGAACTGCGCGGTGACGTCGTCCTCGAGCTCGCGCACCGCCAGCGAATACGCGTGGACGACGAAGCGCGCGGGATCGTGCCGGCGCAGGACTTCGAGCATCAGGCGTCCCATCACGTGCGACCGGAAGTCGGCAGACAGATAGCCGATGCGGATGCGGTCGCCCGCGGTCCCGTGCGGCGCGGCAAAGTCGGCCAACGTTCCGCGCTCGGCCTGGCGTGCCCGGTCGTGTGCCTGATAGAGGCGCAGCAGCGCGTCGCGCGGCACGTCGAAGTATTGCGCCTGCGCCACCGCGACCGCGGCGTACGCGCCCTCGCCCGCCTTGTACGGCCAGTCAAGCGCGAGCGGCAGGTATTTCTCCTCGTAGTCGGCACCGGGTGCGATGCGCGCCGAAAGCAAGCCCGCCGCGACTAACCTGGCCGACGGGGTCGCGTGCGGCTCGAAGCGGCGAAAGTCGTCGAACGCCTCGGCGTCGCGGTGAAAGAGCAGCAGATGCCCGCGCAGCGCAAACCAGACTTCCTCGTTGTCCGGCGCGGCGTCGCGCGCCTGGCGGAGCGGCGCCAGCGCATCGGCCCAGCGGCGCTGCCGGTCGCGCGCGGTCGCCAGGTTGAACAACGCCTCGACCGAATCGGGCGCGAGCATCGCGGCGCGGCCGAACGCGCGCTCGGCCTCGGCGAATCGCTTCTGCCGGAAGTACAGATGGCCGAGCGCAAGGTGCGCCTGCGTCCACGAGGGTTTGAGCCGCGCCGCTTCGCCGAGGCTCCGCTCGGCGGCGGCGAGCTCCCCCTTGCGCGCCAGGAGCACGCCGACATTGTGGTGCGCCTCGGCGAGCGCGGGCGAGCGCTTGAGCGCGCCGCGATAGTTGGCCAGCGCATCGTCGATCCGCCCGGCGGCGGCATTGCGCGCCGCGCTGGCCAGCAGGTCGGAGAGCGCGGTCATGCGCGGAAAATGAAATACACGGCGCCCATCATGCAGACCGCCGCCCAGACGTAGTCGAGCTTCAGCGGCTGGTCCATGTAGAAGAAGGCGAAAGGAACGAAGATCGACAGCGTGATGACTTCCTGCATGATCTTGAGTTGCCCGAGCGAAAGCACCGTGTACCCGATGCGGTTGGCCGGCACCTGCAGCAGGTACTCGAACAGCGCGATGCCCCAGCTCGCCAGCGCGGCAATCCACCAGGCGCGGCCCTGCATGTTCCTCAGGTGCGCATACCAGGCGAAGGTCATGAACAGGTTCGACCCGGTCAACATCACCGCAGCGGCGAGCATCGGGTGTTGGAGCAGATTGGTGGGCATGACGAATCCGGCGGGCGGCGAAAGGGCGCATTATCGCCGATGTGCCGCGGCGGCCGGACGCGCCCGCTGCCCGATCGCGGGCGGCTACGCGGCCAGCGGCAGCGTCACGATCACAACGACACCGCGGCCGTCGGGGCGGTTCTCCGCTCCGACGCTGCCGCCGTGAAACTCCGCGATCAACCGCACGATGTACAGGCCCAGGCCGAGGTGCGGATCATCGCCCTTCTCCTGGCCGCGGACCGAGACCATCGAATCGAAAAGCCGCTCGTACATGCCTGCGGGCAGCGGCGTTCCCTCGTTCTCGACGCGCAGGCGCACGTTGCCGTCGTACCGCTCGAGGCCGATCGAAATCGGCGCTCCCGGAGCTCCGAACTCGACGGCATTGGCGACCAGCTTGTCGAGCATCTGCGCGATCAGTTCCGGCGCGCCGTCGAAAAGTAAGGGGTCCGGCGGCAATGCCAGCCCCAACACCGCGTTCGGATACGCGGCACGATAGCCGTCGACGCATCCCGCAACGACGCTGCCGACGTCGAAGCGCTCGCGTTCGGCGTCGCCCAGGCTTTGCTCCAGCCGCGTCGCCTCGCTCATTCGCGTCAGGATATGCGTCAACCGGGCGAGGCCTTGCTGTGCGCGCTCCATGTAGACGCGGGCGTCGTCCGGGAGCGGCGCAAGCCGCAGATTGTCCAGCGACGAGCGGACGACAGCGACTGGCGTGCGCAATTCGTGCGACAGCCTGCTCGCCATGTTCTGCTGATAGCTCGCGTATTGCGATAGCCGCGCGACGACGCTCGAGAAGCTGCGCGACAGGTCGCCGATTTCGTCGCCCGCGCCCGACGGCGTCATCGCACCGCGTATTCGGCCCTGCAGGTCGATCGCAGCCTCCGCCTCGTCGCGGAGCCGCCGGATGCGCGCGGTCAGGCGCGACGCGTACAGGGTCAGCGCCACCGACCCGACCAGCAGCGCCGCGAGGACGATGTTGAACAGGCGTTCGAACGCGCGGTTGCGCTCGGCCAGCACGGCGTTGGTGGTTTCCTCGACGATCACTGCGCCCTTGACCTGGTCGCCGACCCAGATCGGATGCGCCGCCGAGACGACCACCGCCTTGCCGTCGCCGGTGAGGCGCCTGTCCGTCGTCAGGATTCCCGACAGCGCGCCGTCGACCTCGCGCGCGGGTATCGCGACGTGCGCGGCGAGCTCGTCGACGAAGTCGTCGGTCGGCTGCCGCAGGACGAGCGTATACAGCGGATGCAGCGTCTCGCGCTCGATCCAGCGCCAGAAGCGCGGGATCGGCGAGTCGGACGCATCGGTCTGGGGCAGCGGCGGGCGCTTGAGGCTCCCGGCGCGCGCAAGCACATCGAGCTGGCGATCGATGACCCAGATCCGTGCCGTCGTCCGGGACAGGCCCTGGATGATCTGCCCGATTTCCGCCGACGGCAGGAAGGCCGGCCCGGCACCGCGTGGCGGCTCCGGCGCGACGTCCGTCTCCGGCACGCCGTCCAGCGCGCGCTGCGCAGCCAGCGGTTCGCGGGTCGGGGCCGGCGACTCGAACAGGCGCGGCCGGTCGTGCAGCGCGGTCGCGACCGCC
>JBOIGD010000069.1:0-16350 GCA_050742615.1 Casimicrobiaceae bacterium | reverse complement strand
AGCCGCAGTTGTGCCTCGACATCCATAGCGCGGTCGAGCCGGACTGGGTCAGCGCGGCGATCGCCTTGACCTTCAGGTGGTACGCCGCGAACAGCGCGGCCATCGCGATCGACTGGTCGATGCGCGTGAACGTGCGATTGAGGAAGTCGCGGTCGAGCTCGACCGGGTCCGATTTCTCCGCCTCGGTGCAGATCTGGCTCATCGATTCGATGGTTTCGACCGGATACCGGCCGGCGGCGGTTTCCGCCGACAGCATCACGGCGTCGGTCCCGTCCAGCACCGCGTTGGCGACGTCCGACACTTCGGCCCGGGTCGGCACCGGATTCTCGATCATCGACTCCATCATCTGGGTCGCCGTGATGGTCAGCTTGTTGCGCTCTCGGGCGAGGCGGATCATCCGTTTCTGCAGGCCCGGCACCGTGGCGTTGCCGACCTCGACGGCCAGATCGCCGCGGGCGACCATGATGCCGTCGGAGGCGTCGACGATCTCCTCCAGCGCGGTGATCGCCTCGGCGCGCTCGATCTTGGCGATCAGGAACGCCTTGCCTCCGGCGGCGCGCAGAAGCTGGCGCGCCATGTACATGTCCTCCTTGTTCTTCGGAAACGAGACCGCCAGGTACTCGGCGTCGATCGCGACCGCGATCTTCATGTCGTCCATGTCCTTGGCCGTCAGCGCGGGCGCTGTCAGTCCGCCGCCCAGGCGGTTGATGCCCTTGTTGTTCGACAAGACACCGCCGAGCTCGACGCGGGTCACGATCGCGCTGCCGCGTACCGACTCGACACGAAGGCGTATCAGGCCGTCGTTGAGCAGCAGGATGACGCCGGGCGCGACGTCGTGCGTGAGCTCCTTGTAGTCGAGGCCGACGCCTTCCTCGTCACCGAGCTCGCGGCCCGCATCGAGCACGAACTGCGCCCCGGGTTTCAGCGTGACCTTGCCGCCGGCGAACTTGCCGATGCGGATCTTCGGCCCCTGCAGGTCGGCCATGATCGCGACCTCGCGGCCGAGCGAGCGCGCCGATTCGCGCACCATGCGCGCACGCTCCTCGTGGTCGGCCGCACTGCCGTGCGAGAAATTCAGGCGCATGACGTCCACACCGGCCGCGAGCATCCGGGTCAGCACGTCCGGCGAGCTGCTGGCTGGGCCGAGCGTGGCGACGATCTTGGTGGAGCGCTGCATCTGGCTTCCCGATTGAAAGGTCCGGCTCGGCGCTGCGGCGCGGGCTTAAGCCGCGGCGCGCACTTCGAGGACCGCGACCGCCGGCAGCGTCTTGCCTTCGAGAAACTCGAGGAAGGCGCCGCCGCCGGTCGAAATGTAACCGATCCGTTCGGCGACATGGTACTTGGCGATCGCCGCCAGCGTATCGCCACCGCCCGCGATGGAGAACGCGGGCGAATCGGCGATCGCGTGCGCCAGCTCCCGCGTACCCTGGCCGAAGGCGTCGAACTCGAAGACGCCGACCGGGCCGTTCCACACGATCGTGCCGGCTTGGGCGATGATCGCCTTCAGCGCCAGCACCGTCTGCGGTCCGATGTCGAGAATCATGTCGTCGGCCGCGACATCGGCAATGGACTTCACCGTCGGCCTCGCGGTCGCGGCAAACTCGCGGGCGACGACCGCGTCGACCGGGATCGGCACCTTGCCCGGAAACGCGTCGAGTATCGCTCTGGCCTCGCCGGCGAGATCCGGCTCCGCGAGCGACTTGCCGATGCTGCCGCCGATCGCGAGAATGAAGGTGTTGGCGATGCCGCCGCCGACGATCAGCCGGTCGACCCGTGCGGCCAGCGACTTCAGTATCGTCAGCTTGGTCGACACCTTCGCGCCGGCGACGATCGCCACCAGCGGCCGCGCCGGATGCGCGAGCGCGCGCGAGAGCGCATCGATCTCGCCCGCGAGCAGCGGGCCGGCGCAGGCGACCGGGGCGAACCGTGCGATGCCGTGGGTGGTCGCCTCGGCGCGATGCGCGGTGCCGAACGCGTCGTTGACGTAGACGTCGCAAAGCCGCGCCATCTTGCGCGAGAGCGTCTCGTCGTCGTCTTTCTCGCCCTTGTTGAACCGGCAGTTCTCGAGCAGGATCAGGTCACCCTGCTTGAGCGCGTCGTGCCACGCGCCGCCGTCGACCCAGTCGGCGACCAGGGGTACCGGCCTCCCGAGCAGATCGGCAAGTCGGCGCGCGATCGGCGCCAGCGAATCGGCCGCGCTGAACCGGCCTTCGCTCGGCCGGCCCAGATGCGAGGTGACCATCACTGCGGCGCCGCGCGCGAGCGCGTCGCGCATCGCAGGCACCGAGGCCCGGATGCGGGTGTCGTCGCCGATGGCGCGCTGCGCATCGAGTGGGACGTTCAGGTCCGACCGGATGAAGACGCGCTTGCCGCCGACGTCGACTTGGGCAAGCCGCAAGAACGTGTTGGCCATGTCAACCGGCGAGCGGCGCGATCGGCACGATGCACCCGTGGGGAGAGCACACGGCCGGGCCGCGCGCAATCGGCGGGAGCGCAATGTCCGCGGCGTCCATCGGTCGTCGCCGGCCCGGTGTTCGCGGCGGGCTATTTTGCCGCCATCAGCGCGACCGTCGCGTCGAGCATACGGTTGCTGAAGCCCCATTCGTTGTCGTACCACGACGACACCTTCACCAGGCGCCCGGACACCTTGGTCAGCGTCGCATCGAAAATCGACGAGCGCGGGTCGTGGTTGAAGTCGACCGAGACCAGAGGTGCGGTGTTGTAGCCGAGCAACCCGGCCAGCGGCCCCGACTCCGACGCTGACTTCATGATCGCGTTGACTTCGTCAGCCGTCGTGTCGCGCGCGGCGACGAACGACAGGTCGACGATCGAGACGTTGATCGTGGGCACGCGGATCGCGTAGCCATCGAGCTTGCCGTTGAGTTCCGGCAGCACCAGCCCGACTGCCAGGGCGGCGCCGGTCTTGGTCGGAATCATACTCATCGTCGCCGAGCGCGCCCGGCGCAGGTCCTCGTGGTAGACGTCGGTCAGCACCTGGTCGTTGGTGTAGGCGTGCACCGTGGTCATCAGCCCGTTGACGATGCCAATTCCGTCGTGCAGCGGCTTCACCAGCGGCGCGAGGCAGTTGGTCGTGCACGAGGCGTTCGAGATGACCGTGTGCGAGGACTTGAGGGTCTGGTGGTTGACGCCGTAAACGATCGTCGCGTCGACATCCTTGCCGCCAGGCGCCGAGATGATCACTTTCTTCGCGCCGCCCTTCAGGTGCGCCGAGGCCTTTTCCTTGGTGGTGAAAAGTCCGGTGCACTCGAGGACCACGTCGATGCCCAGCGTGCTCCACGGCAGGTCTGCGGGATTGCGCTGCGCGAACACCTTGATCCGATCGCCGTTGACGACCATCGCGTCGCCGTCGACGTCGATCTTGCCCGAAAACCTGCCGTGCACGGTGTCGTGGCGCGTCAGATGCGCATTGGTCTCCGGGCTGCCGAGGTCGTTGATCGCGACGATGGCGAGCGGGTGCTTGCGGCCGGTCTCGTAGTGCGCGCGAAGGATGTTGCGGCCGATGCGGCCGTAACCGTTGATGGCAACCTTGATCGTCATCCTGCTCTCCTGTTTTTCTGCGGCAAATCCGACCGCGGCAAGACCTGCCCGACGCGGCACGCGCTGTCCAGCGCGTCGAGGTCGCGCCAGCCATAGCCGGCCTCCTTGAGATCCATGCCATCCCATTGGAGCGCCTGCTCGAGCAAAAGCTCCGCACCCAGCGCTTCGTAGAATGCCCGCGCCGGCTTGTTGCCGACGATCGTCCAGACGATGATGCCTGTCGCGCCCTGGCGGCGTTGCGCCTCGACGACCGCGACGAGCAAGCGCCGGCCGAGCCCGACGTGCTGGAATTCGGGCCGCACGTAGATCGCGGTCAATTCGGCGTCCAGGCCGAAGCGCGCCTCGGCCAGCATGTTGCCCGCGGCAAAGGCGACGACCTCGTCGCCCCGCGTGGCGACGAACACGCTGGCCGAATCGGAGGCTGCCGCGAGCACCTTTTCCCAGAGCGCCGTGCTCGCGTCGACCCGCATGCCGTCGAGGGCGGCGGCCGGGACCAGGCCGCGGTAGGCGGTTCGCCAGCCGTCGATGCGCACGCGGGCGATCGCCCCGGCGTCGCCGGGCGCGGCGCGACGAATCGCGATGCCGGCCCGTCAGCGGGCGAGGACGCGGCGGACGGCGGCGACGACATGATCGATGGTGAATCCGAAGTGCTTGAACAGCGCGGCAGCGGGCGCCGATTCGCCGAACGTATCGAGGCCGACGACCGCGCCGGCGGGATCGTCGACGGCGCCGACATATTTGCGCCAGTAGTCGGTCACGCCCGCCTCGACGGCGACGCGCGGCATGTCGCGCGGCAGCACGGCTTCGCGATAGGCGGCGTCCTGCCGGTCGAATACGCTGCAGCAGGGCATCGCCACGACCCGAACGGGGACCCCCGCATCGGCGAGCGCCTTTTGCGCGCCGGTGGCGAGCGCGACCTCGGACCCGGTGGCGATGATTACCGCGTGCGCCCCGGGCGTGTCGGCCAGCACGTAGGCGCCGCGCCGGATCGCCGCGATCTGCCCGGCGGAGCGCGGATTGAACGCGACGCTCTGGCGCGTCAACAGCAGGCAGGTCGCGCCGTGCTGCCGCTCGAGCGCAGCTGTCCAGGCCACGGCCGTCTCGACGGTGTCGCAAGGCCGCCAGACATCGAGGTTCGGGATCAGGCGGAGCGCGGATGCATGCTCGACCGACTGGTGCGTCGGCCCGTCCTCGCCCAGGCCGATCGAATCGTGCGTGTAGACGAAGATCGCGCGGATCCGCATCAGCGCGGCCATGCGCACGGCGTTGCGCGCATAGTCGGAGAAGGTCAGGAACGTCCCGACATAGGGAATGAAACCGCCGTGCAGCGCGAGGCCGTTGGCGATCGCGCTCATCGCGAATTCGCGGACCCCGAAATTGACGTAGTTGCCCGGCGCGCCGGCGCTCACAGGCTTGCTGCCGGACCAGTTGGTGAACACCGAGCCGGTAAGGTCGGCGGCGCCGCCGATCCATTCGGGCAGCTGCGGCGCCAGGGCTTCGATCGCCTGCTGCGAGGCCTTGCGGGTGGCGATCGACTCGGCCTTGTCGTTCTGCCGCGCGACGAGCGACGCCGCGCGGGCGGCGAAATCCGCCGGCAACCGGCCTGCGATGCGACGCTGAAACTCGATCGCCAGCGCGGGGTGCGCCGCCTCGTACGCGGCGAACGTCGCGTTCCAGTCGGCCTCGAGCAACTCGCCGCATTCGCGCGCGTTCCAGCCGTCGTAGGCTGCCTGCGGAATCTCGAACGGCGGATACGGCCAGCCGAGCGCCTCGCGCGCCAATGCGACTTCCTTTTCGCCCAGCGCCTGGCCGTGGGCCAGGTCGGTCCCCGCGCGATTCGGCGCGCCCCGGCCGATGATCGTCTTGCAGCAGATCAGCGTCGGACGATCGGCCGAGGCGTGTGCCGCGCATATGGCCGCGTCGACCGCGTCGACGTCGTGGCCGTCGACGTCGGCAACGACGTGCCAGCCGTACGCGGCGAAACGCTTCGGGGTATCGTCGGTGAACCAGCCGGCGACCCGGCCGTCGATCGAGATCCCGTTATCGTCGTAAAAGCAGACCAGCTTGCTCAAGCCCAGCGTTCCGGCGAGCGAGCAGGCTTCGTGCGAGATGCCCTCCATCAGGCAGCCGTCGCCGGCGAAGACGTAGGTGCGATGGTCGACGATCGCATGCCCCGGGCGGTTGAACTCGGCCGCGAGCAGCTTTTCCGCCAGCGCGAGCCCGACCGCATTGGCAAGTCCCTGCCCGAGGGGGCCGGTAGTGGTCTCGACGCCTGGAGTGACGCCGACTTCCGGATGGCCGGGCGTGGCCGAATGGAGCTGGCGGAAATGCCGGATTTCGTCGAGCGGCAGCGCGTAGCCGGTCAGGTGCAGCAGAGCGTACTGCAGCATCGAACCGTGACCGTTGGACAGCACGAAGCGATCGCGGTCGGGCCAGTGCGGGTCGGCCGGATTGTGGCGCAGGTGGCGGTTCCACAAGGCGACGGCGATCTCCGCCATGCCCATCGGCATGCCCGGATGGCCCGAATTGGCCGCCTGCACGGCATCCATCGCCAGCGCGCGGATCGCGTTGGCCAGCAGCCGCGTGTCGGACAGTGTCTTGCGTGGCGCGGACGCCGGATGCGGCACGGAAAGCGATGCGGTCATTGCCTCGGGGACGGGATGGACGCACAGGACCGGCGACGCGCCGGCTGTGGAACGCTGCGGCAAAGCGGTAAAATTATCGCCTAAGCGCTGATTTTAGGCAATAATAGAGGGTTTAGCGGCGTCGCGGATCTTGCAAGTATCTTACGGCGAGCGAAGCGGCGCCCGGAGAAATGCAATGGAAGGCATCCACCTGCTCGGAGAATGGTACGACTGCGCCGCGGACACGCTCGAAATGACCCGCGCGGAACCGCTGCGTGCCATGTGCGTTCGCCTGGCCGAGGCTTCGGGAATGATGGTCGTCGGCGACAGCTTTCACCAGTTCGAGCCGCAGGGAGTGACGGGAACCGTGCTGCTGGCCGAATCGCACCTGGCGATCCATACCTGGCCCGAGCACGGCTTCGTCACGATCGACGTATACGTCTGCAATTACACGACCGACAACACGGCGAAGGCGGAGCGGCTTTTCCGCGCGATGCAGGACGCGCTGCGACCGCAGCGCACGAAATTCCAGGCCATACACCGCGGCGGGAGCAATGCCTGACCGGAAGCATGCCGATCTCCAGCCAGGCCTGCTCACCGAGTATCTGACCGACGACACGGGTTTTTTCGTCCGCTCGGCGCGCGAGTTCGAGCGCTTCCAGTCGCCGTTCCAGGCGATCGAGGTTCACGACACGCTGGCGTTCGGCACGCTGTTCCGTCTCGACGGGCATTTCATGACGTCGGAAAAAGACGAGTTCTACTACCACGAGAATCTGGTGCACGTCGCCGCGATCGCCCATCCGTCGCCGGCGACGGCGCTGATCGTCGGCGGCGGCGACGGCGGATCGGCCGAGGAGTTGCTCAAGTACCCGACGATCAAGTCGGTGACGCTGGTGGAGATCGATCTCGCGGTCGTCGACATCGCCCGCAAGTACTTCTCGCGCGTTCATCGCGGCGCATTGGCCGATCCCCGGCTCAAACTCAACGTCGAGGACGGGCTCGCCTTCGTGCGCGCGGCGACCGGGACCTACGATCTGATCGTGCTCGACCTGACCGACCCGGGCGGCCCGTCCGAGCCGCTGTACGACGCCGACTTTTACCGCGCGTGCGCAGCGCGGCTGAATCCATCCGGCCTGATGACATTGCACATCGCCTCACCGGTCGCGCACCCCGCCCGTATCCGCGCCGGGATGGCGCAGCTGCGCGCCGCCTTCCCGATCGTGGTGCCGTATGTGGTCCCGATCCCTCTCTACGGCGGCCTGTGGATGATGGCCTGCGTCTCGACGGCGGTGAACACGTCCTACCTGACCCCGCTCGAGGTTGACCGCCGGATCTCGCAGCGAGGGATCGGCGATCTGCAGTACTACAATGGGGACGTCCACCGCGCCGCCATGGCGCTGCCGAACTTCGTCCGGGATCTGGTTCGCGCCGCCGCCTGACCCTGCCACCGTCGGGGTTGCTTGCCCCCGGCGCGCCCTCATCTTCTGGTACAGGGCTCCGGCAGCCGGGGCCGCCGATGACGATGAGGTTAGCGATGACATTGACCGAAGCGATGCATGGAGCCGACTTCGTACAATTGAACGGGGTCGTGTTCCAGACTGAGTACCTACGCGTGCCGGACGAGTCGACCGTTGCCGACGACGTCGTGATGGAGCTGCGCCTGGGCAACACCGAGCTGGCATTCACCCGTGCTGAGCTCGAGGACGCCGCCTACGTCGGCGAGGGAACGTACCGCCTGAAGTCCGGCGCGCTGCTGCGCTTCCTGTCGACCGCCACGATCCACTAGGTTCAGGCTGCTACAGGCGAGTCTCGAGCGGATCCGGCCGCTCCGCGACCCGCATTGGCCGCTGCACGCACCGCCGGCACCCTGGACCAATCCTCTTCCCTGTCCACGACAACGCGCGAGCGCTCCACCGCCGCGGGTTCAGACCCTTGACTTTGCGATGTCCCGGGCGGAGATTTCGCCGAATCCGGTCGCGCTAGCCACCGCCCGATCGGCTCGAGGGGGCGTCCACAGCTCGCTCTTCGGCCGTGATTTCCCTTCGTCTCGCTTGCGAATTCGGTGCCGATAAAAACGAGTTTGTCTCCATGGGGGAAACGCGATGCGCTATCTTCTGACGATGTGCCTGCTCCTGTTTGCCGCGCAGGCGAGAGCGGATGGCTGGCTGGACGACGATATCAGCGACATGCTCAGCAAAGTGCGGTCGATCTATAGCGAAGTCACGGGCGACGTCAAGGACGCCGCGCAGGATCTCGTGCGGCAGCTGCAGCAACGAAGCGTGACGATGACGGAGACCGTTGATGATCTATTGACCTGGTCGGAGCAGCGGCGCACGCCTTTTCTCGACTTCGTCAACGGCGGGAGCGAGCGGTGCGGCCAAGGCTCGCCCTGTTGGCAATTCCGCGCCGACCTGAAGGCGTTCGCGCTCGATGTTGCGAGTCTCAAGGACCGGTTTCCGGTCATCGAGCAGAACGGGCTCGGTGATACGACACTCTTTGCCGATGCCACGGACATCCTGCCGCCGTTCGTCCTGTTCGGACTCTATGAAATCCTTAGCCGCACACCGGATTGGCAGGAGCTTCCGACGGACCTCGTCGACCTATTCGATGAGATCGGCGATCCCGAGGTGTTCTCCGTAGACATGGCGCCGCCCGCGTCAGCGGCCGTGGCCAGCGGGAAGGCCAGGGCGCTTCGAGCGTCGGGGTCGCCCTACTTCGGCTCACCGATGACTCCGGCCGACACCTTTTGCAGCAAGGGCAAGGAACCGTTGGTCGACGATGTGCGCCTGAATCGATTGAAAGGCCTCCTTACGAGGTGGAAGAACCGCTTCGATTCCCTTTCGGAATATCCGCCGGATGAGGCCATGCTCGACTTGGCCGGCGAAGGCGGCGGTGCGTTGAAGATACCCACCAAGCCGTTCCTGAAGACGGTGTCGAACGCCATCGACTCCATTGTGAACATGACGGATACGTACCGGGCCAATCTCGACACATGCCAGAAAATCGAGACGGACGTTGCCCAGTCCGCACCGCTGGTCGAGTACCGGACGATGGCGGGTAACAGGAAAGCATATTGGGTCGTCGTTGGCGTCATGAACCGCAGCTCACTGATCGGCACCGACAAGACGACTGCGAAGTCGTTGCTGGCCCAGGCGGGAAAGGACTACGCCGCGTCAGACTGGAAGCGGGCTTACGCCGATATCTGCGCCGCCTACAGCGCACTCTAACCCCAAATGGGCTCAGTCGCCGGCGCTGCCCCTGGGCAGCGCCGCGCCGACTCCCGCGCGGACATTGCACGTGCCCGGGCATGGGACCCTGACAGGATCGGCGCGGCAGACTAAAATCATGCATCGAGATGGCCGCACCGGAGGCAGGGCATGAATCGCAGACGCAGGGATGTTCTGAAATCGGGCGGCGAGATCACGTTGCTTACGCTGGTCGCCGCCGCCGGCTGGCTGAAGCCGGGCGACGCGTTGGCGCAATCGTGGAACAAGGCGGCGTTCGAGACCAAGAACATGGGCGACACGATGAAGGCGCTGGGCGGCGGCGAGCCCGCGCAGAGCAAGGACATCGTGTTTTTCCAGACGCCCGAGATCGCGGAAAACGGTGCGGTCGTGCCGGTCGGCATCACCAGCAACATCCCGAAGACCGAGTCGATCGCCGTGCTGATCGAGAAGAATCCCAACATGCTGGCGGCGGTGTTCGACATTCCGCCGGGCACCGAGCCGACGATCTCCACACGCATCAAGATGGGACAGAGCTCGAACATCTACGCGCTGGTCAAGGCCGACGGCAGGTATTTCGTCGCTGCCAAGGACGTCAAGGTCACGCTCGGCGGATGCGGAGGCTGACATGGCAGATCCGATGAAAATCCGCGCGAACCTGGTCGGCGATGACACCGAGGTCAAGGTCCTGATGAGCCATGAAATGGAGACCGGCCAGCGCAAGGACGCGCAAGGCGGGGTGATCCCGGCATGGTTCATCCAGAACGTGACCGTGACGCACGGCGCGAAGACCGTGCTCGCCGCGCAGTGGGGTCCGGCGGTGTCGAAGAATCCGTTCCTCTCGTTCAAGTTCAAGGGCGGGGCGAAGGGCGACAAGGTGGCGATCGCCTGGGTCGACAATCGCGGTGACAGGCGCACCGACGAGGCGACGATCGCCTGATGCGTGACGGGCCGCGGCCCCCGCACGCGGCGTCGCCGGCCGTCCCACGACACACCGCCGCGACGACGCGCCTTGGGCGTCTTGAGGAGAATGGCATGTCCGATGGTTTCCGCTGGATGGCGGCGCTCGCCGCCGCGGCCTGTCTCACCGCGGCCTCGTCCGCGCTGGCGCAGACCTCCGCCGCCGACGGCATCGCCAAGTACCGCGAGGCGCTGCAGGACGGCAACCCCGCCGAACTATGGGAGGATCGCGGCCAGGCGCTGTGGAAGGAGCCGCGCGGACCCAGGAAAGTCTCGCTCGAGCAATGCGATCTCGGGCTGGGCGCCGGCGTGGTGAAGGGCGCGTACGCGCGGCTGCCGAGGTATTTTGCCGACGCCGACCGCGTGCTGGACCTCGAGACGCGACTGGTCTGGTGCATGGTCAGGCTGCAGGGCTACACCGAGGCGCAGGCGACGAAGAACCCGTTCGGCAACGGCAATGCCAAGAAATCCGACATCGAAGCACTGGTCGCGTACATCACCGGCGAGTCGCGCGGCGTCCGGATGGACGTCGCGCTCAATCATCCGAAGGAAATCGAGATGTACCGGGTTGGCGAGAAGATCTTCTATTTCCGCGGCGGCCCCCACGATTTCGGGTGTGTGACCTGCCATGGTGCCGACGACAGGCGCATCCGCCTGCAGGACCTGCCGAACCTGACCAAGGCCGAGGGCGCGCAGAAAGCGTACACGACCTGGCCCGCGTATCGGGTCTCGCAGGGCGAGTTGCGCACGTTTCAGTGGCGCCTGAACGACTGCTTCCGGCAGCAGCGCTTTCCCGAGCTCGAATTCGGCTCGGATGCGTCGATCGCGCTGACGATGTTCCTGGCACATAACGCCAACGGCGCCGCATTCGACGCGCCGGCGATCAAGCGTTGAGGAGCGTGCGAATGAGGACCCGAAGGATGCTGCCGGTCGCGATCCTCGCCGCGATCCTCGTCGGATGCGCCACGGCGCCGCCGGACGATCGGATCTGGGCCGAAGCGAACGCGATGCTCAAGACCTCGTTCAAGGCCCGGGGCCAGGCCGGGCTCGATCGCCTCGACCAGGACGCGACCCAGAAGCTGTGCAGCGAAGCCGCCGGCAGGACGCCGCCGGCCGATGTCGCCAGCCGCATCGAGAAGGAGAACCTGGCGACGATCCGGTATCCGGCCGACGGCAATCTCGTTGGCGACTGGAAGAGCGGCGAGAAGATCGCGCAGGACGGCCGTGGCAAGCAGTATTCGGACAACCCGGCAGGGCCGGTTGGAGGCAATTGCTACGCCTGCCACCAGCTCGCTCCGCAGGAAGTGGCGTACGGAACGATCGGACCCAGCCTCTATCGCTTCGGCAAACTGCGCGGCTACGGTGTCGAAACGCAGCGCTATGTCTACGGAAAGATCTTCAATTCGGAGGCGTTCGCCGCCTGCTCGACGATGCCGCGCTTCGGCCACAACGGGATCCTGTCCGAGCAGCAGATCAAGGACGTCGCCGCGCTGCTGATGGATCCCGCCTCGCCGGTCAATCAGTGAGCGTCACGCGTCGCCGCGGCGGGCGACTGCCGCCGCGATTCGCCGTCGCGCGGACGTGAGGCGCCGCGACTTCCTGCAGGCGCTCGCCGCGGCGGCGGTCTCGGGACTCCCGATCGGCGACGCGCGCGCGACCGACGCAGGCGATGGCGCGCATCTGTACGAAGCGCTCGAGCCCTTCGGCAATGTCGGCCTGCTGCACATCACCGACTGCCATGCGCAGCTGAATCCGATCCGGTTTCGCGAGCCGAGCGTCAACATCGGCATCGGTGCCGCGCGCGGCAAGCCGCCGCACCTGGTCGGCGAGGCCCTGCTCAGGCATTTCGGCATCGCGCCGAGAACGCGCGAAGCGCACGCCTTCAGCTACCTCGATTTCGAGCGCGCCGCGCGGGCTTACGGCGCGATGGGCGGATTCGCGCACATTGCGACGCTGGTCAAGCGCCTGCGGGCAACGCGCCCCGGCGCGCTGCTGCTCGACGGTGGCGATACCTGGCAGGGTTCCGCCACGTCGCTATGGACCAGGGGCCAGGACATGGTCGACGCCGCCAAGCTCCTCGGGGTCGACGTGATGACCGGGCACTGGGAATTCACCTACGGCGCGCAGCGGGTGAAAGAGGTCATCGAGCGCGACTTCGCCGGCCGGATCGACTTCGTCGCGCAGAACGTCCGCACGGCGGACTTCGGCGATCCGGTATTCGATCCGTACGTCATCAGGACGGTCAACGGCGTCCCGGTCGCGATCGTCGGGCAGGCCTTTCCGTATACGCCGATCGCCCATCCGCGCAGTTTCGTCGCCGATTGGACGTTCGGCATCCAGGAAGAGGGCCTGCAGAAAGCGGTCGACGCCGCGCGCGGCCGGGGCGCGCGTGCCGTCGTGCTGCTGTCGCACAACGGCATGGACGTCGATCTGAAGCTCGCGTCGCGGGTGACGGGCATCGACGTCATCCTGGGGGGGCACACGCACGATGCCGTGCCGCAACCGACGATCGTCGCCAACCGCAACGGCAGGACACTGGTCACGAACGCAGGCAGCAACGGCAAGTTCGTCGCCGTCGTCGATCTCGACGTCAGGGGCAGCAAGGTCGCCGACATCCGCTATCGCCTGCTGCCGGTGTTCTCCGATCTGCTGCCGGCCGATCCGGCGATGGCCGCGCTGATCGCCAAAATCCGTGCGCCGTTCGCCGCCAGGCTTCACGAGCCGCTCGCGGTCAGCCAGACGCTGCTGTATCGACGCGGCAATTTCAACGGCAGCTATGACCAGTTGCTGCTCGATGCGCTGCTGGCGGAGAAGGACGCCGAAATCGCGTTATCGCCGGGATTCCGCTGGGGAACGACGCTGCTTCCGGGCGACGCCATCCGCTACGAGCAACTGCTCGAGCAGACGGCGATCACCTATCCGTACGTCACCGTGCGCACGATGCGGGGCGATGCGATCAAGGCGACTCTCGAGGACGTCGCCGACAACCTGTTCAACCCGGATCCGTACTACCAGCAGGGCGGCGACATGGTGCGCGTCGGCGGCATGCGCTATGCGATCGAACCGGCGGCGGCTATGGGCCGGCGCATCACGCGCATGGAGCTGGACGGCAAGCCGCTGGACGCCGGTCACAGCTACAAGGTGGCGGGCTGGGCGCCGGTCGCCGAGGAAGCGCTCGCCGCGGGCGGCGAAGCGGTGTGGGACGTCGTCGCGCGCTATCTTCGCGCGCAAAAGACGATCGGCCCTCTGCGGCCCAACGTCCCGGCAGTCGAAGGCGTCGGCGGCGATCCCGGCATCGCGTAGCGCCCCGCGCCGTCGGCAGGCGCGTCCTGACTCCGCACACTACGTGACCGTCACTCGCACGAACTTCCGCTTGCCGGCCTGCACGACGACGGTCGCGCCGGGCGCGATGACGAGCGACTTGTCGGCGACGACCTCGCCGTCGACCTTCAATCCGCGCTGCTCGATCAGACGCATTGCTTCGGACGTGCTCCCCGTCAAGCCGGCCTGCTTGCAGAGTTGCGGCAGCGCCATCCCCTTGCCGCCGCTGTGCAGCGTCGTTTCCGGCATATTCTCGGGCATCGCGTGGTCGCGAAAGCGGGCGTCGAATTCGGCGAGTGCCGTCGCCGCCGCCTCGCGGGAATGGAAGCGCGCGACGATCTCCTGCGCCAGCAGGACCTTGGCGTCGCGCGGGTTGCGCCCTTCCTCGCATTCGCGCTTGAGCCGCGCGATCTCGTCGAGCGGCCGGAACGACAAGAGCTCGTAGTAGCGCCACATCAGCGGATCGGAGATCGACATCAGCTTGCCGAACATCTCCGACGGCGGCTCGGTGATGCCGATGTAATTGTCGAGCGACTTCGACATCTTGCTGACGCCGTCGAGGCCTTCCAGCAGCGGCAGCGTCAGGATGCACTGCGGCTCCTGGCCGTAGTGTCGCTGCAACTCACGGCCGACCAGCAGATTGAATTTCTGGTCGGTGCCGCCCAGCTCGACGTCGGCCCGGAGCGCGACCGAGTCGTACCCCTGCGCCAGCGGATAGAGAAATTCGTGCACGGCGATCGGCTGGCCTTCGCGATAGCGGCGCGCGAAGTCCTCCCGCTCCAGCATGCGCGCGACCGTGTAGGTCGCCGCCAGCCGGATCATGCCGTCGGCGCCGAGCGCGGAAAGCCATTGGCCGTTGAACGCGACCTCGGTCCGGTCCCTGTCGAGGATCAGGAAAACCTGGTCGGTGTAGGTCTTGGCGTTGGCCTCGAGCTCGTCGCGCGACAGCGGCGGCCGCGTGACGTTGCGCCCCGTCGGATCACCGATCATCCCAGTGAAGTCGCCGATCAAAAAGATGATGTGATGGCCGAGGTCCTGCAGCTGCCTGAGCTTGTTGAACTGGACGGTGTGGCCGAGGTGCAGATCGGGGCGCGTCGGGTCGAAGCCTTCCTTGACACGCAGCGGCTTGCCGCGCGCGAGCTTGGTGACGAGCTCGGTCTCGACGATCAGCTCGTCGGCGCCGCGTTTGAAGACGGCCAGTTGCTGCGCAATGTCGATCGGCATGGAAGAGAGTGTCTGCTACAATCCACCGGTCCTTGGGAACGAAAGGCGATTCAGACGTGAGCAGGCCCAGGATTCTAGCGCAAAGGGCGGCAATGGCCGTGCGGCAGCTCGGCGCGGGCCGCGCCGCGGCGGCGCTCGCGCTGATGGTCATCGGTGTGGTCGCGGCCTTCGGCTTCGCGCCCGATACGCCGACGCCGGCGGTGCCCCAGCATTGGGTCGTCCGCGACCTCGCGCTGCCGGCGCTCGCGCCGGCCCCGAGCGGCGACGGCTACTGGCGCGAAGCGAGGATCGAGCGCGGCGACACCCTGGGCAGCGTGTTGGCCCGACTGGCGGTCAACGATCCCGCCGCGCAACAGTTCCTGCGTAGCGACGAGCATGCCCGTCCGCTGTATCAGCTGCTGCCCGGCAAGTCGGTCCGGGTCAAGACCGCCGCCGACGGCCGCCTGCTGTCGCTGCGCTACCTCGCGCAGGGAGGCGCGCTGCTCACCGTCGTGCGCAGCGGCGATGGCTTCATAGCCGAAAGTGCGCTGCCCGGCCAGGCGGTGCGGACGGAGGTTCGCGCCGGTGAGATCCGCTCGTCGCTGTTCGGCGCCGCCGACGCAGTCGGGTTGCCGGACGCCGTGACGCTGCAGCTCGCCCAGGTGTTCTCCGGCGACATCGATTTCTATCACGACCTGCGCCGCGGCGATCGCTTCGCCGTCGTTTACGAAATGCACGACATCGACGGCGCGGCGGCCGGTTCCGGCAAGCTGGTCGCCGCCGAATTCGTCAACAAGGGCGTGAGCTATCGCGCGTTTCTCTGGCGCGGTCCCGACGGGAGCGAAGGTTACTACAGCGACGACGGCAAGAATCTTCGCAAAGCGTTCCTGCGCTCGCCGGTGGAGTTCACGCGCATCACCTCGGGCTTCTCGCTGGCGCGATTCCACCCGTTCCTGCACACCTGGCGGGCGCACAAGGGCGTCGACTTTGCCGCGCCGATGGGCACCCCGGTCCGCGCGGCTGCCGACGGCAAGGTCCATTTTGCCGGGCGGCAGAACGGCTACGGCAACGTGATCATCCTGCAGCACGCCGGCGCGAATTCAACGCTGTACGCGCACCTGTCGCGCTTTGCCGCGGGGACCAAGGCCGGCGCGCGGGTAACCCAGGGCACGGTGATCGGCTACGTCGGCCAGACCGGCTGGGCGACCGGCCCGCATCTGCACTACGAGTTCCGGGTCGACAATGTCCAGCGCAATCCGCTGACCGCCGCGCTGCCGGATGCGCCGCCTCTCGCCGCCGCCGACAGACCGGCGTACTTCGCGGCGATCGCGCCGCTCGCCGACCAGCTGGCGCTGGGCCGCGTCGTCACCGTCGTCGCCGGCGACTAGCGGGTCGCGGCCGTCCGGCCGCGCGTTCGATGGCCAGCCAACTCTATATCGGGCTGATGTCCGGCACCAGCG
>JBOIGD010000068.1:0-2878 GCA_050742615.1 Casimicrobiaceae bacterium | reverse complement strand
GGGTCGCGCCGATCTGGCCTTGGCTCCGGACGAGCAGACGGGATTTGCGATGACGCTGCTGCGCCTGCTAGCGTTCGAGCCCGGCGCGGGGCCGCCCGGCGATCAGAGGCCGATCGAACGCGCCGCGCGCCCGCACGCGAGCACCGGCACGCCGGCAGCCAGTCCACAGCCGGTCTTGCCGCCTGCGGACAAGACCGAGGCGCGTCCGCCGCCGGCGCCGCTGCCGATGATTGCCGATTGGCCGGCGTTTGTCGCGGGCTTGAAACTGTCCGGCATCGCCCTGCAGCTCGCGGCGCAGACCGAGCTCAAAGCCGTCGCCGGCAACGAGATCGTTCTCGCGGTCGCCGAGCATTCGCGCCACCTGACCGAGAAGGCCTACGCCGACAAGCTGAAGGCGGCGCTGGATGACGCATTCGGACGCCGCGTGCGACTGCGCTTCGATTTCGGCGGCGATCCCGCGGGGGCGACGCTCGCCGCGCAGGAAAAGCGCGAGCGAGCCGAAACCAGGGCGAAGACCGAGGCGGCTTTCCGCGACGACCCGTTCGTGCAGGATGTCCTGTCGCGATTCGACGCCCGAATCAAGTCCGAGTCGATCAAGCCGAATTCGTAGGCGAGGAACCCGCCGATGATGAAGAATCAGCTGGCCGGCCTGATGAAGCAGGCCCAGGCAGTTCAGGAAAGCATGAAAAAGGCGCAGGAAGCGATCGCCGCCATGGAAGTGGAGGGTCTGTCCGGCGCCGGCCTGGTCAAGGTGCTGATGACCGGGAGGCACGACGTCAAGCGCGTGACGATCGACCCCTCGCTGCTGGGCGAGGACAAGGACATGCTGGAGGATCTGGTCGCCGCGGCGATCAACGATGCCGTGCGCAAGATCGACACCGCGTCGCAGGAGAAGATGTCCGGCCTGTCGGCGGGATTGGGATTGCCGCCAGGGCTCAAGCTGCCGTTCTGAGCGGTCGAGGCGCGCGCCCGCCATGGAACCGTTGAGCAGCCTGGACGAATTGACGCAGGCGTTGCGTTGCCTGCCCGGCGTCGGGCCGAAAGCCGCGCAGCGCATGGCGTTGCACCTGCTGCAGCACGATCGCGAAGGCGGGCAGCGCCTCGCGCTGGCGCTCGAGACGGCGACCCGCACCATCCGGCACTGCGAGCGCTGCAATACGTTCACCGAAGGCCAGATCTGCGCGCTCTGCGGATCGTCGAAGCGCGACTCTGCGCTGCTGTGCGTCGTCGAGACGCCGGCCGACCTGATGATGATCGAGCACACGCAAGCCTACGCCGGCCTCTATTTCGTGCTGATGGGGAGGCTGTCGCCGCTCGACGGCATCGGCCCGAAGGAGATCCGCCTCGACCGGCTGCTCAAGCGCGCGACCGACGGCGCGGTCCGGGAGGTCGTGCTCGCCACCAATTTCACCAACGAAGGCGAGGCCACCGCGCACTACATCGGCGAGCTGCTCGGCGCGCGCGGCCTCAAGGTCACGCGGCTCGCGCGCGGCGTGCCGGTCGGCGGCGAGCTGGAGTACGTCGACAGCGGGACGCTGGCGCAGGCGCTGCGCGAACGGCGCTCTCTCGCCCTATGATGCCTTGGTCGGCGCCGCAGGCGCAGCGCCGGCGCGGCTGGCCGGGCCCGCATGTTGCTCCGCCGGGTAGGGCAGGGCCGATGCGGCGGACTACGTCGCTAGCGAGAGGAATCCTCCGTCCGCCCGTTTCGCGCCGTGCGCTTTGGGCCCTGACCCGCGTCCTCCCGGAACTCGACGACGAACTCCCGGATCATGAGCGCGAACGTTGCGATCACGATGACCCACAGGGGCACGGCATGAATCGCGAACGATAGGTATCCCACGTAGATGGCGCTCACCGCGATCCCGAGGATGGTTATGGCGATTTCGAACACGTTTCATCTCCTCTCATGCGGCCGCGACGCTTCGACGACACCTGGCCTCTGCTCAAGCGGACCCGACGCCGTTCACATGCTCGACCAACCAGCGCGCGCATTGGAGCAGTCGCGCATCGTCGAAGCGGGCGCCCACGAGCTGCACTCCGACAGGCATGCCGTCCGCACCCTGCATGATCGGCACCGTGACCGCGGGCAAACCGCATAGCGTCCATAGCGTGCAGAACACCGGACTTCCCGTCGACGCCAAGCCGCGCGGCGCCTCTCCGCTGGTCGCCGGCGTCAGGATGGCATGGAACTCGGCGAACACGTCGTCCAACGCTGCGTTGTACAGTGGGATACGCGCAGCGGCTCGATTGTAATCCACCGCAAGGTAGCGCCGTCCCCGTTCGAGCATCTCGCGCAGGGTCGCGCTGAGCTCGGATGGCCCGCGTTCGAGTTCCGGCGCGTAACTCAGGGCGAGATCCGCCTCCATGATCACCCGGTGCTGGGCGACGCCTTCCGCGAACGGCTCAGGCAAGGTGACGTCCGTCACGCGATCGCCGAGAGACTCGACGAGCTCGGCGAAAGCGGCGTGCGTATCCGCGGACGCTTCTTCCCACATCGGCGTCTTGACGAAGGCAAAGCGAGGCGGCAGCGGAATTGGACGAGACACGAAGTCGACGAGCCGCGGCCGTGCCCGCGGTCGCGTGTCCGGATCGGACGGGTCGAATGCCATCAGTTCTTGCGCCAGCAACGCCGCGTCGGGGAGCGAACGCGCAAAGACGCCCACGTGATCGAGTAGACGAGACTGATGCAGAATTCCGGTGCGGGGGATCAGGCCATGGGTGGGCTTGTACCCCACGATCCCGCAATAGGACGCGGGTCGTATTACCGAGCCGTTGGTCTGCGTTCCCACCGCCAGAGGAACCATTTCGGCGGCGACTGCAGCGGCCGACCCGCTCGATGAGCCGCCCGGCGTGCGCTCCGGATCGCACGGGTTGCGTG
>JBOIGD010000067.1:0-9997 GCA_050742615.1 Casimicrobiaceae bacterium | reverse complement strand
TGGCTCTCGCGGCTGACGATCACGTCGTCGCCCGGCCGGGTGAGCACGCGCAGCGCGACCTGGTTGGCCATCGTGCCGCTGGGCAGCCACAGCGCGGCTTCCTTGCCCAGCAGCGCCGCGACGCGGTCTTGCAGCCCGTTGATCGTCGGGTCCTCGCCGTACTGGTCGTCGCCGACCGGCGCGGCGGCGATCGCCGCGCGCATCGCCGGCGTCGGCCGGGTCACCGTATCGGAGCGAAGGTCGATCGGCGGATCTTCGACCGCGCGGCCGCTTTCAGCCGGGCCCATAGGTCGACACCTCGACGAGGTTCAGGTCGGGATCGCGGAAGTACACCGACCGGATCGGGCCGCGCGCCCCGGTCTTGGGCACCGGCCCCTCGATGATCGCAACCCCGCAGCTCGCGAGATGGGCGATCACCTGCGGCAGCGGGATCGCGGCTATCAGGCAGAAATCGGCGGAGCCCGGCGTCGGCGCGTCGGCCTTGGGCTCGAATTCCCGGCCGGCCTGGTGCAGATTGATCTTCTGGCTGCCGAACTCCAGGGCCTTGCGCCCGGCGCCGAACGTCGTGACGCGCATGCCCAGCACGCGCGAGTAGAACGCGCAGGTCGTGTCGATGTCGCGCACCGTCAGGACGATATGGTCGATCCGGTCGATTTTCATTTCGACGTCAAGGCACGTCCGTCATTGCCGGCGCGCCCGAGCAGGACGCGCCGGCGCTCGAGGCTTTCCTTCGGCCAATACCGCTCGCGGTCGTAGTACTCGGCGACCGCAGGCGCGCCCTCGGGCAGCACGACCCAGGGCTGCTTCGACGCGGTGAAGATGTGTATGTCGGGCGGCAGGCGATCGGGTTCGTCGAGCGTGCCGACGCGAACAAAGCGGACCGCATCGCCAGCCCCGGCGTAGTTGCTCCACAAGGCGATGCGGCAGGCCGGGCAGCGGCTGATCCTCTGGCCCTTGCCGCTGTTCGAGGGCGTGTCGATCACCTCCGGCGCACCCTGCAGCGCGACGACGCGGTCGGCTTCGATCATGGCATTCAGGGCGAAAGACGCGCCGGTCTCGCGCTGGCACCAGCGGCAATGGCAGCAGTGGACGAACAGCGGCGCGCTGATCATCCGATAGCGTACAGCGCGGCAGGTGCAGCCGCCTTGCAGCGGAAAGACGTCACGGTCGGCCATCAGGCGAGACATGATGCACGGAATCGCTGTGGAATTGAAGTCGCGCCGGCGCGTACGCGGCGACGGTCGAGGTCTCCGGCGATCGAAAACGCAGCCGCGGCTCCTCGCTCATCCGTTGCCCCTCCGTGGGCTGAATTCTGCGTTTGCCACCATGCCACGAGCGGCTTTCCGCAGGCCGGCGGCCCGGCTGGCGTTCAGCCGTCGGCTTTCGGTGAACCGGGATGCGGCTCGTTCTTGTACGCACCGCGAAGGTTGAGCAGCGCCAAGCATATTTGCAGCGCAACCAGCGCATACGCGCCGTCGTGCAGGCCCCACACGATCCACAGGGCATTGCTCGCGAGAAAAAACCAGAAGCCGAACTCACGCCTGCGCTTGGCCTGCGACGCGATCAGCCAGGCGGCCAGGACTGTGACGACCATGGCCGGCCATTGCAACCGATTGATGGGGTCCATACCCTTGCCAGTGCGTTTAGTTGAACACGCCGATCAGGGCGTGCGAATCGCCGGCACGTCGACCACGCGGATCGTCGCGGCCGGCGGTGGATGTTCGACGGCGTGGACGATCGCGCCGACCATCTGCTGCAAGGTCACCAGGCCGAGGCGCCGGGCGCCGTCGTGCCATGAAGGGACCCGCGCGGCAAGGGCGTAGAACGGCAGCAGCAGCAGCGGCCAGCGATGGCCGGGGCCCAGGACGTACCACGGCCGAAGGACCGTCGCCGTCAACCCGGCGTCGGCGATCGCTTTTTCGCCGGCGGCGCGAGCCGCGACGTACGCCGCCATCACCGGTGCCGGCTGCGCCACGCTGAGGTAGACGAAGTGCGCGATGCGGGCTTGCCGCGCGGCGAGCGCGGCGGCGCGGACCGACGCCAGGTCCACGCGCACGAACTCCGCCGCCTTCGCCGGTCCCGGATGGGGGGTGCCGACCAGATGGACGACCGTATCGGCGGGCCGCAGCGCAGCGACGTACGACGCCGCGTCCAGGGCATCTCCGATGACCGCCGAAGCGCCGGCCGGAACGCGGGCGGCGGATCCGGCCCGTGCCAGGGCGCGAACCTCGTGTCCGCGCGCGAGCAGTGCCGGAACGAGTGGCCGGCCGATATACCCCGTGCCTCCGGTGACGAAGACCTTGCACCGGTGCGTCATGCGTCCCTCGGGGATCCGCGCTTCGCGACGAGCCGGCTTGCGTCGACGGACTTGAGCGATCCGCCGCGGGCGTCTCGTTGCCCGGCGCCCGCGTGGCACCGGGGGCGACCTCGCGTCATCGCGCGATCAGCCGCCCGAGCAGCGCGGCGAGCGCCGAGCGTCTTTTCGGAAGCGGTCCCGGCATCGGGTCGAAGTAGCGGCGGTGGACGTAGCACCATCCCCAGGTCTCGCCGCGCTCGAACGACGCGATTATCGGATGGCCGGTCGCATTGAAATGCTTGAGGGCGTGGGTATGTTCCGAATCCTCGCAGCAACCGACATGCCCGCACGAGAGGCACAGGCGCAGCTCGTTCCACGTCGCGCCGATCGCCATGCAGTCGGTGCAGCCGTTCGTGGCGGCAGCGACCTCTCGAACCGCATCGAAATGTTCGCAGCGCTCGGTCATGTCCGCAGTAGACGAGCGCAAGGCTGCTTCGTCGCCGCTTCAGCTGCCAGGATGGTCCTGCCGGTCGCGCAGACCGGACACGCCCGCCTCTTCGGCGCAGTGCACGCAGCAGAAGAACCGGCCCGACGCTTCGACCCCGTGGCCGATGATCCTGCAGCTGCAATGACCGCACGCCGGGGCGAGCACATGGATCGCGCATTCGAAGCTGTCGAACGTATGGGTCGCGCCGGCAAGGGTCACGTTGAATGCCTTGTCATAGTCGTTACCGCAATGCTCGCATCGGGGCATGCTCGTCTCCTCGATCAATGGTGCGACGCTGGATCTCGGGTCCTGACGGTACGGCGATCTATCGCCGCTTGAAATGCATCCTGCCGCCGCTCACCCGCTCGAGATCGGCCTTGACCAGGTCGCGGCTGCGCTCGTACACGATTTCACGCCCCATGGCGCTGCCTGCATAAGCCATGCCGTTGCGCGTCGGCGCGAGCTGGCAGCGCACGTTGTGGATGCCTTCGCCGAGGACGATCTCGATGCCTTCGACGCGCTTGTTCAGGACCACGACGTCCAGCGTCTGGCCGGTTGCGGTGATGCGGACCGTGATTTTCTCGTCGTTCATCGGTCTTCGGCCCCTGGAATCGATCGGATGCGTTGTCGGGGTGAATCTGCGGGCGCCCGGCTATCACCTGCGGGTCGCGGCCACCGCGGCGTTCGACCGAACCCGGCGCGGCGTCGCGGCTGGCCGATTGGCATTTATACGCCGATTCACCGGCGACGAGGAGTCGTTCCGCGACGGCGCTCAGGCCCGGTAGGTACCGAGCCGGGTCAGCAAGTCGAAGGCAAAACCGGCGAATGCCGCTGCCCAGGCGGCGAGCGCGGCATACAGAAAGAGCGGCGGCAGAAACGCGAGAAAGTCGAACCTCATCGCCCGGATCATCTCGTGGGTCCCGGCCGCATACATGCCGATCGGGAACACGGCGCCCCAGTAGAGAGGATCGTATTCGACCGGGAACCGCTTGGCGACGTGGCGCCACAGCGCGAGCACTATCAGCATCGGGATCCACCAGGTGCCGGTCGCCCAGTAGAAGACCGTAAACCCCTTGAGGAAGGGCAGCAGGGAAACCAGGAACGGCGCATCCGGGGCGTTGATGATCAGCAGCGCACCTGCCAGCGTCGAGATCGCCATCGCGCCCATGTTGATCCAGTACGGCGGCGACAGGTCGCCGGGCGAAAAGCGGAAGAAGGTGTACCGGTAGAAAATGAGCGACATCATCCAGATGTAGAGCATGCCGCCCCACAGCCACATCGAGAGCGCGAAAAAGTTGAGCTCGAGCTTGTACGGCTGACCGCTGCGCGCGGCGAGCAGCGCGCTCAGCATCGCGATCGACTGCGTCGCCACGACCGCGAGCAGCCAGCCGCCGCTGATTCCGCGATCGAGCGGCGGTTTGTGCTCCTTGATCGTGAGCGCAGCGAAGATGGCATAGGTCAGCCCGATCCAGAGCAGGACCGCGACCGCCCAGAGCGCGACGCCCGCGCGATAGTCCGACTCGAGGATCACCAGTTGGCTGCCGAGGACCGCGGACCCGGCAACCAGCGTGAAGAATCCGGGACCGTGCAGATGGTCGACCATGTCGCCGAAAAAGCGCTGCGGAAAACGCACGATGCGCAGCGCCGTCAACAGCCAGAGCACGACGTAGATCGCGAGGTTGAGCATCAGCAGCGACCGCGCGATACGCGGCATGGCGAGCAGGTGGGCGGCGAGTGAGACGATGCCGGTGGCCATCACCATGCCGAAATAGGCAGGCGACAGGCCGGCGAGGTCGGCGAGCCCGCGCCGCACCCGGGGGGTGCCCGGGGGGTGCGCATCGCGCACAACGGGGGCGTTCATTTCATCGCCGCGCCGACGGTTTGTCGCACCGTTATGCCGGAGGGATCGAAGCCTTCCAGGCAGAAGACGTTGATGCCCAGAAAATCCGGCGTGACCCGCTTGCGGTGGAATGGATAGATGCCGCATGTTCGGCAGAAGAAATGGCGCGCGGTCATCGTGTGGAACCGGTATTCGACGAGGCAGTCTTCGCCGGACAACAGCTTGAACTGCTGCTCGTGGACTTTCACCATCAGGGCGTTCTTGCGCCGACAGATCGAGCAGTCGCAAGTCGTGAGCTCGGGGAAGTCGGTCTCGATCTCGAACTGGACCGCGCCGCAGTGACAACTGCCGCGATAGTTCTGCACTGGCCGGGTTCCCATGCTATGCGATTTCTTGGCGCGAAGCGGTTAGCCGGTCACAGGTGGCAGGCACGACGCGGCACCGGGGCGCCGTTCGGTTCGGTTCGGGCGAGAACCCGGGCATCCGGACCGCGATCGACGTCGCTACTACCAATCGAGGGCGAACGGCGCGGCCAGCAGCAGCGCGCCGACGATGCAAAGCCAGACCCAACTGTCGATGAAGTAGGTGTATGCGCAAAGAGCCACTCCGGCAATAACCGGCACGAATTTTGTCTGTCGCCTGCCGTAGGCGATATAGGCAATGCCCAGCGCACCGGTAACGATGCCAAAAAAAAGGTTCGTTGCCATTTCAGCGCCTCCGCCACGGCATGAGGAGATCGGCGCAGGTCAGCAAACGTCCGCGCCGCACGACGCGCAGCCAGAGCGCCGCGTAGGCGAGCGCAAACAGGCCGGGTACGACAAGCTTCCATCGGGCGTGCATCATGCCCAGAAAGATCGCTGCCGCCGCTGCAGTCAGCCAGATCACCGCAAGCAGCAGCGCGGCCGCCCGATCCATTCCACCCAGCGCGCGTCGAACCGGCATTCAACCTTCCCGGGCGTGGCCTGTCTGGGTCTCCCCATCGTCCGCGCGAGACGATCGAATCGCGTCTGTGAGGTCGATTTCGGGGCTCCAGACAACCTACGGCACGAAGGGTACGAGCGCCGGGACCCGCCGGGCATACGCCTCGTAGGCTTTCCCGAACCGCTGGCGCATCCACCGTTCTTCCAGCCGCATTTTGCGCCATAAGGCAAGCGCCGCCAATGCCAGCGCAAGTAGTGCCCGCCATTCGCCGATCGCCAGCGCGGAGCCGGCGAATGCGAGGAGAAGACCGCTGTAGATCGGATGACGAACGAGGGCGTATGGCCCGCCGGTGACGAGCTCATGACCTTCCTTGATGGTCACGGTCGCGCTCCAGTTTCTGCCGAGGAATCGGCGCGCCCAAACCGCAAACAGGAGACCGATCGCGGTCAACGTCGCGGCAACGGCCACGGACCACGTCGCCCAGGGAAGGAAGCGCTCGCCGAGGACGGGAAACGGTATCCGATGCAGCGACAGAAGCAGCGCCGCGAGCAGCAGCGGACCGGCATGGGAAAGTCGCGACAGCAACGACTCGCGACGCGCGACGGGCTTCACGTTGCGTGCCGAGAGCCACCAGTAGGCGGCCCAGGCCAGCCACATGGCCGGAAAGAGATAACGATACAGCGCGGGCAAGAGAGGGCTCGTCTTTCGAACCTTACCGGATCAGCCGGACGGCACTACGCCTGTTCGCCGCTCATGGCTCGAGGCGCTCCAAGGTGGCATGAATCTCGTCCAACCTCTTGACCGCTTCGGTAGCGACGCCGTTCCATGAGAATCAGCTTGACGGAGATCAGGAAAACCCCCGCCTCGAGGAGCAAGTCATGGGAGAGACCCTTCAGAAACAGTGCCAGCAGGAACAGGACAAAGGTGACGGCGATCACGACCCATGACCACGAGTCGACGTGTCTTGTGACGGTTTGCACGGAACCCTCCATTGCGAAGGTGATGGTTCAGGCGTCCGCGGCCTGGGGGCGCTTCGCCGTGCGCCGGATTCGCTCCGTCGACGAAAACAGCCCCTTCCCAGGGCCGCGGCGCGGTACGGCGACAGCGGTCCCTGCAAGACTACGCGGAAAGCCGTTCTATTCGTCCGGCAGCGCTCCGCGACCTTCCGGGTACTGCTTCTCCCACTCGCGCCCGTTGACGGGCTCGATCGTGAGGGATTCAACGGTTCCCGGATCCAGGCAGCGGGCGTTGACGCTATAGCCGTCCGGATGCGAGCGCGGAACATAGAACGACTTGACCCCACAAACCGAGCAGAACAAATGCCGAGCCACCTGCGTATTGAAAGTATACGTCGTGAGAAATTTCTCGCCCCGAAGCAGTCGAAATCGCGATTTCGGCACGATCAGATGGAGATACCCGGACTTGGAGCACATCGAGCAATTGCACTCGTAGACGCCAGGTCGCGATGGCGCGCTCACTTCGAAGCGCACCCTGCCGCAGTGACAACCTCCGCTATGGGACGCCATGTGCCTTCCTGATCGTCCGATCGACGCGCCAGGCAACTGGCGCAATCACACTTCCCTGGTCATGAATAGGCTGTACGGATCTTCAGCGTAGTCGGCAAACGGACCGCATTGCTCGAATCCAAAACGGGCGTAGAGACGACGCGCAGGCGCAAAAGCTTCCATCGAACCCGTCTCCAGGCTCAGCCGCCGATAACAGCGACGCCTCGCCTCCTCGAGAATGTGCCGCATAAGCGTCGCCGCAACGCCTTTTCGAAGGTGCGCAGAGGCCGTACGCATCGACTTGATCTCACCGTGTTCGGAATCCAGCTCCCTGACGGCACCGCAGCCCAGCAATTCGGAGTCCTGCCAGGCGCTCCAAAAGGTAATCTCCGGCTTGCGCAGCGCATCCAGATCGAGGGCGTGAACGCTTTCCGGAGGAGAATACCGCGCAACACTCTGCAGGTGCTCGTGCAACAACCGCACGATCGCCGGATTGTTCAAGTCACCCGCTCGAATCTCCGTCCGATCCATGTCAGGCCGAGGGACAGTCGCCTGATCCGGCGTCATGCATACAGCTCAACCTCCCCTTCGATCTCGACCGGAATGTTGAACGGCAACTCGGCCATGCCGACCGCGCTTCTGGCATGAGCGCCCCGCTCCGGACCGTAGAGCGCCAGAATCAGATCGGAGAAGCCGTTGACGACGCTTGGTTGCATGTTGAAGCCTGGCGCCGAATTGACCATTCCGAAGACCCGGCTCCAGGCACGGATACGATCGAGATCGCCGATGGCGCGCTGGAGGCTTCCCAGCATCGAAAGTGCGGTCAAGCGGGCCGCGCGATAGCCCTGCTCGACGGAAAGCTCCGCTCCGAGCTTGCCGAGCGGCCGGGCGAGCGATCCGTCGGGACCCTGTGGCCCATGCCCGGAGATCAGTGCACGGTTGCCGACGATGCGCACGAACGCGAAAGGCAGGACTACCCCGGCAGGCGGCGTGATCGGCGGCGGCAGCAGCAATTCAAGGGCGTTCAGCTTGGACTCGATCTCCGCCAAAGCAGCCTCCGGATGGATAGCGATCGCCGGGCCCGAATGCCAAAGGTCGACTCGCGCTCCGGCCTGCCGGCGTAGTGTAGACGTCGGTACCTCCGCCTTCAACCCAGCGTCCGGTCGAGGCAGAGGTCGGAGCGCAAAAAAGCCCCGGCGGCGGTCCTCACCGCTCGATGGCGAAGATGTGCGCCTGGATCTTGCCGTCGACCGGACCGGGCCCGAAGCGCCGCGCGATGGCGGCGGCGGCGACGTCGGTTGCTTCGCCGAGTCGAGTCTTGTCGCGTGCCTCGATTTCGTTACGCAGCGGGGTCCCCTGACAGTAGGCGAGCGCGGGGATCCGCGGGGACCGGGCCGTGCTTCGTGCTGCCACCGTGTGGACGCGCGGCGGCGCGGCGAAGCCACCTCCGCGAAGGTCACGCTCGATGGTTCCAAGGTCGTAGTAGCCATGCGGCGTGCGAGCCATGAAGCGCGGGGGATCGTCGGGAAAGAGGGATTCGAGGGCGGTCGTCACGATGTCGGCGAATTCGTTGTCCTCGATGCGATCCCACACATTGAACAGCAGCAGGCCGCCTGGCCGTAGAACGCGGCGTGCCTCCGAGAACGCTTTCGGCTTGTCGGGAAAGAACATGACCCCGAACTGGCAGACCACGGCATCGAATTCTCCTTCCCCGAAGGGCAGTTGCATCGCATCGGCCTGGCGCCACTCCACGGGCCGGTTCGTCCCTGTCGCGGCGGCCAGGTCCAGCATCGGCTGGTTCAGGTCGGTGGCCACGATCGAGACACGTTCCGGCAGCACGGCTGCCAGTTGGCGGGTCACGGCGCCGGTGCCGGCGGCGATTTCGAGCACGCGGACGAGCGCCCGCGACGCCAAACGGCCGGCGAGGTCTTTGGCGTACGGTTCGAAGATCAGCGGAACGAGATGCTCCTCGTAGAGTTGCGGAATCGAGCCTGCAAAAATCTTGTCGGATCCTGGGTTACTCACCGCGATCTCCTTGGCTAAACGACAGGTTGGGTGAATCGTTGGCAGAGGAACTAGATCAGCGGCGTGACGCAGATGATGCAAGCGGACGCTTTGCCAGCGGCCATGAATGCAAGTGCCCGATTGCGCGGGGCGGTAACGAGCGCAATGCCATTTGCGGCCCCGGTCAGGCGCCGCTTCGGCAAGGCGAATCGCCGATCTGGCGCGCATAGATCTTGAGCTCTTCTCGACCCGATTCCATTGCCATCATGCGCTCGAAATGGAATCCGAGTTTCTCGAGCAGCCTGCCCGATGGATGATTGTCCTGCGAGGCGATGGCGACGATCCGTGAAAGACCCAGCACGTCTTTCCCGTACGACACGGTCGCGGCGGCAGCCTCGTAGGCGTAGCCATTCCCCCAGAACTCGGGAAGAAAGGCAAAACCCAGGTCCACGTCCTCCAGCGATTCGCGCTTGATGAGGCCGCAAATGCCAAGCGACTCTCCGCCGATCCTCCGCTCGACCAGGTAGAGGCCGAAGCCGAGCCGGCCATACATGTCGACGGGCCCGTTGCGGATGTAGTTCTCGGCATCCCGGATGGTCGTTATGCCCCTGTCGCCGATGTATTTCAGCCATGACGGTTCATTCAGAAGCCGGAACACGAAGGCGGCATCGTCGGTGCGGAGCCAACGCAGAGCCAACCGTTCCGTTTGAAGGACCTTCAATGAAGGTAACCGCATGCGTCGATTCGCACTGCGTCGCATTATGCATATCCCTCGTAGGGCGCGCCAAGGGATTTGTTCGCGCAAGGTCCCATCACCGGCGAGATGATCGTCGCGGATCGGCTTCTGGATCGGATAAGTACCCGGATATGCGATGACGCTGCCGAACCCCATGCGGAAAGTCAGCAGATCGCGCACGGTGATCGGACGCGTCGCGGAAACGGTG
>JBOIGD010000066.1:0-9297 GCA_050742615.1 Casimicrobiaceae bacterium | reverse complement strand
CAGCAGAGCCTCGGCCGCGCGCTGCGCGATCAGAGGCGTCTGTTCGGCGGGCTTGGCGATCACCGCGTTGCCCGCGGCGAGCGCGGCCGCTATCTGACCGACGTGGATCGCCAGCGGAAAATTCCACGGGCTGATGCAGGCGAACGTGCCGCGACCGTGCAGCGCGAGCTCGTTCGACTCGCCGGTCGGCGATGGCAGCGGCAGCGGCTGCGCGAAATGGCGCCGCGCGAGCATCGCGTAGTAACGGCAGAAGTCGGCCGCCTCGCGCACCTCGCCGATCGCGTCGGCGCGGTTCTTGCCGGCCTCGCGCGCGAGCAGAACCACCCAATCGTCGCGCGCGGCTTCGATCAGCTCGGCCGCGCGCTCCAGCACGTCGGCGCGCGCAATGCCGCCGGCCGCGTCCCATGCCGGCTGCGCGGCCGCCGCGCGCGCCAGCGCGGCATCGATCTCGGCAAGGCCGGCATCGACGACCGCGCCGATCGCGCGTCGATGGTCGGAAGGATCGACCACCTGGCGTGCGGGTCCGGTCGCCGGGTGCGCGGCGGGTGTCGGCGCCGCCGTCCAGCGCGCGCCGGATCGGGCCGCGAACCCCGCATCCAGCGCCGCCATCGCCGGCTGGTCGGCCAGCGACACGCCGCGCGAATTGATGCGCTCCGGCGCGAACAGCGCGCGCGGCAGCGGCAGTGACGCGTTCGGTCGCGCACCCTGCGCGCGCACCCGGGCGACCGGGTCGGCGACGATGTCGTCGATCGGCACGCCGGCGTCGCCGATGCGATTGACGAACGAGGTGTTGGCGCCGTTTTCGAGCAGCCGCCGCACCAGGTAGGGCAGCAGGTCCTGATGGCTGCCCACGGGCGCGTAAACGCGACAGGCGATGCCGAGCCTGTCGGCGGGAACGATCTCCTCGTAGAGCGCCTCGCCCATGCCGTGCAGGCGCTGGAATTCGAACGCCTCGCGGGCGAGCCCGTTCTGCGCCGCCCGCTCGGCGATCGCGGCAGCGGTGTGCGCGTTGTGCGTGGCGAACATCGGAAAAAGTGCGCCGTCGTTGCCGGCGGCGTCGAGCATCCGGCTGGCGCAAGCGAGGTACGACACGTCGGTGTGCGCCTTGCGCGTGAAGACCGGATAGTCGTCGAGACCCTGCACCTGCGCGCGCTTGATCTCGGTGTCCCAGTACGCGCCCTTGACCAGCCGCACCGGAATGCGTCGGCCAGTCTCGGCCGCGAGCGCGACCAGCCAGTCAATCACGGCCGGCGCGCGCTTCTGGTAGGCCTGCACCGCCAGCCCCAGGCCCTCCCAGCCGGCCAGCGCCGGATCGCGGCGCAGCCGCGCGAAGATCTCCAGCGATAGCTCGAGGCGCTCGGCCTCCTCGGCATCGATGGTCATGCCGATGCCCTGCGCCCTGGCGATCTGCGCGAGCGCCGTGACTGCGGGGACGAGCTCGGCCAGCACGCGCCGCCGCTGCGGGTATTCGTAGCGCGGATGCAGCGCCGAAAGCTTGACCGATATGCCCGGTTGCGCGAACACCGCGCCGTCGCGGTCGCGCGCGCCGCCGATCGCGGTGATCGCCTCGGCGTACGCCGCGTGGTAGCGCGCGGCGTCGGCTGAGGTCAGCGCCGACTCGCCGAGCATGTCGAACGAATGGCGAAAGCGCGCACTGCCGCCGGAGCGGCTCCGCGCCAGCGCCTCGGCGATCGTGCGACCCATGACGAACTGCTCGGCCATCAGCCGCATCGCCTGCCGTACCGCCACGCGAACGACCGGCTCGCCCGCGCGCGCGACGACGCGCTCGTACCAGCTCGCCGGATCGCGCACCGATTCGGCGTCGATCTGCGTCAGCCTGCCGGTCAGCATCAGGCCCCAGGTCGACGCGTTGACGAGCAGCGACGGGCTCTGGCCGAGATGCTTCTGCCAGTCGCCGCGCGACAGCTTGTCGCGGATCAGCCGGTCCGCGGTCTCCGTATCCGGGATGCGCAGCAGCGCTTCGGCGACGCACATCAGCAGGACACCCTCCTGCGTCGACAGATCGTACTGCCGCAGGAACGATTCGATGCCGGCATTCCCCGCCTGCGTCGCGCGTACGGCTTCGACCCAGGCGCGGCCGCGGGCGGCGATGCGCGCCGAGGCTGCGGCGTCGAAAGCGGCCTGCGGCAGCAGCCGCGCGACCAGCGCGAATTCGTCGGCGAGAAAGTCGCGGCGGATCGCGGCGGCGTCGGGGCGTTCGGGCAGCAGCGGCTCGGTCATGGTCACGGATGTTGCTGCCGTCGCCCGACGCGCGCTAGTCCGGCCGGCGGATCGCGGCGCGCGCTGCCGACGCGGCCGCGTCGGGCGCGCCGCAGCCACCGCCCGCGCGCATCACGGCGAACATGTGCGTGGGCTTGACGCGGCCGGCCGAGAGCTCCGCCTCGTCGCGTGCGTGCACGCGATCGATGAAATCGCGGTCCCATGACGACTCGACCGAGAAATTCGGGCCGAAGCCGCGATCGACGAACGGGTCGATGACATTCGCAAAGCCGAGGAAGAGCTCGAAGTCGAAGCGTTCGACCAGCAACGGCAGGATGTCCTGGGCGCGAATGCCCTCGAATCCGCTGGTCGAGCAATCCCAGTCCAGGAACTGCGTTTCCTGCCGCCTGAGCTGCTGATTGTAGCGGTACGGCGCGGGCAGCTCGCGCCAGAACTCGCGCACGATCGCCACCGCCTCCGGCCATCGGCGGTGGCCGTTGCGGCCGATCATGTCCGAGACGACGAACGTCGCGTGCGGCGCCAGCGAAGCCGCGACGGCGTCGAACAGCCCCTCCAGCGCGCTGACGTGGTGCAGCGACTGGTTGGCGATGACGGCGTCGAATCGCCGGTGCGGGCGCCACGAATTGAAGTCGCCCTGCAGCGGCACGACATGCGCGGCGACGCCTTCCGCGCTCGCCAGGGACCGGCCGCGGTCGAGCATTGCATCGTTCAACTCGAGGCACTCGATGGTGAAGTCGCGGCACCCCGCATCGATGAGGCTCCGCGCCAGCCGCACCTCGGTGTCGCAGTTGCCGGCGCCCACGCTGATGAAGCGGCGCGTGCCACCGTCGCATCGCTCGTAGCATTGGCCGAGAAATTTCGCGAAGAATTCGTCCGGGTGGCTGGCGCCGATCGCCTCGAGCTTCGGCCGCAGGTAGCGATTCGACCAATAGTGGAATATCGCTGGCAGCGCGTGAACGTCGGTATCATCGCGGAAACGGTCGAGCTCGGCAGCGAGCTTGGCGCCGTAGCGCGTGCGCGACGACGCAGGCGGGTGGCGGCGCAGGACGTCGCGAACCGCGTCTTTGGCGCGGCGCAGCAGGGAGCGTTTCATCGCAGTTGGGCCGGAACGAATGGGGGGAAACGCTCGATGGAGAAGCTCGGCGGGCGAGTCGGAGGCCGTGACAACAACTTCGATTTCGTTCGCTGGCTTGCCGCCTCGCTGGTGATTATCTCCCACGAATACGCGATCGTGGCAACCCCGGGCGCCGAGCCGCTGGCCGCGCTGACCCACGGCTTCACGACGCTGGGCACGCTGGGTGTCGATGTCTTCTTCGTCGTCAGCGGGTTCCTGGTGACGCGAAGCCTGCTGGAACGGCGCGCGCTCGGGTTCTTTGTCGCCTCGCGCGCCATCCGAATCGTGCCGGCGCTCGCCGTCGTGCTGGCCCTCTCGGCCTTCGTGCTCGGGCCGATCTGCAGCAGTCTTCCGCTTCGCGAATACTTTTCGCGACCCGAATCGTACACCTACATTTCGCGAAACCTGACCCTTTATGACATTCAATGGACGTTGCCCGGAGTGTTCACTCGAAATCACGCGGGTGACGCGGTCAACGGTTCGCTGTGGAGCCTGTGGCCGGAGGTCCAGATGTACGCTTACCTGCTGCTGCTGGGCTTGATCGCCCACGTCAGGCTGTCGCAGGCCGCGGCGATTGTCGGCGTCGGCATGGTCATCGCGCTGGGCGCGGGTTGGGCCCACTACGGCGACCTGACCGGGAGCGGCCTCGAGCCAAGCACGCTGGCGCGTCTGGCGCCCTATTTTGCGTTGGGCGCCTTGGTCTACTGGCAGCGCGATCGCATACCGTTCACGGTGCTGCTTCCATTTGCCGCCTGCGCGGTTGCCGCATTGACATACCACAGCGTCGCGTTCGTCCCGGCCTTCGCGATTGCGGTGGCCGCGGTGGTGATCTGGCTTGCCCATGCGCGCCTTGGCGCAATAGGACACTGGGGCCGCTGGGGCGATCCGTCATACGGACTGTACATCTACGCTTTTCCGGTTCAGCAGTTGCTCGCAAGCTGGTTTCCGGACTGGAGCCGCGCCCGACATTTTGCGGCCGCCTACGCGGTGACGCTGCTCTGCGCGGCACTGTCGTGGAAACTCGTCGAGGCTCCCTCGCTTGCCTGGAAGAAGCAACTGCACAGGATTCGCCTCGCGGCGGCTGGTTGATTCTGCCGGGTCGCGTCAGCCGCGCGGATGGTGGCGCTGGTGCAGCTGTTTCAGGCGCTCGCGCGCGACATGGGTGTATATCGTCGTCGTCGTGATGTCCGCGTGGCCGAGCAGGAGCTGCACGACGCGGAGGTCGGCGCCATGGTTCAGCAGGTGGGTGGCGAACGCGTGGCGCAGCGTGTGCGGCGACAGCGCGGTCCGCGCGATGCCCGCCCTGACCGCATGCCGCTTGATCAGCTGCCAGAACGCCTGGCGTGTCATCGGGCCGCGGCGAGCGGTGACGAACACCGAATCGCTCTTCGCATCGCCACCGAGATCGACGCGGGCGGTCGCGCAGTAGCGCTTCAGCCAGTCGATCGCCTCTTCGCCGAGCGGCACCAGCCGCTCCTTGTTCCCTTTGCCCACGACGCGCACCACGCCCATGTCGAGGCTTACCTGCGACAGTCGTAAGCCCACCAGCTCGGACACGCGCAGACCCGTGGCGTAAAGCGTCTCGAGCATCGCGCGATCGCGCAAGCCCAGCGGCGTTTGCGGATCGGGCGCGCCGAGCAGCGCTCCGACCTGGTCTTCGGACAGATTTCTGGGCAGGGTGCGCGGCAGCCTCGGGGACTTGACGCGCAGCGTCGGGTCGGCGGCGATCGTTGCCTGCGCCGCATGCAGCCGGTAGAAGCGGCGCAGCGCCGACAGGCGCCGGTTGACCGACGCGATCTTCGCCTTGCCCTGGAACTGCGCGGCGAGAAAGGCCTCGACGTCGGTGCGCGCGGCGCCGAGCAGGGTCTTGTGGGCGTGCCGCTCGAGCCAGGCCGACCACGCGACGAGGTCGCGCCGGTAGCTGGCGAGGCTCGATGCGGCGAGCCCGTCCTGCAGCCATACCTGGTCGCAAAACGCGTCGATCAGCTCGCCGGCGGTCCGCGTGCGCACTTCAGCGGCCGAAACGATAGCCTTCGTGCGTCAGCAGCCAGCGCTTGATCGCGATCGGATCGCCGGCCGTGACGCCCATGAAGCCGCCGAGCGAGCCTTGGCTGCCGACGACGCGATGACACGGGATCACCAGCGCGATCGGGTTCGCACCGCAGGCGCCGCCGACGGCGCGGGGCGCGGTATGCAGGCTCCGGGCGAGCTCACCATAGGTGCGCGACTCGCCGACAGGAATCGTCGCCAGCGCGTCCCATACCGCGCGGCGGAACGAGGTGCCCTGCGCAGCCAGCGGCAGGCTGAAGCGGAACTCGGGATCGGCAAAATAGCGCTCGAGTTGCCGGCATGCGCGCTCGGCGAGCGCGCTGCCGGGTGCCTGCGAACGCTCGCCTTTCGGCAGGTAGTCGATGCCGGTGACTGCGCCGCCGGCGGTGCGAATGCCGAGCACCGCGAACGGCGCCTTGAGCTTCGCGGCATAGCCCTGATTCGCGGTCGTCCGCCGGTGCTCCACGGGCTGCTCAATGAAATTTCATCTGCTGCGGCAGATAGGTTACCAGCTGCGGAAAAAAATAGATCAGCAGGGTCGCGGCGATCATCAGGAAAAACATCGGCAGCGCCTGCCGCGCGATCCAGGTGATCTGCCGTTGCGTCATGCCCTGCAGCACGAACAGGTTGAAGCCGACCGGCGGCGTGATCTGCGCCATCTCGACCACCAGCACGACGAAGATGCCGAACCAGACCAGGTCGATGGCCGCCTTTTCCACCGTCGGCAGGATCACGCCCATGGTCAGCACGACCATCGATATGCCGTCGAGAAAGCAGCCGAGGATGACGTAGAAGACCATCAGCGCGACGATCAGGGCGAGCTGCGACAGGCCGAGCCCGCCGATCCATTCGGCCAAGTGGCGCGGCAGCCCTATGTAGCCCATCGCCAGGGTGAGGAACGCGGCGCCGGCGAGGATCAGCGCGATCATGCAATAGAGCCGAGTCGCGCCCAAAAGGCTCACGCGGAACGTGGTCCAGTTGAGCGAGCCTTGCGCGGCCGAGATCAGCAGCGCGCCGACGACGCCGAACGCCGCCGCCTCGGTGGCGGTGGCGACCCCCGCGTAGATCGAGCCCAGAACCAGCGCGATCAGCAGCACGATCGGAATCAGGTGCCGCGACGCGTAGAGCTTCTGCAGGATCGTCGTGCGTGCGGCGATCGCCGGAATCCTGCCGGGATGCAGCAGCGCCCAGACCACGATGTAGCCGGAAAAAAGGCAGGCCAGCAGCAGGCCGGGAATCACCCCAGCGATGAAGAGGTGCGCGATCGAGACGTTGGCCGCCACGCCATAGACGATCATGATGATCGACGGCGGGATCAGCAGGCCGAGCGTTCCGGCGCCTGCCAGCGTGCCGATAGTGATGTCGTCCGGATAGCCGCGGTTCTTGAGCTCGGGCAGGGTCATCTTGCCGATAGTCGCGCAGGTCGCCGCCGACGATCCCGACACGGCCGCGAAGATGGTGCAGCCGATGATGTTGGTGTGCAGCAGGCGTCCGGGAACGCGCTCGAGCCAGGGCGCGAGCCCCCTGAACATGTCCTCCGACAGGCGCGTTCGAAACAGGATCTCGCCCATCCACACGAATAGCGGCAGCGCGGTCAGCGTCCACGAGGAGGCGGAGCCCCAGATCGTCACCGCCATCGCGTCGCCGGCGGGGCGCGACGAAAACAGGTCCATCCCGATCCACGCGACGCCGGCCAGCGCGACGCCGATCCAGACGCCACTGCCGAGTAGCACGAAAAGCGCCGCGATCAGGAGCGAAGTGACCAGGAGATCCACCGCGCTACTCCGCGTGCGCCGGTTCGTCGCTGGCCGGCGCGAGAGCGCGCCGGCCGGTGAGCTCGCCGATCAGCAGATCGACGAAGGCGATCGCCAGGATGACGTTGCCGGCCGCCATCGACAGCTGCGGGATCCATAGGGGCGTGGCATCGTTGCCGGTGGACATGTCGTGAAACTGGTACGACTGCCAGGCGAGGCGCACGCTGTACCAGGCGAAAGCAGCCGAGAGCACGACGGCGACCGCGAGGGACCAGCGCTCGAGCCAGCGCCTGGCCGCCACGCCGACGTGCTCGAGGATCAGCGTGACGCGGATGTGCTCGCCGCGCGTCAACGTGTGCGCCAGCGCCAGGAAGCCGCAACCCGCCATGAAATAGCCGGCGTAGGCATCGGTGCCGCGCACCTGGAAGCTCAGCAGGCGCCCCGCGATACCTAGCAGCACCATCGCCAGCGTGCCTATCAGGGACAGCGCCGCGAGCCAGGCGGCGGCGGCGTAGAGCGCGTCAAGCGAGCGCCGCATCGCCGGCGGTCAGGCGGGAGAAAACGCGCTTCCCGGGCCGGCGTCCGGGCGCAGGCGAAGGCCCGGCGGCGCCTGCCGCGCGACGCCGGATCGCGGCGCGGCCAAACCCGGGGCGGCCGCGGTTTCCCGTTGCCACAGGATCGCCGGTCCGCCGATCACATTTTCCGGAAGGCATCGACGACCGACTGGCCGTCGGCACCGGTCTTCCTCAGCCAGTCCTGCAGCATGACGTCGCCGACCCTTTTCAAGTCCGCGCTCAACTGCGCGCTGGGCTTGACGATGTTCATGCCTTTTTGCCGGAGCTGGTCGACGTACCAGCCGTTCTTTTCCTCGGAGGCCTTCCAGCCGCGCACTTCGGCGTCGGCTGCCGCCTTGAGCACCGCCTGCTGGGTCGCCTGGTCCAGGGCATCAAAGGCCCGCTGGTTGACGATCACCGCGTTCTTGGGAAGCCACGCCTGCGTGTCGTAGAAATTCTTGATGCTCTCGTAAGTCTTGGAGTCGAAGCCGGTCGACGACGACGACATGTACGAGTCGACGACCCCGGTGGCGAGCGCCTGCGTCAACTCGGCCGCCTGCACCGTCACCGGCTGCGCCCCGACCAGCTCGGCGATGCGTGAGGTCGCCGGGCTGTAGGCGCGCCACTTGAGTCCCTTCATGTCGGCCGCGCTGTTCAAGGTCCGGTTGGTGAAGATTCCCTGCGGCGGCCACGCCACCGTGTAAAGCAGCTTGATACCTTGCTTGGCGAAGCGCTCTTCCAGCGCCTTTTTGGACGCCTTGTAGAGCTTCATTGCGTCGGCGTAGCCGGTGGCGAGGAACGGGACGCCGTCGAGGCCGAACATCGGATCCTCGTTCTCGAAGTTGACCAGCAGGATCTCGCCGGCCTGCGCCTGGTCGCCCTGCACGGCGCGCTTGATCTCGTTGGCCTTGAACAGCGATGCGTTGGAATGCACGGTGATCTTGAGCTTGCCGCCGCTGGCGCGGTCGACGTCGGCGACGAACTGCGCGATGTTCTCGGTATGGAAGTTGGAGGCCGGGTAGGCGGTCGGCATGTCCCACTTGGTTTGCGCGGCTGCACCGAGCGCGAACGACAGGCCGAGCACGGCGGTGATGGCGTGAATCCGTTGCATAGGAAATCTCCTGCGACCAGGGACGCGGGTCGGAATGCGCGCGGGCTCGCGCGTCGAGGCGGCGCCCTGCCGAACCGTGCCTTTGTATCATATCCGGCGCGAGGCCGCGAAACCGCCCGGAACCCGGCGCCGCGCCGATATAATGGGTCTGCCGCGGCGCCCCGGTCGCCCGCAGCGCGGCCCGCCCGACCCCCGATCCCCGATGACCGATTCCCCGCAGGCACGCTGGCAGTTCTGGATCGACCGCGGCGGCACGTTCACGGACGTGATCGGCAAACGGCCGGACGGTACGCTCGTCGCCCACAAGCTGCTCTCGGAAAACCCCGAGGCCTATGGCGATGCCGCCGTGGAGGGCATCCGCCACCTCATTGGCCTCGCGCCAACCGAGCCGATCCCACGGGGCCGCATCGGCGCGGTGAAAATGGGTACCACGGTCGCCACCAACGCGCTGCTCGAACGCAAGGGCGAGCGCAC
>JBOIGD010000065.1:0-9996 GCA_050742615.1 Casimicrobiaceae bacterium | reverse complement strand
GGATCAGGCGGCCCTGATCGTTGAACGCGCGCTTGAGGTTGTACGCATGCCACACCAGATGCCGGCCGTCCGGCGAATAGCGCGGATGCTCGCTGGAGAATCCACTGCCCGCGCTCAGCACGCGATGACGGCCGGATGCGAGCTTGACGGCGACGATGTCGGCGGCGTTCATCATTCTCGGCTCGCTCGCCCGATCGACCGTCAGCGCGAGCTCCTTGCCGTCGGGACTCAGGTCGTAGTGCTCGGCCGACGGATCCCACGGCTGCAGCGCGAGGCCGGTGCCCGCGAGCAGATCGCGGGCGGCGCCGCTGCCGACGTCGGCCGCGAAGACATGCGGCTCGCGCCCGTCGGCGAGCCAGTGATCCCAGTAGCGCGGCTCGGCCCGATCGGTCACGTACGCCTTGATCTTCGACTCCTTGCGCTCGCGCTTGCGTTTCGCCTGCGCCTTGTCGCCGGTGAGGTCCGGCCAGATCCACGATACGAAGGCGATGCGGCGGCTGTCCGGAAACCAGCGCAGCGCCGAAGCACCGGTCGACAGCGACGTGAGCCGTCGCGCCTCGCCGCCGTCCGAAGCGATCAGGTAAACCTGCGCCTCGTCGTCGTCCTTGCGCTTGGCGGCGAACGCGATCCAGCGCCCGTCGGGCGACCATTGCGGAGGGCCCGAATCCTTGTCGCCGGTGGTCAGCCGGCGAGCCCTGCCCCCGTCGCAGGGAAACAGCCACAGCTCGGTGCGGCCTTCGTTGTCGTGCATGTCGAACGCCGTGACGCTCGCGCAGGCGTTTTTTCCGTCGGGTGACAGCGTCGGCGAGCCGATGCGCTTGATCGACCAGAGATCGGCGACGCTGAGCGGGCGTTTTTTGGTGGGCATGGCGTTTTCCGTATCGAGAAGGGCCGGTGCCGGCCGACGCGCTGGTGGCGCGCCGGCGGATTGTACCCTTGCCGGCGGCGAACGGCGGCAGGCGCGCTTGGGGTAGAATGGCCGCTCCGGCGCCGCGTTCGCGGCGCAACGCTTCGCCCAGAGGATCGATGCAGTACCGCCGGCTCGGCAACTCCGGTCTCAAGCTCAGCGAGCTCTCGTTCGGCTCGTGGGTGACTTACGGCAATCAGCTCGCCGAGGACACCGCGCGCGAGTGCATGGCGGCCGCGCACGACGCCGGCGTGAATTTTTTCGACAACGCCGAGGTTTACGCCAGGGGCCGGTCCGAAGTGATCATGGGCGGCGCATTGCGAAAGCTGGGGTGGCGGCGCTCCTCCTACGTCGTATCGACCAAATTCTACTGGGGGCTCGACGACGGACCCAATGAAAAGAACACGCTGAACCGCAAGTACCTGATGCAGGCGATCGACGGCTCGTTGAAGCGCCTGCAGCTCGACCACGTCGACCTGGTGTTCTGCCACCGGCCCGATCCGGACACGCCGCTGGAGGAGACCGTCTGGGCCATGCACGACATGATCCGCGCCGGCAAGGCCTCGTACTGGGGCACGTCGGAATGGGATGCGGCGGCGATCACCGAGGCGTGGCACATCGCCGACAAACATCATCTGGCCAAGCCGGTGATGGAGCAGCCGCAATACAATCTGCTGCACCGCGACCGTGTCGAGCGCGAATACGCGCGCCTCTATCGCGACCCCGGAATCGGCGTGACGACCTGGAGTCCGCTGGCCTCGGGCCTGCTGACCGGGAAATATAACGACGGCGTCCCCGCCGGCTCGCGCGCCACGCTCAAAGGTTACGAGTGGCTGGCGGAGCGCATCGTCGATCGCGTCAAGCTGTCGCAGGTACGGGCGCTCGTCCCCCTCGCCGCCGAGCTCGGCTGCACGCTCGCCCAGCTCGCGCTGGCTTGGTGCCTGAAGAATCCGCATGTCAGCAGCGTGATCACCGGCGCGAGCCGGGCGGCGCAGGTCGTCGAGAACATGCGCGCGCTGGCCGTCGTGCCCAAGCTCGATGCCGAAGTCATGGCCAGGATCGACGCGATCGTCGGCGCGCCCGCCTGAGCGCGGCCGCACGGATCACGATCGCGACGCTCCGGCCATCGCCATTCGCGCGCTACGATGAGCAATCCTCTGGAAAGCTGGACCGAGGAGCAGCGCTCGGCGTACCTGTATCGCGCCTGCTCCGCCGCGGAAGCAGGCACGCCGCGCGGCGAGCTTTTCATGCGTCTGAGCGGCGAGGCCGAAGCGCAGGCCACGATCTGGCGCGCACAGCTCACCGCCAGCGGCAAGCCGGCGCCGCCGCCGTTCGTGCCCGATCTGCGAACGCGACTGGTGGCGCGAATGGTCGAGCTGTTCGGGCCGCGTCCGCTGCGCGGCATTCTCGCCGCGATGAAGGTGCGCGGCATGGCGATCTACAGCAAGGCCGAGCCCGGGGGCCACGTCACGCCGGTGGCCGGCAGCATCGAGCGCCGGCATCGCGGCTTGGGCGGCGGCGGCTTCCTGCGCGCGGCGGTCTTCGGCGTCAACGACGGCCTGGTGTCGAACGCGAGCCTGATCTTCGGCGTCGCCGGTGCGACGCCGGATCCGGCGTGGGTCGTGCTGACCGGCGTGGCGGGGCTGACCGCCGGGGCCTTCGCGATGGCGGCGGGCGAGTTCGTCTCGGTGCGCTCGCAGCGCGAACTGTTCGAGTATCAGATCGGGCTGGAGCGCGAGGAACTGGCCGAGTATCCGGACGCCGAGGCGCAGGAGCTCGCGCTGATCTACGAGGCCAAGGGCCTGGCGCCGGGCGAGGCGCGCCGGCTCGCCAAGAAACTGGTCGCCGACCCCGAGCACGCGCTCGACACCCTGGCGCGAGAGGAGCTGGGCTTGAATCCCGACGAGCTCGGCTCGCCGTGGAGCGCCGCCGTATCGTCGTTCCTGTCGTTCGCGGTCGGCGCCGCGATTCCCTTGCTGCCGTTCGTCTTCGCCGCCCGCAATCACGCGTTCGCGATCACCGCCCTGCTGACGGCGCTGGCGCTGTTCGCGGTGGGCGCGACCTTGTCGCTGTTCACCGGCCGCAGCGCGTTGCCGTCCGGCGCCCGCATGCTGCTGCTCGGCGGCCTTGCGGCCGCGGTGACCTTCGCCGTCGGTCACCTGTTCGGCGTCAGCGCCGGCTAAAACCGATACGGGCGTGTTCCGCGTCACGCTGCGCCCGGGGCGCGAAAAGTCGCTGCGCCTCCGGCATCCGTGGGTGTTTTCCGGCGCAATCGCGACGGTCGATGGCGAACCGGACCGCGGCGCGACGGTCGCCCTGCATGCCAGCGACGGGCGATTCCTGGCCACCGCCGCATGGAGTCCCGCCTCGCAGATCCGCGCGCGGGTCTGGAGCTTCGACCCGGACGAGACGATCGACGACGCATTCATCGCCGCGCGGGTGCGCAGCGCGGCGGCGGCGCGCTTCCCGATGCTCGATGCGGCGCACGACGGCTGCCGCCTGGTCCACGCCGAATCCGACGGCCTGCCGGGAGTGATCGCCGACCGTTACGGCGAGGTCGCGGTCGTGCAGCTGGCGAGCGCGGGGGCCGAAGCCTGGCGCGATCGCATCGTGGCGACGCTTGCCGAGGCCAGCGCTTGCGTCTACGAGCGTTCCGACGCGGAGGTGCGGACGCTGGAAGGCCTGGCGCCGCGCACCGGGACGGCGGCGGGCGCGCTGCCGGCACGCGTAACGCTGCTTGAAAACGGCCTGCGGTTCGACGTCGACGTCGTCTCGGGCCAGAAGACCGGCTTCTATCTGGACCAGCGCGAGACGCGTCGCAGGATCGGTGCGCTCGCCCGCGATCGCGACCTGCTCGACTGCTTCTGCTATACGGGCGGGTTCACCGTCGCCGCGCTGGCCGGCGGGGCGCGGTCGGTGCTCGGCATCGACAGCTCGGCCGATGCGCTGGCGCGCTCGCGCGACCATGTGGCGGCCAACGGGCTCGATGCGAGCCGCTGCGAATGGCGCGACGCGGACGTGTTCACCGAATTGCGCAAGCTCCGCGCCAGCGCCAAAAGCTTCGACATGATCGTGCTCGACCCGCCGAAGTTCGCGCCGACCGCGCAGCATGCGGCGAACGCGGCGCGCGCCTACAAGGACATCAATCTGCTGGCGCTGAAGCTGTTGCGCCCCGGCGGCCTGCTCGCGACCTTTTCGTGCTCGGGCGGAATCCCGGCCGACCTGTTCCAGAAGATCGTCGCCGGCGCCGCGCTCGATGCAAACGCCGACGCCGCCGTCATCGGCCGCTTCGCGCCGGGCACCGATCATCCGGTGGCGCTGAATTTTCCGGAGGGCGACTACCTGAAGGGCTTGCTGATCCGCAAGCGTGCCTGAGGCGCCGTTCCGCCTTCGGCCGCGCCGTCGGCCATCGCCCGTTGCCCGAGAAGTCGCTCGCAGCGCGCCCAGCGGACAGAGCGGTCGTGCCGCCCTGCCCGCGGCGGCGACGCTACGATGACTTCTTGGTGCTCAGGCAGGATTTCATGAAAGCCTTGCGCTCGGCCCCTTTCTTGCCGGTGGCCTGCTTGCTGCACATGCGCATCCGGTCCTGCTGCGACATCTGGATCGGCTTGGCCGCCTGGCCGCCCGTTGCGGCGGCGTCCGCGGTTTTGGCCGCTGCCTGCGGCTTGGCATTCCGTGGCGCCGCCGCGGCGCCGTCGACAGCATACGCCGCCTGGCAAGCGAACAGGCCGAGCAAGGCAGCAGCACAAAGCATTTTCATCGCGAGTCTCCTCGAAGCGTTGGTTGGAAGGTGTGTGGCCCGCTTTCGGCCACGCCTCCATTAACGCGCGGGTCGGCGTCGCGTTGGTCGTACCAACGGATGATGCCTCGCGTCGCGCCGGTGATTGACGGATTTCCAGAATGCCCTGACGGCAGCGCTACAAGATGGGGTCAGGCCAAAGCGCCCTAACTCCTTCGAGGCTCCGATGGCCCGTTACCCTCCGCCGCGAAAAATCTATCCGCATCGGTACCCCTGTAATGACCGACAGTTGACATCGTCGGGGCGGCGGAGCAGTCTGACCGACGCTTCGGAAGGTTACAAAAGCGTTCGACACCGCGAGCAAGCTGGACGCGCGCGGCAAGCTCACCACCTACGCCTACGATGCGCTGGGCCGGCAAACCCAGGCCTCGTATGCCGATGGTCAAACCATCACCATGAGTTACGATACAGCCGTCAACGGGGTCGGCAAGCTGGCCTCGATGACCGACCCGTCGGGCACGACGACGTATACCTACGATACCAATGGCCGCGTTGCCACCAAGACGCAGACCACGCTCGGCATTCCCCTGCAGCTTTCCTTCACACGCGACAGCCTGGGCAGAGTCACCAGCGTGGTCTACCCTTCCGGCAAGACCCTGGCGGTGACCTATACCGGGGACCGCATGGGTTCGTTGCCCTGGAACGGGGGACGCTGCTGTCCAGCATCGAGTACTTCCCGTTCGGCGGCGCAGAAAGCTGGCTTTTCGGCGGCACGATCGAAGACACCCGCACCACGGACCTGAATGGACGGACCTCCGGCTACTTCCTGCCCACGGCGCAGCGAACGATCACCTACGACACCGCCGGCCGCATCACCCAGATCGGCGACAGCCCGACGCACAACCAGAGCTTCACCTATGACGCGGACGGCCGGCTGCTGACCTTCTCCGGCTTCACCAGCGCACTGGCGAGCGAGTCCCGGACCTATATGTACGACAGCAACGGCAACCGCTTGAGCGCCAACGTCAACGGTGCTCCGGCGACCTACAGTTACACGCCGAACTCGAATAGGCTGACCGGCGTTGCCGGTCTGTACACCAACAGCTACGATGCGGCCGGCAACCTCGTGTCCGACGGCAGCCTGACGCACACCACCGTCTGGGTAAGACGCCCTCGCGCGTCGCCATTGGATCGTGGTTGCCGGCGTGCCCGGCACGGTCAAGAATGATGATAGGGACAAGGTGTCAGAAGCGTGCAAGGAAGCGACCAAAGCACTGGGCCCCGATGGTACCCTCGCGGAAATCGACCGAGACCTTTCAGTCATAGAAGCTGACGCTGCCGCGTTCAAACAGCTCTTGCATCACCTCCCCCGCGATTGGCGATCCATCCGCGGGCCATTGGAGCCCATGCTTGAACACAGCGGTCACCTTGTGGGCGACGCGGCAGTTGTCGTAGGCGTTATTGACGAGTTAAATTCACTTTTACACGGCGAGACCGGGGACGCTATTTATCTTGGCATCGACGTAGTTGCCGGCGCCGCTGTAACTTCCAAAGCAGGACCGGGCGCCGGCTTGGTTTATGGGCTTGTCGGGAGCAAGCGTATTCACGCGATTTACAATTGTTGGAAGGGATCAGGTCCCTGATCGTCCGCCATGCGCGAGCCAGAGCGTCGTCGTCAGATAGATACTGATCGGGTAGCAATCCGGGCACGAGGAACTGGGATTGCGAAGCGCCTCCTGACGACCGTATTCTTGCGCGTCTACGGTTCCGCTCTTGCGCGCAAGCGCCGCGGCGCACCGGCCCGGGCATGTGCCGACACGATTAATTACCTAACTGTACATCTCAGCTTTCTGGTTACCGCTCTACTCTTCGGCGTAGTCTGGATAGCTTTTTGGGTCATCGAACGTCGGTCACCGCAGGCAGATGAAATTGACATTTGGGGAGTCCTGATTGCAATTGGAGCGGTAGTTCTGATCAACCGCTGGCTCAAGCGAGAATTTGCTCCTTTTGCCAAGCAGCCCGAATTAGCTGAGCAATACCGCCAGCCGTGGCAACGACTGGTTGCCGCCGCGGCAGCTATATTCTTTGTTTTTTCCTGGGTGGGCCTTTATTGGCTGGTCGTCCGTCTGATACGGTCTACCTGATTTTGAAACCAAGACTTTTCCCTGAATTCCCTGGTGGACGGAGGGATCCAGCTTGGCCCATGGTGAGCTTCCCTCGGTTTTTCGTCTAACAAGGGTATGGTCTCAAGCCGCTAATTTCCGCACTGCCTGAGGCGCGATCCAGTGTTGCAAGTACTGGGTCGGCGACCGATAGCCGAGCGTGGAATGACGACGACTCCGGTTGTAAAACACCTCGATGTAATCGAACAGATCGGCGCGCGCTTCATCGTGCGTGGCGTAACGCGTGCCGTGTACGCGTTTGTTCTTCAGGCTGTTGAAGAAGCTTTCCGTCGGCGCGTTGTCCCAGCAGTTACCCTTGCGGCTCATCGAGCAGGTCATGCCGAACTCGACCAGCTTGTCCTGGAACACGTCGCTGGCGTACTGGGTGAATTCAATCCATCGTCGCAACGCCTCTCAATAGGAGGTTGTGATGGGTGCGAGGAAGCGGCGGTGAGTTGGGGGATCATCGCCGCGACAATCGCCTTTCGATCGTGCGCTCTTCGTCGAAGTCGCCCTTCGGCGAATGCGTAAGTTTCCCCGTGCCAGCCGCGTGACGCTACGATTCCAAGCCCAGTTCACGTCGTTCGGAGCCGAGGGCACATGGTTGGCGAATACGCCTATCCTGGCGGCGCGCCGATTCAGGAATTCATCTCGCTGGGGGATACCTGGTCGGCGTCGCCGGCAATATTCCGGTAGCGTGCCAAACACCACCTTGCACGGCGTACGGCGCCGGCTACGTCTGGTCGGATCACCTCAATGCGCCGCGGGCGATCACCAATTCGGCCAACGCGCTGGTTTGGCAATGGGACAGCGCACCGTTCGGCGACACGCAACCCAATACGAACCCGGCCCGGGCTCGGGGTGTTCAACGTCAACCACAGGTTTCCCGGCCAGTATGCGGACGTGGCAACGCAACTGAGTCAGAACGGCCAACGCGTTTACGATTCTGCGCTGGGGCGTTACGTACAGAGCGACCCGATCGGCCTTGGCGCGGGTATGCTTACTTATTCTTACGCCTCTGGCAATCCGACTCGCTTGACAGACGCCAATTTGGTAGTTGGACTAACGTTTTTTGAGACAACCGCAGGGCAAGTAGCTTTAGCGTGCTACTTCATGGGCGGTCCCTAACGAGGCGAAAAGAATGCTTCGCAAGTCATGCATCTGCGCGCTGATTTCAATCGCTCTCGTAAGCGCATTGCAAGGATGCGAGGGTGGTAAGCGAGCGTTCCTGATAGCAACGGTTTGTTTGCAAAGCGCCGACGATCTCTCGGCGTTTACGGCGGAGATGCAATCGGCCGCCAATGCTGAGGGCACAGAATTCCTAGACTGGAGCGCAGAAACCCAGGCGGAACTGGACACGATTGGACATCCTATGGATGGAGCACGGACCAGGCCGGCCATCAACATGGGGTTTACTCGGCGTGATGGTGTGGGCCTAACGGCAGGCAATCTTGGTTTACCTGGTTACCAAGTCGCGCTTGGGTTTTCAAAAGGCTCGAATGCACCCGCGGCGCACAAGTTGGCGCAGAGGATCGTTAGCAAGCTGGAAGAACGCTGGCACGTCGAAATAGTTCCGAATCCGGCCGAATCGGGCGCATTTCCGATGACGAATTGTCCAGAGAAGTGACTCTGGAATTAAAGGGGCCAGTCTCGAGTTGTTTTCTTGGAGTGCCACGCAATCTTCCCGGTGCCGGGCCGCCGGCGTCCCTGCAAGCTCACGGCCTATACCTACGACGCCCTCGGCCGCACGACGCACACTGGCTTTGCCGACGGCCAGGCGATCACGCTGACCTACGACACTGCCACCCACGGCGCCGGCAAGCTCGCCGCGATGGCCGACCCTTCGGGCAGCACGACCTACACCTACGACAGCAACGGCCGCGCGGTCAGCAAGACCCAGGTCGCGCAGGGCATCACGCTGCCGCTCACGTTTGGCCGCGATGCCATGGGCCGGATTACCAGCGTGGTCTATCCTTCCGGCAAGACCCTCGCGGTGACCTACGCCGGCGACCGGATCAGCGCGCTGTCATGGAACGGCGCCACGGTCATCTCAGGCATCGGCTATTTCCCCTTCGGTGGCGCGGAGAGCTGGCTCTTCGGCGGCAGCACTGCCTACGCCCGCGCCACCGACCTGAACGGCCGCACCGCGGGGTACACCTTGCCGGCCGCGCAGCGCACGATCACCTACGATGCCGCCGGCCGCATCACCCAGATCGGCGATGGGCCGTCGCACAATCAGAACTTCACTTACGACGCTGACAGTCAGCTTCTAACCTTCTCAGGCTTCACCAGCGCGCTGGCGAGCGAGACCCGGGCCTATGCCTACGACGCCAACGGCAACCGCACCAGCGCCAATGTCAACGGCGTGCCGGCGACCTACAGCTACACGCCGAACACGAATCGGCTGACCAGCGTCTCCGGGCTTTACACCAACAGCTACGATGCGGCGGGCAATCTGACTTCCGACGGCCATCTGACGCACACGTACGACGCGCGCGGGCGGCTGGTGCAGACGACCACGCCCGGTGATTCAGGAATCTCGATCCTGTGGACCTACAACGGTCTCGGTCAACCGACATCGAGGCAGGACGGAGCAGACGACACTGGACATGGCTACGGCGTTGTCTGGCTTTACGACGACGCTGGCCACATGCTCGGCGAGTACGCCTACCCTGGCGGAGCTGCGGTTCAGGAGTTTATCTGGCTCGGAGATACCCTCGCCGGCGTCGCCGCCAACATTCCCGTCTCGTGCCAGACGCCGCCCTGCACGGCGTACGGCGTCGGCTACATCTGGACCGATCACCTGAACGCGCCGCGGGCGATTACCAACAGTGCCGGCTCGCAAGTTTGGCAGTGGGACAGTGCGCCGTTTGGGGAGACACTGCCGAACCAGAATCCGGCGGGGCTGGGGACGTTCACTCTCCAGCACCGTCTTCCCGGCCAATATGCGAACGCGGCAACGCACCTGAGTCAGAACGGCGCCCGGACGTATGATTCGGCCCTGGGGCGATACATCCAAAGCGACCCAATCGGGCTTGCCGGAGGTGCAGGGACGTTTACCTATACGCGCAACAACCCAATAAGCAAAATAGATGCTTCAGGTCTTGACACTTACGACGAAATGGACGTTGATTTTCTACCGCGTTCAGTTGTTGACGTTGGTGGATATGAAATGCAGTGTACTGACG
>JBOIGD010000064.1:0-10263 GCA_050742615.1 Casimicrobiaceae bacterium | reverse complement strand
GCGCCGGTGTCGTCGCCAAGGTCATCGAGTGACAGGTATCAGGAATCGGGAATCGGGCATCAGCCAAACCTGGCGCGCGAAGCGCGCCTAAATTTACTGATATCCGACCTCTGACCCTGATCCCTGAAAGGCACAATCAACCAGGAATTCAAATGCAGAACCAGAGAATCCGCATCCGATTGAAGGCGTTCGACTACAAGCTGATCGACCAATCGGCGCAGGAAATCGTCGAGACGGCGAAGCGCTCGGGCGCGGTCGTCAAGGGCCCGGTGCCGTTGCCGACCAAGATCGAGCGCTTCGACATCCTGCGTTCGCCGCACGTCAACAAGACCTCGCGCGACCAGCTCGAGATCCGCACGCATCTGCGGCTGATGGACATCATCGATCCGACCGACAAGACAGTCGACCAGCTGATGAAGCTCGACTTGCCGGCGGGTGTGGACGTGGAGATCAAGCTGCAGTAACGCACTCGCGACAAGCCACTTAATGCACCGCCGGTCAATCGCAATCGGCGGCTTTGAAGGAACATGAAAATGAGTCTAGGATTAGTCGGCCGTAAAGTCGGCATGACGCGAATCTTCACCGACGACGGCGCCGCCGTCCCGGTGACGGTGCTCGACGTCGCCAACAATCGCGTCACCCAGATCAAGACCCAGGAAAGCGACGGCTACACGGCCGTGCAGGTCACCTACGGCAAGCGCCGCGCGAGCCGCGTCAGCAAGCCGCAGGCCGGCCATCTCGCCAAGGCCGGCGTCGAGGCCGGCGAGCTGCTCAAGGAATTCACGGTCTCGGCCGAGCAGCTGGCGGGTCTCAAGATCGGCGAGGTGGTCAGCGTCGAGACCTTCGCCGTCGGGCAGCTGGTCGACGTTTCCGGGACGACCAAGGGCCGGGGGTTCTCCGGCGCGATTCAACGGCATCACTTCAGCTCCAACCGCGCCTCGCACGGCAATTCGCGTTCGCACAACGCGCCGGGCTCGATCAGCATGGCGCAGGATCCGGGCCGCGTGTTCCCCGGCAAGCGCATGGCGGGCCAGTACGGCAACGTCAAGCGCACGGCGCAAACGCTCAAGGTCGTCCGCGTCGACGCGGCGCGCGGCCTGTTGCTCGTCAAGGGCGCGGTCCCGGGCGCCGACGGCGGGCACATCGTCGTCCGGCCGGCAGCCAAGGCGCCGCTGAAGAAGGGGGCCTGACCATGGAGCTCAGACTGATCGACGAGCGCGGCCAGTCCGCGGCGACGCACGCCGCGTCGGACGCGCTGTTCGGCCGCGACTACAACGAAGCGCTGATCCACCAGCTGGTGACGGCGTACCAGGCCAATGCGCGCAGCGGCAACCGCAAGCAAAAAGGCCGCGCCGACATCAACAAGTCGCACAAGAAGCCCTGGGCGCAAAAGGGAACGGGCAGGGCGCGCGCGGGGCAGGCGAACAGTCCGCTGTGGCGCGGCGGCGGCAAGATCTTCCCGAGCTCGCCGGACGAAAACTTCACACAGAAGGTCAACCGCAAGATGTTCCGCGCCGGGATCGCTGCCATCCTGTCGCAACTGGTTCGCGAGAACCGCCTGTCGGTCGTCGCGGCGATCGCCGTCGACGCGCCGAAGACCAAGCTGTTCGCGCAAAAGATCAAGGGCTACGGCCTGACCGGGACGGTGCTGGTCGTCATCGACAAGTTCGACGACAACGTCTTCCTGTCGTCGCGCAACCTTCCCGGCGTGCTGGTGCTCGAGGCGCGGCAGGTCGATCCGGTCAGCCTGGTGCGCTTCGATAACGTGCTATTGACCCGTGCGGCGGTCGCACAGTTCGAGGAGATACTGGCATGAGCCCGACGAAGACGGCGACGGCGGCCAAGACGCTCGCCAAAACGGCCGGCCCCCGGTACAAACCCGAACGCCTGCTGACGCTGTTGCTGGCGCCTACGGTCTCGGAAAAGGCGACGCAAATCGCCGACAAGCATTCGCAGGTCGTCTTTCGCGTCGTGCAGGATGCGACCAAGCCCGAGGTCAAGGCCGCGGTGGAGATGCTGTTCAAGGTCGAGGTGGAGGCCGTGCAGATCGCCAACGTCAAGGGCAAGGCGAAGCGCTTCGGCGCTTACAGCGGCCGCCGCCGGCACTGGAAGAAGGCGTACGTCAGCCTCAAGCCGGGCCAGGAAATCAACTTCGCCCAAGAGGGCTGACATGGCACTGATCAAAGTCAAACCGACATCGCCGGGGCGCCGCGCGCTGGTCAAGGTCGTCACGCGCGAGCTGCACAAGGGCGCCCCCGTCGACGCGCTCACCGAAAGCAAGAAGCGCGGGTCGGGCCGCAACAACAACGGCCACATCACGATGCGGCACAAAGGCGGCGGCCACAAGCAGCACTATCGGCTGGTCGATTTTCGCCGCAGCAAGGACGGCATCGCGGCGACGGTCGAGCGGCTAGAGTACGATCCGAACCGCAGCGCGCATCTGGCGCTGCTGCTCTATACCGACGGCGAGCGGCGCTACATCATCGCGCCGCGCGGGGTCCCGGCCGGCACGCAACTGATGAGCGGCGCGGAAGCGCCGATCAAGGCCGGCAACTGCCTGCCGCTGCGCAACATCCCGGTCGGCACCACGATCCATTGCGTCGAAATGCTGCCCGGCAAGGGCGCGCAGATCGCGCGTTCGGCCGGCGCGTCGGTGCAGCTCCTGGCGCGCGAGGGCGCATACGCGCAGCTGCGCATGCACTCGGGCGAAATCCGCAAGGTGCACGTCGACTGCCGGGCGACGATCGGCACCGTCGGCAACGAGGAGCACAGCCTGCGCTCGATCGGCAAGGCGGGCGCCAACCGCTGGCGCGGCATCCGGCCGACGGTGCGGGGCATTTCGATGAATCCGGTCGACCATCCGATGGGCGGCCGCACCAACGGCGGCGGCGGGCGGCACCATCCGATGTCACCGTGGGGCACGCCGGCCAAGGGCTACCAGACGCGGCGCAACAAGCGCACCGACGGCATGATCGTCCGCCGCCGCCACGCTGCGAAGAAGGGATAAGACAGACACCATGGCACGTTCGATCAAGAAGGGCCCGTTCGTCGATCATCACCTGCAGGCGAAGGTCGAGGCCGCGCGGGCGACCTCGGACAAGCGGCCGATCAAGACCTGGTCGCGGCGCTCGACGATCACTCCCGACTTCGTCGGACTGACGATCGCCGTGCACAACGGCAAGCAGCACATTCCGGTGTACGTGTCGGAGAACATGGTCGGTCACAAGCTCGGCGAGTTCGCGCTGACCCGTACGTTCAAGGGCCACTCTGCGGACAAGAAGGTCGCGGCGCCCACGACGCCGCCGAAGAAGTAAGGAGCAAGTCATGGAAACCACAGCGATCCTGCGCGGCGTGCGGCTCTCGGCCCAGAAGGGACGGCTGGTCGCCGACCAGATCCGCGGCCTGCCGGTTGCCCGCGCGCTCGACGTGCTCGCGTTCAGCCCGAAGAAGGGCGCGAAGATCATCAAGAAGGTGCTCGAGTCGGCGATCGCCAATGCCGAGCACAACGACGGCGCCGACGTCGACGAGCTCAAGGTCAGGACGATCTACCTCGACAAGGCGACCAACCTGCGCCGCTTCACCGCGCGCGCGAAGGGCCGCGGCAACGTCATCCTGAAACAGACCTGCCACATCCACGTCACCGTCGGTGACGGCAAACAAGGATAGCTCATGGGACAGAAGATCAATCCGACCGGCTTCCGCCTTGCCGTGAACCGCGACTGGGCGTCGAAGTGGTACGCGAACAGCAAGCATTTTCCGACGATCCTGAACGAGGACATCAAGGTACGGGCCTACCTGAAGAAGAAGCTCGCGCACGCCTCGGTGGGCAAGATCACGATCGAGCGGCCGGCCAAGAACGCGCGCATCACGATTCACAGCGCGCGCCCCGGGGTCGTCATCGGCAAGAAAGGCGAGGACATCGAGACGCTGCGCGCCGAACTGCGCAAGATGATGGGTACCGAGGTGGGGCTCAACATCGAGGAGATCCGCAAGCCCGAGATCGACGCGCAGCTCGTCGCCGACTCGATCGCGCAGCAGCTCGAGAAGCGGATCATGTTCCGGCGCGCGATGAAGCGCGCGATGCAGAACGCGATGCGTCTGGGTGCGCAAGGCATCAAGATCATGAGCGCGGGACGGCTGAACGGCATCGAGATCGCACGGACTGAGTGGTATCGCGAGGGCCGCGTGCCCCTGCACACCCTGCGTGCCGACATCGACTATGGTTTCGCCGAGGCCAAGACCACCTACGGCGTGATCGGCATCAAGGTCTGGGTCTTCAAGGGCGAGGTGATGCCGCACAACGGCGAGCCGCAGTCGGCGCCCGCGCCGGCGCCGGAAACGCCGAAGCGCGCGCGCAAGAGTCCAGGAGTGAAAAATGCTGCAGCCAGCTAGAATGAAAGACCGCAAGGAGCAGAAGGGCCGCAACAAGGGCGTTGCGACCGTCGGCGCCAAGGTCAGCTTCGGCGAGTACGGGCTGAAGGCGACCGGCCGCGGCCGGCTGACGGCGCGCCAGATCGAGGCGGCGCGACGGGCGATGACGCGGCACATCAAGCGCGGCGGCAGGATCTGGATCCGCATCTTCCCGGACAAGCCGGTTTCGCAGAAGCCGGCCGAAGTCCGCATGGGCAACGGCAAGGGCAATCCCGAGTACTACGTCGCCGAAATCGTGCCGGGCAAGGTGCTCTACGAAATGGACGGCGTCGATGAGCCGCTCGCCCGTGAGGCGTTTGCGCTTGCCGCGGCCAAGCTGCCGATCCGGACGGTGTTCGTGCACCGCCTACTGGGCGGCTGAGAGGGCGAGATGAAAACCTCCGAACGCAGGAAGGAATTGAAGGGCAAATCATCCGATGAGCTCAATGCCGAGTTGCACGCGCTGCTGCGCGAGCAGTTCGGCCTGCGCATGCAGAAGGCGACCCAGCAGCTCACCAACACGGCGAAGCTGACCGACGTAAGGCGCAACATCGCCAGGGTGCGCACGCTGCTCAACCAGAAGGCGGGAACGGTATGAACATGCAAGCCGATACGCAGGACGCGCGGGCCGCGCCCGAGGCCGGCGCGATCAAGGGCAGCCTGATCCAGACGCAGATCGGGCGCGTCGTCAGCGACAAGATGGACAAGACCGTGACGGTCCTGGTTGAGCACCGCGTCAAGCATCCGCTGTACGGCAAGGTCGTCACGCGCTCGCGCAAGTATCACGCGCACGACGAAGAGAATGCGTACAAGGAGGGCGACCTGGTCGAGATCGAGGCGTGCCGCAAGCTGGCCAAGACCAAGGCCTGGCGGGTCAAGCGTTTGATCGAAAAGGTCAAGGTGATCTAAGCGTTTGATTTGACGAAAGACTTGCGGAGAAGCACAAATCCTGCCATACTTATCGTTTCACCTGCCGCCGCTTGGGTGAAGCCTACCCAGGCATTCGCTTGCTTCAAGCACGGGCGCAGCGGCGGCTCTACCCGACGGGTTCCAAAACTGGCCGCCGCCAGCTCGTTTAAGCAGCGGGTCAAGTTGGAGATGCTGCAATGATTCAGATGCAATCCATGCTGGACGTCGCCGACAACACCGGCGCCAGGCGCGTCATGTGCATCAAGGTGCTCGGCGGTTCCAAGCGCCGCTATGCGCACATCGGCGACGTGATCAAGGTCACCGTCAAGGATGCGGCGCCGCGCGGTCGCGTAAAAAAAGGCGAGATCTACAACGCGGTCGTCGTGCGGACGCGCCAGGGAGTCCGGCGTGACGACGGCGCAAAGGTGAAGTTCGACAGCAACGCGGCGGTGCTGCTGACCCCGAAGCTCGAGCCGATCGGCACGCGCATATTCGGCCCGGTGACGCGCGAGCTGCGCACCGAACGGTTCATGAAGATCGTGTCGCTGGCGCCGGAGGTGCTCTGACCATGCGCAAGATCAAGAAGGGCGACAACGTCGTCGTCATCGCCGGCAGGGACAAGGGCAAGCGGGGCAGCGTCACGCAGATCGTCGACGCCGAGCATGTCGTGGTCGCCGGCATCAACCAGGTCAAGAAGCACATGCGGCCCAATCCGATGAAGAACCAGCCGGGCGGCATCGTGACCAAGGAAATACCGATCCACGTCTCGAACGTGGCCGTGTACAACCCGGTGACGCAAAAGGCGGACCGGATCGGCTTCCGCACGCTGAACGACGGCCGTAAGGTCCGCTTTTACAAGTCCAACGGCGAAGTGCTCGGAGCATGACGATGGCGCGCCTGAAGGAGATCTATAAAACGGAAGTCGTGCCGGCGCTCACCCGGCAGTTCGGCTACAAGTCGGCGATGCAGGTGCCGCGCCTGTCCAAGATCGTCCTGAACATGGGCGTCGGCGAGGCGGTCGCGGACAAGAAGATTCTCGACAACGCGATGGGCGACCTGCAGAAGATCTCGGGGCAGAAGCCGGTCGTCACCAAGGCGAAGAAGTCGATCGCCGTGTGGAAGATCCGCACCGGCTACCCGGTCGGCTGCATGGTCACCTTGCGCCAGCAGCGGATGTACGAATTCCTGGACCGCCTCGTTTCGATAGCTCTGCCGCGCGTGCGCGACTTCCGCGGCGTATCGGGCCGCTCGTTCGACGGCCGCGGCAACTTCAACATGGGCGTCAAGGAACAGATCATTTTCCCCGAGATCGAATACGACAAGATCGACTCCCTGCGGGGCATGAACATCACGATCGCGACGACGGCAAAGACCGATGCCGAGGCGAAGGCATTGCTCGCCGCGTTCAAATTTCCGTTTAAGAACTGAACTGAGACTGAGGACGCCATGGCGAAGACGGCTGTCATCAACCGGGATCAGAAGCGCCGGAAAACAGTGAAGAAGTACGCGAAAAAGCGCGCCGAACTGATCGCCACGATCAACAATTTCAAGCTGTCCGAGGACGTGCGGCTGGATGCCAGGCACAAGCTGCAGCAGCTGCCGCGCGACGCCAGCCCGACCCGGCTGCGCAATCGCTGCAGGCTGACCGGCCGCCCGCGCGGCGTGTACAGCAAGTTCGGCCTCGGCCGCAACAAACTGCGCGAGGTCGCGATGCGGGGAGAAATCCCCGGCGTGGTCAAGGCCAGCTGGTAGGAGTGACCAATGAGCATGACTGATCCGATCGCCGACATGCTGACGCGCATCCGCAATGCGCAGCTGGCGGAGAAGGCCACGGTGCAGATGCCCGCGTCGAAGGTCAAGCTGGCGATCGCCAAGGTGCTGAAGGACGAAGGCTACGTCGACGGGTTTGCCGTCGTCGGCGAGGAAGCGAAGCCGCAGCTCGAGATTTCGCTCAAATACCATGCCGGCCGCCCGGTGATCGAGAAGATCGAGCGCGTGTCGAAGCCGGGACTGCGCATCTACAAGAGCAAGGACGACATCCCGCGCGTGATGAACGGCCTGGGGATCGCCATCGTGTCCACCTCGCACGGCGTGATGACCGATCGCAAGGCGCGCGCCACCGGTGTTGGCGGCGAAGTCCTTTGCATCGTTGCCTGACGAAAGGGCGAGCGATATGTCCCGAATCGGCAACAACCCGATCAAGCTGCCGCCCAAGGTCGAAGTGACGATCGGCGGCGACGAAATTTCGGTCAAGGGCCCGCTGGGCTCGCTGTCGCGGCGCTTCGGCTCGACGGTGAGCATCGAGCGGGCGGGTGACACGCTGACGTTCAAGGCTGCCAGCGCCGAGGTGAGCGCCATGCAGGGCACGATGCGGGCGCTGGTCGCCAACATGGTGAAAGGCGTCACCGACGGGTACCAGAAGAAGCTGACGCTGGTGGGTGTCGGATACCGGGCACAGGTGGCCGGCGACAAGCTCAACCTATCGCTGGGCTTCTCGCATCCGGTCGTCCACCAGATGCCCAGGGGCGTCAAGGTCGAGACGCCGGTGCAGACCGAAATCGTCGTCAAGGGAGTCGACAAGCAGCAGGTCGGACAGGTCGCCGCCGAGATTCGCGCCTACCGCCCGCCCGAGCCTTACAAGGGCAAGGGCGTGCGCTATGCCGACGAGCGCGTGGTGATCAAGGAAACCAAGAAAAAATAAGCGGCTGACGACAAGACTGGAGATCCGGGAATGAACAAGAAGGAAGCTCGCGTCCGCCGCGCCCGCAAAACCCGGGCGCGCATCGCCGAGCAGCGCGCCAACCGACTGGTCGTCAGCCGGTCGAACAGCCACATCTACGCGCAGATTATCGCGCCGTCCGGTGACAAGGTGCTGGCCAGCGCGTCGACCGCGGAAGACGAGGTGCGCAAGAGTGCCAAGAACGGCGGCAACCGGGGCGCGGCGGCGCTGATCGGCAAGCGCATCGCCGACAAGGCGAGGGCGCTGGGCATCGAGAAGGTCGCATTCGACCGCTCGGGATACAAGTATCACGGCCGCGTCAAGGCGCTGGCCGAGGCAGCCCGCGAGGGCGGCCTGAAGTTCTAGCGCCAACCACGAGACGGGACCGAACATGGCAAAGCCAATGGGCAGGCAGCAGAACAGGCAGCAGCAGGACGATCGCGGCGATGGCCTGCGCGAAAAGATGATCAGCATCAACCGCGTCACCAAGGTGGTGAAGGGCGGACGCATCCTGGCCTTTGCCGCGCTGACGGTCGTCGGCGACGGTGATGGGCGGGTCGGCATGGGCAAGGGCAAGGCGAAGGAAGTGCCGGTCGCGGTGCAGAAGGCGATGGAGGAAGCGCGACGCAGGATGATCAAGGTGCGGCTGAAGAACGGCTCGCTGCACCACGCCGTCGTCGGCCGCCACGGCGCGACCAAGGTCTTCATGCAGCCGGCGTCCCAAGGCACCGGGGTCATCGCCGGAGGCCCGATGCGGGCCGTGTTCGACGTCGTCGGCGTGACCAACATCCTGGCCAAGTGCCACGGCTCGACCAACCCGTACAACGTCGTGCGCGCGACGCTCAACGCGCTCGAGCATTGCAACGCACCGGCGGACATCGCGTCGAAGCGCGGGCTGACGGTCGAGCAGCTGACGGAGGCCTGAGGCCATGACGGACAAAGGCAGCACCGGGATCGCGCCGAGGCGATTGCGCGTCACGCTGGTGCGCGGACTGATGGGCAAGAAGCCCGACCATCGCGCTACCGTCAGGGGCCTCGGTCTCAAGTGGCGCAGCCACACGGTCGAGGTCGCCGACACGCCGGAGATTCGCGGCATGATCGGCAAGATCGCCTACATGCTCTCGGTGACCGAGGCGAAGGCTTGAGTTGCTTTTGCGGCAGGTGGATCAACATAGGGCTGTCGGCCGGCAGCGGGCCGACGGGCGATTGAGGATGCGACGATGCGGATGAATACGATCAAGCCTGCGGCCGGCAGCAACAAGGCCCGACGCCGCGTCGGCCGCGGCATCGGGTCCGGTCTGGGCAAGACCGCGGGCCGCGGCCACAAGGGCCAAAGCTCGCGCAGCGGCGGGTTCCACAAGGTGGGCTTCGAAGGCGGCCAGATGCCGTTGCAGCGGCGGCTGCCGAAGCGGGGTTTCGTCTCGCACCTGCGCGACGACACGGCGGAGGTGCGCCTGTCCGACCTGGCAAAGCTTCCCGTGGCGGACATCGACCTGCTCGCGCTGAAGGCGGCCGGGCTGGTGCCGGCGCGGGCCAAGACGGCAAAAGTGATCAAGACCGGCAAGCTCGAGAAGGCGATCAAGCTTTCGGGCCTGCAGGCGACCAAGGGCGCGCGCGCGGCGATCGAAGCCGCGGGCGGCAGCCTGGCGGAATAGGCGGGAACCATTGGCCACGACCAATCCGGCGCAGAAAAGCGGCAGCCGCTACGCAGACCTGAAAAAGCGCCTGCTGTTCCTGCTCGGCGCGATGATCGTCTACCGTATCGGCACGCACATACCCGTGCCCGGGATCAACGCCGCCGTGCTCGACGAGCTCTTCCGCTCGCAGCAGGGTGGCATCCTCGGCCTGTTCAACGTCTTCTCGGGCGGCGCGCTGCAGCGCTTCTCGATCTTCGCGCTGGGCATCATGCCGTACATTTCGGCATCGATCATCATGCAGCTGTGCACGGTGGTCGTCCCGACGCTCGAGACGCTGAAGAAAGAGGGCGAAGCGGGCCGGCGCAAGATCACGCAGTACACGCGCTACGCGACGCTCGGACTCGCTTTCTTCCAGGGGCTGGGCATCTCGATCGCGCTCGAGGCACAGGCGGGGCTGGTGATCGAGCCTGGCCTCGCCTTCCGCTTCCTGTCGGCGACGACGCTCGTCACCGGCACGATGTTCCTGATGTGGCTGGGCGAGCAGATCACCGAGCGGGGCCTGGGCAACGGCATTTCGCTGATCATCTT
>JBOIGD010000063.1:0-26366 GCA_050742615.1 Casimicrobiaceae bacterium | reverse complement strand
GCGCCTTGATGCGCATGTTGATGTCCTTGGACACCAGGATGACGCTGCGCTTCGCATGCAACTGTGAGAGGTGCATGACTACCGCGATGATCTGGTTGTCGGCCTTGCCGCCGGCGAGCGACGGCGGCAGCGTCGTGGAGATCGCCTCGGTCTGCAGGAACAGGCGCCCGGTCGCCGCGCCGCCGCTTTGCGGCTTCAGCGGGATGCCGGCCGCGAGGCTGCCGGGATTGATCGCGATCGCGGCGGTTACGAGCTCATCGAGATAGCGCGAGGCTTGCCGCGCGTTGCGCGCGACTTCGGTGACGCCTTTCTTGTTGTTGTCGAGCTCTTCGAGCGTGAGAATCGGCAGGAAGATGTCGTGCTCTTCGAAACGGAAGAGGCTCGTGGGGTCGTGCATCAACACGTTGGTGTCGAGAACGAAGAGCTTCGGGGAGGGGGTCTTGCCGAGCTTGGTGACGTGGGGCGCGAGACGAAGTTTGCGCTCGACCATGGGGCTCCTTCGGGCTTGGTGTGGCGGTGTGCACCGGCCCCATCGTAGAACAGCTCGCGCGCAGAACACAAGCTATTGTGCCGCCCTGGGCTTGCGACCCGCAGTGGTTGTGGTGAGAAGGGGACAGCCGCGCGCCCGCGTTGCCGCGGGGCGCCGCCGCGCTACAGCGTCTCGACCGCTTCGAGTACCTCGGCGGCATGACCGGGGACCTTGACGCCGCGCCATTCGCGCACCAGCGCCCTCTTGCCGTCGATGAGGAACGTGCTGCGTTCGATGCCGCGGACCTTCCTGCCGTACATGTTCTTCATCTTGATGACGCCGAACTGCGCGCAAAGCTTTTCATCGGCATCGGAGATCAAGTCGAAAGGAAAGGCCATCTTCGCCTTGAAATTTTCGTGCGACTTCAAGCTGTCGCGCGAAACCCCGGCGACCACCGCGCCGGCGCGCGCGAACTCGCGGTGCAGGTCGCGAAACTGCGCGCCCTCGGTCGTGCAGCCGGGCGTATTGTCCTTCGGATAGAAATACAGCACCACCGGATGGCCGCGCTGCTCGGAAAGACGGAACGTTCCCGCGGTGGAAGGCGCGCTGAAGTCGGCGACTCTGGGATTCGGCATGGCGATTCTCCCGGATAGGTTCGTGAACAGGGCAACGATCGACGTGCTGCGCGGTTACGCGGCGCGCGCGAGATCGACGTCCCCGAGAAACTCCTGGCGCTGACAGAACAGCGTGCCGCTGCGGCCGGGTATGGGGTCCATGCCGACCTCGCAGCGCGGCAGTGCCATCGGCTCGAGGGTTTCGTAGAGACGGCGCAGCGAGGAGAGCTGGTAGCCCTGCGCCTTCCACCCGGTCAGCAGCCGCTCGAGCAGCGGGGCGAGACGCAGGCCTTCGAGCTCCGCGTGCAGCGTGAAGACGTGGCTGGCCGCCGGACCGTCCGGAGCGTCCGGCGCGGTCAGCGCCAGAAGCCGTGCGGCCGCGTCGTCGGCGGTGGCGCCGTCGACGCCGATCAGCTCGTCCAAGGTCGGCAGCGTCGTCGGCAGTTGCGGACAGCGCACCAGTTCGGCGTTCCACACCGGCAGATGAGGGTGCGTGCCGCGCCCGTCGGAGCAATAGTCGAAACCGAGCGCCTGGGTCAGGCGCAGCGAATGGATGTTCATCTGCCAGCCGGCCGCGCCGTGCACGCGCGGCGGCTCGTTGAACAGGTCGGCGTAACGGTTGCAGGCGAGCTGCATCTCAGCTGCGGTCCACGCCGCGTCGGCGTGGGCGATCCCGTCCTGCCATTTGACGTGATCCCAGCAGTGCAGCCCCGTCTCGAAGCCTTCGTCGCGCACGGCCCGCATGGCGTCGGCGCCGCGGCGGCCGATGTCGGGGCCGGGCAGAGCGGTGCCGTAGAGCAGCGTCGTCAGGCCGTAGTGCTGCACAACCGACGTCCGGCGCACCTTGCCGAAGAATCCGGGACGGAAAATACGCTTGATCGCGCGGCCGGTATGGTCTGGCCCGACGCTGAACAGGAAGGTCGCGCCGACCCGGTGCCGGCGCAGCAGGTCCAGCAGCGCCGGCACGCCCTCGCGCGTGCCGCGCAAGGTATCGACGTCGACTTTCAGCGCCAGGATCCTCATGGCTCCGCAGCCACGAGGCCCGGGCGGACAGCGGTCGCGCGCGCCCTGGCGGGGCCATGCCGGGTGCTCACCGCGAAGCCCATGGCATCTCGATCCGCAAGCTCCTCACTGCCCCGTCTCGCTTCCCCGTGATCCAAGCAAAGTCACGATGTCGACCCAGGCGGGGTCGGCTGCCTGCAAGTTTAGCGTCCATTCGACCTCGCGCGCATCGCAATCGCGGCAGCGGAAGGCCACGAGGCTGGACGAGGCGATCGTCGGGGCCAGGGCCGCGCCGGCGCGCGTCACCGCCAGCGCGCGCAGCGGCATGTACCACGGAACGATGTCGGTCACGACCAGCGCCGCATTGCCCGGAGCGCGGAAGCGGAGCGCGAGGCCGTGTTGCGGCGCGTCGGCGACGTGGCGCGGAGGGAACTCGCGGCCCGTCACGATCGCGTGCGCAGCCACCGGAGCGATGATGCGGCCCGGCCGATCGACGCCGTAGCTGCCCATCCGGCGCGCGGGCACGAGGCCGAGTCGGCGCCAGGCATACGCCGGAAGTCCGATCCAATGCTCGGCTGCCGGGTCGGTGCCGGCCAGCACCGCCCGGTCGCGTCGACCGCAGGCGAGCCAAGTCTCGATCGCAAAGTCGATATCCACGCCGGTCGCGAGCATGCCGTGCAACGCGACCGGCCGCGCGCTCGCGCAGAGCGCACGGGCGACCGCGTCGCGCGTCCAGGCTGGGTACAGCGGCTCTTCCTTCACCGCCTGCGCGGCAGCCTTGAAATCCGAAACGTTGACCAATGCGGTGCGCAGCCAGCTCTCGCCGGCGCGTTCCAACTGGCCTCCGGCCAGCGCCAGCTCGATCGCCACGATCAGGGCCGCCGCGCACATCGTCGCCGCGCGCCCGGCGCGGCCGCGCTGGTCCAGCGCGGTCAAGGCCGCGCCGACACCGAGCGCCGCCGCGGGCAGCAGGACGAACGTCATGTAGTAGGGCGTAAAGCTTCGCAGCGCGGCGACGATCGCCACGCCGAGCATGAATGCCAAGCCCGCGCAGATCGCGATTCGCGCCAGGCGCTTCTGCGCCGCAAGCGTGATCGCGCCCGCTGCGATGACCATCCATAGCGCGGTCAGCGCGGCATGCCAGAGCGGCCCGGCGGTGCCCGTCCGGTACAGGAACGTGCCTGCCGCCATACCGGGCGCGCCGGCGAACATGTTCCACGGAATCGCCAGCAGGTCCGTCCAGCGCCAGTGCCGCGACGCCTCGGCGATCGCTACTGACAATTGTCCGACCTCGCCGACGCGCGACGACGGCTCGACCGCAGCGGGCAGGAACGGCAGGGCGAGCAGCAGCGCAGCGGCGGCCAGGGCTGCCGCGCGCGGGGCGTTGCCTGCGTGCACGCGCGCCGCGACGACACCGGCCAGCGCCGGAGCGAGCAGCAGGCAGGTCGGATGCGCATGGATCGCAAGCCCGAGGCTCAATCCGGCGACGATCAACCAGGCGTCGCTCGCGCGGCGCCACGATCGGCAACAGGCGAACAGAAAAAGCCAGGCCGCCGCTTCGACCAGCACCGGGTTGGTCCAGGTCACCGCCTGCAGCATGCCGGGCCCCGGCAAGGCGACGGCCAATGCGGTGAACCATCCGAAGCGCGCGTCGACCAGCTCCCGGCCGGTGCCATACGCCAGCGGGAATTTTGCCGCGGCGAGAAAGCCGACGAACAACGATGTGCCCGTGATGCTGCCGCTCGCGGCCATGCCGAGCGCGAGCAGGTAATACCAGACCGGCCCCAGATAGAGCGCCGAATTGATGATCGGGCCGTGGGTCGGTAGCTCGCCACCGAGGATTCGTTGCGCGGCGGCGAGATCGCGCGCCGTATCGGCGGTCAGATTCGCCGCCGCAAACGGCAGCGCATAGGCCAGCGCCAGCAGCAGAAGCGCAAGCCGCGGCGGCCACGACGGCGCGGGCGCGGCTCGCGGGGGTGAAGCAGCCATGCCTGACGCGATCTTGGTCGCTTGCGCCGGCTACTCGACCAGCCGCCGGGCCTCGGCGACCTGGCCGCGGTAGGCGTCGAAAATGCGCTTGAGCGCGTCTTCCATCGTCACCTTCGGTCGCCATCCGAGATCGGCGCAGGTATTGGCGATGTCGGGAACGCGATTCTGCACGTCCTGGTAGCCCTTGCCGTAGTACGCGTCGGCGGTGGTCTCGACCAGCTCGACGGCGGCCGCGGTTTCGCGGTATTCGGGGTACGTGAGCGCGAGGTCGAGCATCATCTGCGCCAGCTCCCTGACCGAGTAATTGTTGCGCGGGTTGCCGACGTTGTAGATCTTGCCGCTCGCCACGCCGCGGTCGTTGGCGATGATGCCCAGCAGCGCGGAGATGCCGTCGTCGATGTAGGTAAAGGTGCGTTTCTGCGTGCCGCCGTCGACCAGCCGGATGGGCTCGCCGCGGACGATGTGGCCGAGGAACTGCGTGATCACCCGCGAGCTCCCTTCCTTCGCCGTGTTGATCGAGTCCAGGCCCGCGCCGATCCAGTTGAACGGCCGGAACAGCGTGTAGTCGAGCCCCTCCTGCATGCCGTACGCATGGATGACGCGATCCATAAGCTGTTTCGCGCAGGCATAGATCCAGCGCGGCTTGTTGATCGGACCGAGCACCAGGTCGGAGGCCTCGGCGTCGAACTCGGCGTCGCCGCACATGCCGTAGACCTCCGACGTCGACGGGAAGACGACGCGCTTCCGGTAGCGCACGCAGGCGCGGACGATCGGCAGGTTGGCCTCGAAGTCGAGCTCGAACACGCGCAGCGGCTCCCGCACATAGGTGGCAGGCGTCGCGATCGCGACCAGCGGCAGAACGGGGTCGCACTTCTTGATGTGGGACTCGATCCACTCCTTGTTGATGGTGATGTCGCCTTCGAAGAAGTGGAAGCGCCGTTCTCCGAGCAGGTCCGCGATGCGATCGGCCTGCATGTCCATGCCGTAGATTTCCCAGTCGGTCGACGCGATGATGCGCTGCGACAGATGGTGGCCGATGAAGCCGTTGACACCGAGGATCAGTATTCTTGGCATGGATCAGCGGTCCTTGTCCGGCGCGCCGGGCGCCGGCTCGCGCGCGCCGATTCTACCGGGAACCGCCGCGGCACGGGCCGTCCGCGGTCGCGCCAATGTGGCGGGGCCGACGATCGCGCCGTCGATCTCGAGCTCGAGCACCTGCAAGGTGCCGCCACCGCCGCAGCGCACGGCGATGCGATCGTCGGCGACGAAGAAGGTCGGTGCGGACGCGTCGGGCGGCGATGCGTCCAGCACGCGCGTGCGCAGCAGGCGCGCCGGACGACCGTCGATCCGGGTGCGCGCGCCCGGGTACGGCGGGGCGACGGCGCGCACCAGATTGTGGATCGTCGCCGCGCTCTGCGACCAGTCGATGATGCCGTCGTCCGGCTTGCGGGCGCCGAAATACGAGCCGCGAGCGACCTCCTGGCGGATCCGCGGCGCGCTGCCGTCGAGCAGCGCCGGCAACGCCCGGTGCAGCGTCAGCTCGGCGGCGAGCGCCACCTTGGCGAAGACTTCGCTGCCGATATCGTCGGGCAGGATGGGCACTGCCGTTTGCGCGACGATGTCGCCGTTGTCGGGCTTGTCGGTCATGTGGTGCAACGTCGCGCCGGTCTCGGTCTCGCCACGCAGGATCGCCCAGTTGACCGGCGCGCGCCCGCGGTACTTGGGCAGCAGCGAGCCGTGCATATTGAGCGCGCCGCGCGGCGCGAGCGCCAGCAGCGCCGGCGCGAGCATCATCCGGTAGTAGAACGAGAAGATGAAGTCCGGCCTCGCCGCGGCGACCTGCGCGACCGCGTCGGCCGCGTTCGGATCCGCCGGCGCAATCGCCGGAACGCGGTAGTCGGCAGCCGTGCGCGCGACGCTGTCGAACCAGATCGTCTCGCTCGGTTCGTCGTCGTGCGTGACCACGAGCGGTATGTCGATCCCGCGCGCCAGCAGCACCTTCAGACAGCGCACGCCGACGTTGTGGTAGGCGAATACGACGGCGCGGGTCATGCGGGGGTCGTGGCGGCGGCGCGGCGCGTGTCGCCCTCAGGAGAGCGGCACGTCCCGCGGCATCGCACCATCCTGCGGAGGGTCCGGTTGTTCCAGCACCGCCAGGATCGTGAACCGCGGGCGATCGCGCACCTGCTGGTAGATCCTGCCGACGTACTCGCCGATCAGTCCCAGTCCGAACAGCAGCATCCCGATGAGAAAAAAGGCCAGGATGTCGCGATCCCATAGCGTCGCCAGTCCCTCGCGCCAGCCGGCCAGAACCAGGCGCTCGACGATGACGATCAGATAGGTCGCCAGGGCGCCGGCCGAGACGAGCATGCCGAACATCGAAAAAAGCTGCAGCGGTACCAGCGAAAAGCCGGTGATGAGGTCGAAATTGAGCCGTATCAGCTTGTACAGCGAGTATTTCGATTCGCCGGCGGCGCGTTCCGCGTGTTCGACCTCGACCTCGGTCGGGTTGTGCGCGAACGTGTAACCCAGCGCCGGAATGAACGTGCTGACCTCGCGCGCCGCCGCGATGGCCTGCACGATGTCGCGGCTGTACGCGCGCAGCATGCAACCCTGGTCGGTCATCTTGATGCGCGTGATTCGCTCGCGGATGCGGTTCATCGCCTTCGACGCGACACGCCGCCACCACGCGTCCTCGCGGGCGCGCCGGATGCTGCCGACATAGTCGTGGCCGCGATCCATCGCCGCCAGCAGCTTGGCGATCTCCTCGGGCGGATTCTGCAGGTCGGCATCCAGGGTGACGACGCGCTCGCCCCGGCTGCGCTCGAAGCCTGCCATGATGGCCATGTGCTGCCCGTAGTTGGCGTTGAACAGCACGATTCGCGTGACGCCGGTTCGCCGGGCGAACTGATCCTTCAGCAGCGCCACCGAGCCGTCGCGGCTGCCGTCGTCGACGAAGATCACTTCGTACGGCACGGCCAGATGGTCGAGCGCCGGGTACAGGCGGTCGAACAGCGCCGGCAGCCCGGCCGCTTCGTTGTAGACCGGGACCACCACCGAAAGCTGCGGCGGCGGCGCCGTCATTTGGCCGATCCGGCGATGACGGCGGCGGCCGCCGCGCAGACGCGATCGACGTCGGCTTCGCCCAGGTTGGTGTGCAGCGGCAGCGTCACGGTCTCTCGCGCGATGCGCTCGGCATTGGGAAACTGCCCCTCGCGTCCGCCGTGGCGTCTGCCGAGCGTGCACAGGTGCAGCGCTTCGTACGAGACGCCGGTGCCGATGCCGCGCGCTTCCATCGCGTCGCGAAACTCCCGGCGGTCGATCGACATGCGGTCGAGCGGCAGCAGGACGCAGAACATGTTCCACGAATGACCGTCGTCGCTTCCCTGCGGCCGCGGTGGCAGCACGCAGGCCGGGTCGGTGGCGAAGCGGGCGAAATAGCGGTCGACGAGCTTCCGCCGCGCGGCCAGAAAATCGGGCAGACGCTCGATCTGCGCGTGACCGATGCGGGCATTGACGTCGGGCAGGTTGAACTTGCCGCCGGGAAACGCGACGTCGCGGGTACGGTCCGGGAGAGGGCTGATGCCGTGGAAGCGCAGCGTCTCGGCGCGTCGGGCCTCGGCTTGGTCGTTGACGACCAGCGCACCGCCTTCGATCGAGGTCGCGTTCTTGTTCGGATGAAAGCTGAACGTGACCAGATCGCCGACGGCGCCGACGTTCCGGCCGTGCCAGCGCGATCCCAGCACCAGCGCCGCGTCCTCGATGACGCGAAGACCGCGCCTGCGCGCCAGCGCGTACAGCGCGTCCAGATCGACCAGCGCGCCGGGAAAATGGGTCGGGAGGATCGCTTTCGTGTGCGGGGTGATCGCCGCCTCGACCTGGCCCAGATCGATGTTGCGCGTGACCAGGTCACAGTCGACGAACACCGGCGTCGCACCGACCTTGACGATCATGTTGAGCACGGTGAAGAAGCTTTGCGCGCCGGTGATCACCTCGTCGCCGGGGCCGATGCCGCAAACCTGCAGCGCCACCTCGATCGCCGCCGTTGCCGAGGTCAGCGCGCGCACCGGGCGGCCGCCGCAAAAGGCTTCGAGCTGGCGCTCGAACCGCGCCACCCACGGCCCGCTGGTGACCTGTCCGGATCGCAGCACCTCGGCGACGCCGGCGATCGTCTGCTCGTCGATGGCGGGACTGGCGAACTTGATGTAGGCGCCGTGCGCCGGGTGGTCGCGCGCGCTCATCGGGCGGTCGCGCTCGGTGATGCGGCGGGCATTTCGTCAGCTCCTCGCGACCAGCCACACGCCCAGCACGATGAACGCGATGCCGAGCCAGCGTACGGCGGTGACGCCTTCGCCGAACAGATAGTGCGCGGCGATCGCGTTGATCACGTACCCCAGCGACAGCATCGGATAGGCGATCGATACCGGCACCCGCGACAACCCGAGTATCCAGACGATGAGGCTGAAGCCGTAGCAGGCCACGCCGGCGATGAAATGCGGCTCTCCCGCCATCCGGCCGAATTCTCCGGCCCAGTTGCCGCGCGTGAGCGTGATCACGCCCAGCGCGTTGGTCCCGGCCTTGAGCAGCAGTTGCGCGACGGCGTTGAGCAGCACGCCGGTGATCAGGAAGGAGAAGCCGGACGCGTTCATTGCCGCTCGGTCCCACCGCGATGCATCGTCGTTTCCCCTCCGCCGGGTTGGTTGCCGGCCGTCATCGCCGGCTGACGATCACGCGGCGTGGATCGCGGCCGAGCTCGCGCATCGGCAGGCCCTCTTGGCGCAAGGTCTCGTACATGTCGGTCTGCATGATCGCATACGCCTGGTCGGCGCGAGCCCAGCGCTCTTTCCATTCGGCGAGCGTCGCGATCGCCTTGTCGGGCTCGAGGGCGATGCCCATCGCCAGCTCGTCGAATTGCTCGACCGGCGTCACCGTGCGGCCGAGGTACCAAGGCAGCGTCTGATCGTACATCTTGACCGAATAGAACGGCACGTCGTCGCGCAGCGGGCCGTGCTGCGCGATGACGCGGGACAGGATCGGCGCCGCCGAACGCGAGTCGGCGAGCTCGTCGTGTCCGGTCAGGACCAGCAGCGCGGCGATCTGCGCGGTCAGCGCCACCGCCAGCACGGCCGCGGTGCGCCGTCCGGCGTGCAGCCACGCCAGGAAGGCCAGGGCGCCAGCCAGCGCGACGGCACACGCGGCCTTGAGCCACGGGCCGTACGCCAGCAGCGGCTCCAGCGGCTGGCGCTCATCGGCGAAGCGGCGCACCACGCTGTCGTAGCCGAAGACAGTCGCCAGCGTGACCGCGCCGGTCAGGACGACCAGCGGCACCGTGAGCCAGAAGAGCGTTCGTCCGGGCAGCGTCACCAGCTGGCCGCCGATCGTCAGCGCCAGCGCCGGGAAGATCGGCAGTATGTACGAAGGGAGCTTGGACCCGGACGCGCTGAAGAAGACGAAGATGAACGTCGACCAGACCAGCGCGTAGCGTTGCCAGTTGAAGCCGTTGCTCTGCGCGGCAGCGCCGGTCCACATGCGCGGCGCGGTCCAGGCGAGGACGGTGAGCCAGGGCAGGCTGCCGACGATGACGATCGGAATGAAATACCACCATGCGCCCTCGCGATGATGCTCATTGGTCAGAAAGCGCTCGAAATGCTCGTGGATGAAAAAAAACCGGAAGAAACCGGGGTTGCGCAGCGATACCGCGATGAACCACGGGAGAGCGATGGTGGAGAACAGCAGCAGGCCGGCGGCCGGATGCAGCCGCCGCCAGACGGCCCAGTCGCGCGTGAGCAGCGAATAGACGAGGAGCGACGCGCCGGGAAGGACGACGCCGATCAGTCCCTTCGACAGCACCGCCAGCGCCAGCGCCGACCAGGCGACGAGCATCCAGGTGCGTTCTTCCGATGCGGTGACCGCACCTCGCTGGGCCAGCAGGAGTCCTCCCATGCCGACGCTCATCCAGAAGGTCAGTCCGGCATCGAGCGTCAGGATGTGCGAGTTCAGCACGTACCAGACGCAGCCGCCGAGCGCCGCGGCGCTGTACAGGCCCAGCCGCCGGCCGCCGAGTCGAAGACCGACGTAGCCGATGAACAGCACGCCGGCAAAGCCCGCCAGCGCGGGCCACAGCCGCGCCGTCCATTGCCGGATGCCGAAGGCCTCGTAGCCAGCGGCGGTCAGCCAGTATTGCAGCGCGGGCTTTTCGAAATACGCGATGCCGTCGAGACGGGGCGTCAGCCAGTCGCCGCTCGCCACCATCTCCCGCGGTATTTCCGCATAGCGGCCTTCGTCGGGATGAATCAGCCGCCGATAGTCCAGATTGGCGAACCAGACCAGCGCGAATACGAGCAGCAGCGAGAGCATTGCGCGCCGGGAAAGCGCGGTGGCGCGCGACGGGACAGTCGGATCGGAATGGGCCGGCATCGAAGGGCTTGGCCCCGGCGCGAGGCCGGGTCGAGCGCGATTTTACCGTGTTCGGCGCGCGAACGCGGCCTTCGTGCGCGCGACGGTCGCGCCGCGACGAAACCATCGGCTTGCCGCTGGGCGGTCTATTCGCTACCATGCCGCCATGTCGGTGTCCTGCCTTCTTGCCGTGCGTAACGCGCGCCGCCGCTGCGGCGCCCGCGCGACCCGCCGCGCGCTGTAGTCCGGTCCGACGGACTGCCACCGGACAGTCGAGTCGCCAGGAGGCCGCCGGCGGCTTTTTGGTGCGAAACCGACGATGTCATCCGCGCTCAGGCTCTACGACAACTACACGCGCAGCCTGCGCCGGTTCGAGGCGCTGCAGCCGGAAACGGTCGGCCTCTACACCTGCGGGCCCACCGTCTACGACTATCAGCACATCGGAAACTTTCGCACGTTCCTGTTCGAAGACGTCCTGAGGCGCGTGCTCGAATGGAACGGCTACCGCGTCCGGCACGTGATGAACATCACCGACGTCGGCCATCTGACCTCCGATGCCGACACCGGCGAGGACAAGATGGAAAAGGGCGCGCGGCGGACCGGCCGGAGCGCATGGGAAATCGCCGAGCTTTACACGGCGTCCTTTTTGGACGACATGCGCCGTCTCAACATCGAGCCGCCGACGGTGCTGTGCCGCGCCACCGACCACATTCCCGAACAGATCGCGTTCATTGCCGACATCGAAAAGAACGGCTATGCCTACCGGACCTCCGACGGCATCTATTTCGACACCAGCAGGCAGCCGGGCTACGGATACCTGGCGCGGCTGGACAAGGGCGGCCTCGACGCGGGGCGGCGCGTCGACGTCGGTGAAAAAAAGAGCGCGACCGATTTCGCGCTGTGGAAATTTTCGCCACCCGGAGAAAAACGCCAGATGGAATGGGCGAGCCCCTGGGGCGTCGGCTTTCCCGGGTGGCACATCGAGTGCTCGGCGATGGCGCAGAAATACCTCGGCGATTATTTCGACATTCACTGCGGTGGCGAGGACCACATCCCCGTGCACCACACGAACGAGATCGCGCAGACCGAAGCGCGGGTCGGCACGCGGCTCGCCAACTTCTGGATGCATGGCTATTTCCTGCTGTCGAACGACGCGAAAATGGCCAAGTCCGACGGCGAGTTCCTGCGCCTCAAGGCGTTGCTCGACCGCGGGTACGATCCGCTGGCCTACCGCTATCTGTGCCTGACTGCGCATTATCGCAGCCAGCTCAACTTCACCTGGGACGCGCTCGATGCCGCGGTGACGGGGCTCGACCGCCTGCGCCGCGGCGTTCACGCGCTGCCTGCTGGAGGCAAGCCCGACGTTGCCGCCGTCGAACGCTTCACCGGCGCCGTCAACGACGACCTGAACCTTCCGAAGGCGCTGGCGATCGCCTGGGATCTGCTGCGCGGCGACGGCACCGATCGCGCGGCCGCCCGGGCGACGGTCCTCGAATTCGACCGGGTCTTCGGGCTCGAGCTCGCGGCGTGGAAGCCGCCGGTCGAAACGGTGCCCGAAACCGTCCGCATGCTCGCCGCGGCGCGGGCCGCCGCGCGCGCCGCCACGCAGTGGCAGGAGGCGGATCGCCTGCGCGCCGAGCTGCACGGCGCCGGGTGGGAGGTGGAAGACCGCGGCAACGACTACGTGCTCAGGCGCCGATAGCCGCGAAGCGCACGGAGCAGCGACGATGAAGCTCGGCTCGCTCAAGGACGGCAGTCGCGACGGCAGGCTGGTCGTCGTATCGAGCGACCTTGCCAACGCGACCGAGGTGCCGTCCATTGCCCGCACCCTGCAGTCCGCGCTCGACGACTGGGAGACCGCGCAACCGCGCCTGGCCGAAGTGTATCGGCGACTGAACGAGGACGGCGTCGCCGGCATGACGCCGTTCGACCCGGCGCGGGCACATTCGCCGCTGCCGCGCGCGTACCAGTGGGCCGACGCCTCGGCCTACGTCAACCACGTCGAGCTGGTGCGCAGGGCGCGCGGAGCCACGATGCCTCCCGAGTTCTGGACCGACCCGCTGATGTACCAGGGCGGCTCCGACGGCTTCATCGGGCCGCGCGACGACATCGTCTGCGCCGACGAGGCGTGGGGTATCGACCTCGAGGCCGAGGTCGCCATCGTCACAGGCGACGTGCCGATGGGCGCGACGCCGCACACGGCCGCCGCGGCGATCCGCCTGCTGATGCTGGTCAACGACGTGAGCCTGCGCAACCTGATCCCGGGGGAGCTCGCCAAGGGCTTCGGATTCTTTCAAAGCAAGCCCGCATCGGCGTTCTCACCGGTTGCGGCGACGCTGGACGAGCTGGGCGATGCCTGGCGCGGCGGCAAGGTTCATCTGCCGCTGCTGACCTCGGTCAACGGCGCACTCCTCGGGCGACCGAACACGGGCGTCGACATGACGTTCGATTTTCCGACGCTCGTCGCGCACGCGGCCAGGACGCGCGAGCTGGAAGCGGGCAGCATCATCGGCTCGGGCACCGTGTCGAACAAGGAGAACGGCGGCCCCGGGCGGCCGGTCGCGAAGGGCGGCGCCGGCTACGCCTGCATCGCCGAACAGCGCACGGTGGAAACGATCCTGGACGGCAAGCCGAGCACGCCTTTCCTGCGCTTCGGCGATCGCGTGCGGATCGACATGCGCGATGCGTCGGGCCGTTCGATCTTCGGGGCGATCGACCAGCAGGTGCGTCGCGCGGGTTGATCAGGGTCGACGAAGCCGCGCGCCTTGCGGATCGCGCGGCACGCGACCCGCGCGCCAGGCGCAGCAAGGTCAATAGAGCCGCTGTACCGGACCCGAATAGAGCACGGGACCGGTCGGCAGACCCGTCGTCGAGCCGCCGCGGGGCTCGAGGCTGATCGCCAGCGCCGGGATGTCCCGCAGCGCAGTGCCGGCGGCCGCCGGCAGCGCGATCCGCGCGACGCCCGACGCCGGAACGAGTCCCAGCGAGCGCGGGTTGCCCTGCGCCGGCAGCGCCCAGAGCTCGAGCGAGCGATCGGCAGCGGGCGCGAGCGGCGCGACGGCCTTGATGGTCAGCACGCGGCCGTTGCGATCGGCCGAGGCGATGAGCGCCGGCTTGGCGTCCTGGCCGGCAAGCACGGCCACCAGGGTCGCCTCGGGACGCTCGACTTGCGGCGTCGACAGCACCACCGCCAATGCCAGCGCGGTCGCGAAACCGGCCAGCGTCAGGCCCCGCCAAATCCCGACGCTGGCCCAGATCGAGCGCGGCTCCGGCGCGGCGACGACGCCGGCGCGATCGAGCCGCGCCAAAATCGCCGGCCAGACGCGCGCCGGGGGCTCGACGGCCGGCACCGTCTCCGCGAGCGGCGACAGGCGGTCCTCCCATGCCCGTATCGCGTCATCGAGCGCCCGGTCGCCGCGCGCGATCCGGGCGAAGCGCGCGCGCGCCCTGCCGGACAGCGTGCCGAGCACATAGTGCGCCGCCAGCGCGTCGGCCCGCTCGGGCGTTCGGATATTCATCGTCGTCGGCCGATCATCGCGCGGAACCCGCGCTCAGCGGGCGATGCCCGCGCCGTCGAGACAAGCCTTCAGCCGCTCCAGAGCGCGCCTGACCCAAGACTTGACCGTCCCCAGCGGCTGCCTCATGTGACGCGCGAGCTCGGAGTGCGACAGGCCCTGGAAGAAGGCCAGCGCGATCGCCTGCTTCTGCCCCGCCTCGAGCGCCTCGACGCAGCGCCTGACCGCGCTCGCGTCGGCTCCGCTCAACAGCAGTTCCAGCGGCGTAGGGCTCTGGTCTGCGATCGTCATGCCGTGTTCCTCATCGTCGATGGTCACCGTCTCGACATCGTGCTTGCGCAGCCGGTCGAGGCAGCGGTTGCGCACGATGCTGGTCAGCCATGTCAGTGGCTGGCTCCTGGCCGCGACATAGGAACCGGCGTAATGCCAAACGTTGACGAAGCTCTCCTGCAACACCTCCTCCGCGGCCGCCGATTCCCGCAATATACGCAGGGCGACGCCGTACAGATGCGACGAGGTCATCCTATAGAGCTGCTCGAACGCTAGCTGGTCGGCAAGCGCGGTGCGCGCGAGCAGCTCCATCAGGCGCGCGCTGCGCTCGAGCCGCCGTGCCGGATCGATGGGCATCAGGCGATCATGGCGCGCGGTGGCGCTCCTTGCGCCACAGGACGTCATCGTGACCGGCGCTGCGGTTCAGCACCCGCGCGAGGACGAACAGGAGATCGGACAGGCGATTGACGTATTTTCGCGCCGGCGTCTCGACCGCCTCGGTCTGCGCGAGCCGTACCAGCGTCCGCTCGGCGCGGCGGCAGACGGTACGCGCCACGTGCGCCAGGCTCGCCGCGCGCGTGCCGCCGGGAAGGATGAATTCCCGCAAGGGCTTCAAGTCGGCGTTGAAGCGTTCGACCGCGGATTCGAGCCGCTCGACGTGCGTGTCGCCGACCGCCGTGTAACCGGGAATCGACAGCTCGCCGCCCAGATCGAACAGCTCGTGCTGCACCTCGATCAGGCAGGCGGCGACGTCGGGCGGCAGCGCTTCGGCCAGGAGCACGCCCAGCGTCGAATTGAGCTCGTCGACCGCGCCGATCGCGTCGATGCGCGGCGAATCCTTGGCCACGCGCGAACCATCGCCGAGTCCCGTGGTTCCGGAGTCGCCGGTGCGGGTGACGATTTTCGACAACCGGTGGCCCATCGCGCCCGTCGGGAACCCGAAGAGCGGCCAGCATAGTGAATTCGCGGCAGCGGGGCAAGCCGAGCGCGCCGCGCAATTGTGTTTTCGGGTGGATTGGTTACCATGGCAGCGGCCGCCGCGCGTCCCTCGGCGCCGCCTTCCATGCCCACGACCAGCCCCTTCGAACAAGGCCTCGACAAGAACGCTGCCAACTTCGCGCCGCTGTCGCCGATCTCGCTGATCGCGCGCACGGCGTACGCCTATCCGCAGCGGCTCGCGGTGATCCATGGCGAGCGGCGCTACCGCTGGGACGAGACGTATGCGCGGTCGCGACGCCTGGCCTCGGCCCTGCGTCGCGCCGGCGCCGGCGCAGGTGAAACGGTCGCGGTCATCGCGGCCAACACGCCGGAGATGATCGAGGCGCATTTCGGCGTGCCGATGGCCGGCGCGGTCCTGAACACGCTGAACACGCGGCTCGACTCCGACGCGATCGCGTTCATGCTGCGCCACGGCGGGGCGCGCGTGCTGCTGACCGACACCGAATTCGCGCCCACCGTCGGCGCGGCGCTTGGGCAACTCGAGGAACCGCCGCTGGTCATCGACATCGCCGACGCGCTGGGAGCCGGCGGCGCGACGCTCGGGGCGCTCGATTACGAGCGCTTTATTGCGACCGGCGACCCGGCATTCGAATGGCGGCTGCCGGACGACGAATGGGCGGCGATCGCGCTCAACTACACGTCGGGCACGACCGGCAATCCCAAGGGCGTCGTTTACCATCATCGCGGCGCCTACCTTAACGCGCTGTCCAACATCATCGACTGGGGAATGCCGCGGCATTCGGTTTATCTGTGGACCCTGCCGATGTTCCATTGCAACGGCTGGTGTTTCCCGTGGACGATGGCCGCGAACGCGGGCACCAATGTATGCCTGCGCAAGGTCGAGGCGCGGCCCGTGCTCGACGCGATCCGCACGCACAAGGTCACACACTATTGCGGGGCGCCGATCGTGCATGCGATGCTGATCAACGCCCCGCCTGAATCGAAGGCGGGCATCGCGCACCGCGTCAGCTGCCTGGTCGCGGCGGCTGCGCCGCCGGCATCGGTGATCGAAGGCATGCAGCACATGGGCTTCGACATCACGCACGTCTACGGCCTGACCGAGACCTACGGGCCGGCGTCGGTGTGCGCCAAGCACCCCGAATGGAGCACGCTCGACGCGGGCGCGCAGGCCGAGCGCAACGCCCGGCAGGGCGTTCGCTACACCTGCCAGGAGGGCATGACCGTCATGGATCCCGCGACGATGACGCCGGTCCCGCGCGACGGCGAGACGATCGGAGAGATCATGTTCCGCGGCAACATCACGATGAAGGGCTACCTGAAAAACGCGGCGGCGACCGACGAGGCCTTCGCCGGCGGCTGGTTCCACTCCGGGGACCTGGCGGTGCTGCAGCCCGACGGCTACGTCAAGATCAAGGACCGCTCGAAGGACGTCATCATCTCCGGCGGCGAGAACATCAGCTCCATCGAGGTCGAGGATGCGCTGTACCGCCATCCGGCAGTGCTCGGTGCCGCGGTGGTGGCGCAGCCCGATCCGAAGTGGGGCGAGACGCCGTGCGCCTTCGTCGAGGTCAAACCCGACGCGGCGGTCACCGAGGCGGAGCTGATCGAGCATTGCCGCGCCCACCTGGCGCGGTTCAAGGCGCCCAGGCGGGTGATCTTCGGCGAGCTGCCGAAGACATCGACGGGCAAGATTCAGAAATTCGTGCTCCGCCAGCGCGTGCGCTCGGCCAGCGCGATCGAGTAGCCGTACCGATGAATCCCCGGCCGTCCGAAACCTCGCCGGACCCGCTGCTGCTGCGCGACGATGCCGGCGGGGTTTGCACGCTGACGCTCAACCGGCCGGCGCAGTTCAACGCGATCAACCGGGCGATGCTCGACGCGATGCAGACCGCGCTCGACGCGATCGCCGCCGACGAATCGGTGCGCGTGGTCGTGCTCGCTGGCGCCGGGCGCGCGTTCTGCCCCGGCCACGACCTGAAGGAAATGCTGGCCAACGCGAACGAACCGTTCGTTGGCGCGTTGTTCCGCAGCTGCTGCGAGGTGATGCTGACGCTGCGCCGCATGCCGCAACCGGTGATCGCCAGAGTGCACGGCATCGCCACGGCCGCCGGATGCCAGCTCGTCGCCGCCGCCGACATGGCGGTCGCCGCGGCCGATGCCCGCTTCGCCACCTCGGGCATCAATTTCGGCCTGTTCTGCGCGACACCCGGCGTGCCGGTGTCGCGCAACATCGCTACCAAGCGCGCGTTCGAAATGGTGATGACCGGCGAGTTCATCGACGCGCCCACCGCGCTGGCCTGGGGGCTGATCAACCGCATCGCCCCACCCGAGAGCCTCGACGCCGACGTCGCCGCGCTGGCGCAAATCCTGCTCGCCAAGCCGCGGCGGGTGATCGCCGCCGGCAAGAAATTCTTCTACCGCCAGCTCGAACAGAACCTCGTCGACGCCTACGCGCACGCCAGCGACGTGATCACCCGGAACATGCTGGGCGAGGACGCGCAGGAAGGCGTCGCCGCATTCGTCGCGAAGCGCAAGCCGCGCTGGGTCGACTGACCGCTCGACCCGCGGGCCCGGATTGGTCCGTGCCGGGGCTCGATTGCCAAGTCGCATCCGGGCCGGGATAATCGGTCGAGACGACAAACCGGGCACCCGCGCCGGCGAGCCTCCGGAGGCGCATGGCCGACGACATCATCCTCGAGACGCGCGGGCTGACCAAGGAGTTCAAGGGCTTCATCGCCGTCGACGGCGTCGACCTGCAGGTGCGCCGCGGCACGATCCACGCTCTGATCGGCCCCAACGGCGCGGGCAAGACCACCTGCTTCAACCTGCTGACGCATTTCCTGACGCCGACACGGGGCCAAATCTACTACAAGGGAGCGGACATCACCGGATCACGACCGGCGGCCATCGCGCGGATGGGCCTGGTGCGCTCGTTCCAGATCTCGGCCGTGTTTCCGCACCTGACGGTGCTCGAAAACGTCCGCATCGCCCTGCAGCGCAAGCGCGGCCGTTCGCTCGACTTCTGGCGCTCCGAGCGCGTGCTGCGCGAGCACGATGAGCGTGCACGAGAGCTGATCCGCGCCGTCGGCCTCGGGGCGTTCGAAGGCCAGACCGCAGTCGAGCTGCCCTACGGCCGCAAGCGCGCGCTGGAGATCGCCACGACGCTCGCGCTGGATCCCGAGATGATGCTGCTCGACGAGCCCACCGCCGGCATGACGCACGAGGACGTCGATCGCGTCGCGGCGCTGATCCGGAAGGTCGCCGCGGATCGGACGGTGCTGATGGTCGAGCATAACCTGTCGGTGGTCTCGACGCTGGCCGATCAAATCACGGTCCTTGCCCGGGGCGAAGTGCTGGCGCGAGGCGACTACGCGTCGGTATCGAAGAACCGGGCGGTCATCGACGCCTATATCGGAGGCGTCCATGCCTGAGCCCGCGCACGGCGCCGCCGTCGCCGCGGGCCACGCGCCGATGCTCGCCGTGCGCGGCCTGCAGGCATGGTACGGCGAGTCGCACATCCTGCACGGCGTCACCTTCGACGTCGGGCAGGGCGAAGTGGTGACCTTGCTGGGCCGCAACGGCGCGGGCAAGACGACGACGCTGAAATCGATCATGGGGGTCGTGCCGAAGCGCGAGGGTTCGATCCTGTTCGAAAACCGGCAGACCGTGCGGCTGCCGTCAAACCGGATCGCCCGTCTGGGCATCGCCTGGTGTCCCGAGGAGCGCGGCATTTTCGCGAGCCTCAATGTCGAGGAAAACCTGCTGCTGCCGCCCCAGGTCCGCGCCGGCGGTCTGGCGGTCGAGCAGATCTACGAGCTCTTCCCGAATCTCGCGGAGAGGCGCACGAGCCAGGGCACCAAGCTGTCGGGCGGCGAGCAGCAGATGCTGGCCATCGGTCGCATCCTGCGCACCGGCGCGCGACTGCTGCTGCTCGACGAGCCGACCGAGGGTCTAGCGCCGGTGATCGTCCAGCAGATCGGGCGCACGATCGGGCGGTTGAAGGCTCGGGGGTACACGATCCTGCTGGTCGAGCAGAATTTCCTCTTTGCCGCGACCGTCGCCGATCGGCACTATGTGATGGAACACGGACGTATCATTGACATGATCCCCAATTCCGAGCTTGATGGCAAAATGACCGAGCTGCACGAATATCTCGGTGTTTGACCATCGAATATCGTCGATGTTGTCTTATTAGAGGAGAGGGTAGATGAAAACATTGAAAGGCAGTCTGGTCGCACTGGCGATCGCCGGCGCGTTCTCCGCCGGCGCGGCGCAGGGGCAGATCACCGGCAACGTGATCAAGCTCGGCGTGCTGTCCGACATGTCGAGCCTGTACGCCGATATCGGGGGCGCCGGCTCGATCGTCGCCGCCAAGATGGCGGTCGAGGACTCCGGCATCGAGAAGCGCGGCTACAAGGTCGAGATCGTCTCCGCCGATCACCAGAACAAGCCCGACATCGGCTCGGCGATCGCGCGCCGCTGGTACGACGCGGAAAACGTCGATGCGATCGTCGACGTCCCGACGTCGAGCGTCGCGCTGGCGGTGTCGCAGGTCACCAAGGAGAAGAACAAGGTGTTCCTGATCTCGGGCGCCGGCTCGTCGGACCTGACCGGCAAGGCGTGCTCGCCGAACAGCGTCCATTTCACCTATGACACCTGGATGCTGGCCAACGGCACAGGAACCGCGATCACCAAGCATGGCGGCAGCTCGTGGTTCTTCCTCACGGCGGACTACGCGTTCGGCCACGCGCTCGAGCGCGACACCGCCGCGGCGGTCGAGAAGAACGGCGGCAAGGTTCTGGGCACGGTGAATGTGCCGCTCAACACGGCGGACTTCTCGTCGTACTTGTTGCAGGCGCAGGCGTCGAAGGCCAAGATCATCGGCCTCGCTAATGCCGGCGGCGACACCACCAACTCGATCAAGCAGGCCTCCGAGTTCGGCATCGTCAAGGGCGGCCAGAGCCTGGCCGGATTGCTGGTGTTCATCACCGACGTGCATTCGCTCGGCCTGCCGACGGCGCAGGGGCTGATCCTGACGACGACGTTCTACTGGGACATGAACGACAAGACCCGGGCATTCTCGAAGCGCTTCGCGCCGCAGAACAAGGGCATCCATCCGACGATGGTGCATGCCGGCGTGTACGCGGTGGTGCTGCACTATCTGAAGGCGGTCGAGGCGCTGAAGAGCGACGCCGACGGCGCCAAGGTGGTGGCCAAGATGAAGGAAATGCCGACCGACGATCCGCTGTTCGGCAAGGGATCGATCCGCATCGACGGACGCGGGATCCATCCGGCATACCTGGTCGAGGTGAAGAAGCCGTCGGAGTCGAAGGCCGAGTGGGATTACTTCAAGGTGCTGGCGACGATTCCGGCCGACGAGGCGTTCCGGCCGCTGAAGGACGGCGGCTGCTCGCTGGTGAAATGACAAGAGCCTGGGCATCGGAAGCGAAGCGTTGAGGGGCGCCGCAAGGCTTCCCCTCCAACGCGAGCAGTTATCCGCCGCGCCGCATCATCGGTCGCTGTGCGCTTGGGGGTACGTCCGGCGCGACGGATAATGATGGCGTCCGGGGGCTCGCCGGCAGCATCTCGGGGATTTGAATGCAGGCACTCTTCGGCCAATTGCTGATCGGGCTGATCAACGGCTCGTTCTACGCGATGCTGTCGCTCGGGCTCGCCGTGATATTCGGCCTTCTCAACATCATCAATTTCACCCACGGTGCGCAATACATGATGGGCGCGTTCTGCGCGTGGTTCCTGCTGAACAAGGCGGGCGTCGGCTACTGGTGGGCGCTGCTGCTCGCGCCGGTCGTCGTCGGCGCGGTCGGCGTCCTGATCGAGCGCACGATGCTCTCGCGCCTGTACAAGCTCGATCACCTGTACGGGTTGCTGCTCACGTTCGGCCTGGCGCTGGTGATCCAGGGCCTGTTCCGCAACGAGTTCGGGTCGTCCGGGCAGCCGTACCAGATGCCGTCGCAGCTCGCCGGCGGCGTCAACCTGGGCTTCATGTTCCTGCCGATTTATCGCGCCTGGGTCATTCTCGCATCGCTGGTCGTGTGCTTTTCGACCTGGTATGTGATCGAGCGCACCAAGCTCGGCAGCTATCTGCGCGCGGCGACCGAGAACCCGGCGCTGGTGCAGGCCTTCGGCGTCAACGTGCCGCGCATGGTCACGCTGACGTTCGGATTCGGCGTCGGCCTGGCGGCTCTCGCCGGCGTCATGGCGGCGCCGATCTACCAGGTCAACCCGCTGATGGGCGCCGATCTGATCATCGTCGTGTTCGCCGTCGTGGTCATCGGCGGCATGGGCTCGATCATGGGCGCGATCCTGACCGGCTTCGGCCTCGGCGTCATCGAGGGGCTGACCAAGTATTTCTATCCCGAGGCCTCCAACACGGTGATCTTTGTGATCATGGTCATCGTGCTGATGTTCCGCCCGGCCGGGCTGTTCGGCAGGGAGAAATAGGCGATGGCGACGGCGGCTCCGGCGGTGACGGCGGCGCGCGACGCGCAGGTCGGCGTGCTGCTCTCGATCGTGATCATGGCGGTCGCGCTGGCGGTGGCGCCTCTAGTCGGCGTCTACCCGATATTCCTGATGAAGGCGCTCTGCTTCGCGCTGTTCGCCTGCGCGTTCAACCTGCTGCTGGGCTTCGGCGGCCTGTTGTCATTCGGCCATGCGATGTTCTTCGGCACCGCCAGCTACGTCTGCGCGCACGCGGCGAAGGTGTGGGGGCTCTCGCCCGAGCTGGCGATTGCGCTCGGCACCCTCGCTGCGGCGGTCCTCGGCTGCATCGTCGGCGCGCTGGCCATTCGCCGTCAGGGGATCTACTTCGCGATGATCACGCTGGCGGTCGCGCAGATGATCTACTTCTTCTACCTGCAGATGCCGTTCACCCACGGCGAGGACGGCATCCAGGCGGTGCCGCGCGGCCGGCTGTTCGGCGTGCTCGACCTGTCGCACCCGCTCGCAATCTACTACACGGTGCTGGCGATCTTCCTGGCCGGCTTCCTGCTGATCTACCGGATCATCCATTCCCCATTCGGCCAGGTGCTCAAGGCGATCCGTGAAAACGAGCCGCGGGCGATCTCGCTCGGCTATGACGCCGATCGTTACAAGCTGCTGGCGTTCGTGCTGTCGGCGACGCTGGCGGGACTTGCCGGCGCGACCAAGGCGATTGTCTTTCAGCTGGCGTCGCTGACCGACGTGCACTGGACGATGTCGGGCGAGGTCGTGCTGATGACCCTGCTGGGCGGGATGGGCACCGTTTTCGGTCCGGTCGTCGGCGCGTTCGTCATCATCACGCTGGAGAACTATCTGGCCGGGTTCGGGGAGTGGGTCACGGTCATCACCGGCGCCATCTTCATCGTCTGCGTGCTGGCGTTCCGTCGCGGCATCGTCGGCGAGTTTCTGGCATGGTGGGAGCGACGGCGCGCCGCATGAGCTGTCGCGGCGCACTGGCCGCGCTGTCGATCGCTGCGGCCGCGGGCTCCGGGGCGCAGCAGCCTCTCGAGCCGGTCGGCGTTTGCCGTGACAACGAGCCGAACGGCGCGTACGAGGTGGTCACCTCCGACGGCCACGTGCGGGCGGTCGGCGCCTTCACGCAGGGCAGAAAAACCGGAACCTTCGTCTTCTGGACCGGCGACGGTGCGCGGGTCGCGGTCGTACCGTACAACAACGACGTCTGGAACGGCACGATCGCGACGTGGTACACCGCGAGCGGCCGCGGCCGCGAGCTGGGGCCGCGGTCGGAGGCGCCCTACGTCGAGGGCAAGCTGCACGGCGTCAAGCGCGCCTGGTACGCGAGCGGCGCGCCCAGCGTCGAGGTCCGCTACGAGCATGGGACGCTGGTCGACGCGAAGGGCTGGACCCAAGACGGCGCCCCTCTGGCCACCGCCGAGGCGCGGGGCCTCGCCGAACGCACGCTGGACGCGGATGAGGCCCTCTATGCGGCCCTGGATGCCCTGGTTCGCGAGCACCTGCCGCAGTGCGACTGACGGCGCCTAGGCGAGAGCAGTTGACCTGCGGACGCCGCCGCCCCATTATGACGCTGGTATAAGCGTTGCGCTGCCGGGTCACGAGGGGCGATTGGGCCCAGGCGAAGCCGCGCCCGAACGCAAGTTCAAAGGGAGAACACCATGCGCTCGATCGCCAGGATGGGACTCATCGCGGCACTCGCGGGACTGGCCGGCTGTCAATCGCTGTTCTATGAACGGGACCGGTTCTCGACCACGGTCTACGACGAGATCCCGCCGCGCCCGATCCATTTCCCGACCAAGCTTACGTATCCCGACAACACGATGTTCGGCTTCCCGATCTATGACGAGGATGTGCGGTCCGACCTCAAACTGAATTCGATCAGCTGCCGGCGCGGCGACGGCGGCAGGCTGGTAGTGCTGGCGAACGTCAGCAACCTCGGCGCAGACGACATCTATCGCGTCCCGTTCTTCACCGGCGATATGGCGGCGTTTCGTGTCGCGGCGACCGTCACGACGTCGGCCGGGGCCCAGGAGCGCTTCGAGGCGATCCGTTACGTGAGGCTCAACGTGGCCTCCGATGCAGTCCTCGCGCTCAACTCCGCCCTGATACCTGCCTCCGAGGTGACGAGGATCGACGTCATCGCCGATCCCGATCGCGTCGTCCCCGACCCGATACGCGACAACAACACGCTGAGCTGGCGTGGCGCGATCGACGGCGCGAACCCGCAGTGCGACGTCCGGCGCTGAGGCACGGCGCAGCGCGCAATGCGCGGTTCCTGTCCGCGTCCGTCGGTCCCCGTGTGACGACCGGCCTCCGGCCGCGGCCGGACGCCACCGCCGTTCGCTGATACGCCGCCGCTGCACTCGCGCGCCCGGTCGGCGCGTCTCGGCGCGCGCGTGATTCACGCTATAATCGAGCGAGCTTCGACACTGTCGAACGCGGGTTCACTTCGCAATCCCGACGCCAACGTGCAATGAAAATCCTGGTTCCGGTCAAGCGCGTCGTCGATTTCAACGTCAAGGTACGAGTCAAGCCGGACGGCAGCGGCATCGACGTCGCCAACGTCAAGATGTCGATGAATCCGTTCGACGAGATCGCCGTCGAGGAAGCGGTGCGGCTGAAGGAAAAGGGCATCGCCGGCGAAATCATCGTGGTCTCCTGCGGCATCGCCGCATGCCAGGAAACCTTGCGCAACGCGCTGGCGCTGGGCGCCGATCGCGCGATCCTGGTCGAGACCGCGATCGAGCTGCAACCTCTCGCCGTGGCCAAGCTCTTGCGCGCTCTGGTCACGCGGGAGACGCCGCAGCTGGTGATCCTGGGCAAGCAGGCGATCGACGACGACGCCAACCAGACCGGACAGATGCTCGCGGCGCTGCTGGGCTGGGGGCAGGCGACGTTCGCCTCCAAGGTCGATATCGCCGGCGACATCGTGACGGTCAGGCGCGAGATCGACGGCGGCATGGAGACGGTCGCGATGAAGTTGCCGGCGGTCGTCACCACCGATCTGCGCCTGAACGAGCCGCGCTATGCCACCTTGCCCAACATCATGAAGGCGAAGAAAAAGCCGCTCGAGACGACGACCCCGGACGCGCTCGGCGTCGACGTCACACCGCGCCTGGCCACGCTCAAGGTCGTCGAGCCGCCGAAGCGCAAGGGCGGCCGCCGGGTGGCCGACGTCAAGGAGCTGGTGGCAAAGCTGCGCAACGAGGCCAAGGTGATCTGATGATCCTCGTCGTCGCCGAGCACGACCACGGCGCGCTGAAGAGCGCGACGCTGAACACGGTAGCCGCGGCGCGGATGATCGGCAACGACGTCCACCTGTTGGTCGCGGGACACAACGCTGCCGGCGCGGCCAGGGCTGCGGCGCAAGTCGCCGGCGTCGTCAAGGTGCTGCACGCCGACGCGGCGCAGCTCGCCGCGCAGACCGCGGAGAATCTCGCCGCGCTGGTCGTCGCGCTGGCGGGTCCGTATTCGCACATCGTGTTGCCGGCGACGGGCTTCGGCAAGAACCTGGCACCCCGGATTGCGGCGCTGCTCGACGTCGCGCAGATTTCCGACATCGTCACTGTCGAATCGGCGGACACCTTCGTGCGGCCGATCTATGCCGGCAATGCCTTTGCGACCGTGCAGTCGAAGGACGCGAAAAAAGTCATCACGGTGCGGACGACCGGCTTCGATCCGGCGGCGGCGACCGGCGGTGATGCGCCGGTCGAGAGCGTCGCGGCGCCGGCCGATGCGGGGCTCACTCGAGTGCTCAGCCAGGAGCTCACCAAGTCCGACCGCCCCGAGCTGACCAGCGCCCGCATCGTCATCTCCGGCGGCCGCGGCATGCAAAACGGCGAGAACTTCAAGATGCTCGAGGCGCTGGCCGACAAGATGCATGCGGCGATCGGCGCGTCGCGCGCGGCGGTCGATGCGGGATACGTGCCCAACGACTACCAGGTCGGGCAGACCGGCAAGATCGTCGCGCCGGACCTCTACATCGCGATCGGCATCTCGGGGGCGATCCAGCATCTCGCCGGGATGAAGGACAGCAAGGTGATCGTCGCCATCAACAAGGACGCCGAAGCGCCGATATTCCAGATCGCCGACTACGGCCTGGTCGGCGATTTGTTCGAGATCGTTCCCGCGCTGACCGCCGAGCTTGGCTGAAGGTCGGCGTCCACCGATGAGCGCCTATCACGCGCCGCTGAAGGAAATCCGCTTCGTCCTGCACGAGCTGGCCGGCCTCGACCAGGTAAGCAAGCTGCCCGGCTTCGAGGATGCAACTTCCGACACCGTCGACGCGATCCTCGAGGAAGCGTCGAAATTCGCGACCGAGGTGCTCGACCCGTTGAACGCTGCCGGCGACCGCGAGGGCGCACAGTGGCACGAAGGCGGCAAGGTCACGACGCCGGCCGGCTTCAAGGAGGCGTATCGCCGCTTTGCCGACAATGGCTGGAACGGGCTCACCAAGAATCCCGAGCACGGCGGCCAGGGCCTGCCGCAGCTCGTCGCGACGGCGGTCGAGGAGATGTGGCACGGCGCCAACATGGCCTTCGCCTTGTGCCCGCTGCTGACGCAGGGCGCGATCGAGGCGCTGGAGCTCTGCGGCACCGATGCGCTGAAGGCGATGTTCCTCGACAAGATGGTCTCCGGCGCCTGGACCGGAACGATGAACCTGACCGAATCGCAGGC